>JBDNFN010000049.1:0-30064 GCA_041689795.1 Fuerstiella sp. | reverse complement strand
GTCCGGACCGCGTTGAACCTCGAGAAAACAAGCGGCGTCCCAAGGTTCTCAAACTGATGACGGTGGCTAGGCGGATCTACCACGCGGCGATCGCAGCGCTTGCAAAAATCCCGTAAATCCCCGTGGACAACGCCATTCGGGGCAGGAACCAAACGTTGTGTGGGGAACCCTGCACTACGGTGCCGCATGGCCGGACAATGCTCATACGGGAGAGACTCTGAAACTCGAGTCCGGAGATTTTTCAAAAAACTTTCATACATTTGCTGTTGAGTGGGAAGAAGGCGTAATCCGGTGGTATGTCGATGGAAAGCTATGGCAGACACAAACGAAGTGGGTTTCGGATGGCGGAAAATTCCCCGCTCCGTTTGATCAACGTTTTCATCTGGTTATGAACCTTTCTGTCGGCGGCCAGTTTGTTGGTAACCCTGGTGAAAAGACAAACTTTCCGACCCAGATGCTGGTCGACTATGTTCGCGTGTATCAACGATAGCCACGCGATAGAATGGTGGTCAGTTAACCCTGTTTATTCTTGCACGCAAAGCTGGACCCATGCGACCGTACATATTGTCTGAAACCAATTATTCGCAAGTGAAGAGTTGCGAGTACGATGTAGCCGTATTGCCAATGGGAGCCACCGAGCCGCATAATCTGCACTTGCCGTATGGCACGGACACGTTTCAGGCGGAAGCGATTTCATCACGAGTGTGCGAAGCGGCGTGGAACAGGGGCGCGAAAGTGGTGATGTTGCCCCCGATTCCCTACGGCACGGAAACGAATCAGGCAAAGTGTCGATTGTCGATGAATGTTAATCCGTCCACCCTGGGCCTTGTGATTAAGGATCTCGTGGATTCGCTGGAAGGCCATGGCGTCTACAAGCTGGTCATTCTGAATAGTCATGGCGGCAACGAGTTTAAGCCGCTGCTGCGAGAACTCAGCGGAAAGACCAAGGTTCAAATCTTCCTGTGCGACTGGTTTCGCGGAATCACGGCCGACGTCCAGAAGGAGATTTTTGAAGATGCCGGTGATCACGCTGGAGAAATGGAAACGGCATTGGGGCTCGCCTATTTCAATGACTTTGTTCTGAAAGACGCTGACGGAGCGATTGTTGCAGATGACGGTGCAGTCAAGGCAACTCGGTTCGATGGCATCAATAATGGTTGGGTCAGCATTACTCGACCCTGGCACCTGCTGACGAAGAACACGGGTTCCGGCAATCCTTTTCCCGCAACGGCGGAAAAAGGAGAGCAACTGATGAAGGTGATCGTTGAGCGTTTGTCTGGGTTTATCGTAGAGCTGGCGGCATCGGAAATTGATGCGCAGTTTCCGTTTTGATTAATGCAGAAATGGCTGTTATAACGGCGCAGGCGTTGAACAGCTTCAGGGGCTGGTGCGACCGCAATAAGTCTTGGCGAAATATTTAGGGCTTCTCTGCCTGTTCCAGGTCGATGGCTCCTCGAACGGCTCCATAAAATGCAGCGATGCGTTGCGATGGATTGGTTGCGGCTTCGCTGACGGACGGACGGACCTTGCCGAGATCCAGAAGTTTGTTGCGAACAAGAGTTCGAGTTGATGCCTGAAGGCATTCTTCTCGCCACAGCTTGTTCTTGATTTTTGAAATCTCGGCGAAAGCTTCGGTTTCCGACGTGGCCCTGGCGATGAGCTTCTCAACGATGTATCGCGTTGTCGCAGCACAAAGACCTCGTGCTTTGGGCGCTGCTTCCAGTTGGTCAACGGCAGTCAGCCTGGAAGCCTTGAGATAGCCATCCCATGCCGCAATAAGTGCCTTGATCACAGCAGCTTCTTCGGCGGGTTCAGCACGGGCCAGGGGTACGCTGAGTTTCCGATTGACGACGGCCATTTCAGCAAACTCTTTATCGATGTCAGCTGCGGCAACAAACAAAAGGCCATTCAGGTCGTCAACACCGACTTCCTTTGCGAGGTCCGTGGACGTGTTCGTGACAACCTGACGAACAGCATCGAGTCCGCCGTTCTGGATAACGCGAGTTAGCATCAGCAGCAGGTGCAGACGTCGCGTTTCTGCGGCCTTCAGGATTCGGTCGATGCTGCGACGGTAGGCAATAAACCTGGCACGAATCTGATTCGCTCCTGAGATTCTAAGTTCCGTGGCAATTCTCTGCTGAACCTTATCTGCATTTCTGTCCAGTTCAACAGCAGCGGCACGCACGATTGCCGTTGGTGGTACTGCTGAAGTCAGGGTTGCATAAAGACTATTCAGTCCAGTCCCGGCCGCTTCGCTGTCGCCGTGACTGATGGCGGCAATTATGTAATCGGTGAGGGCTTCGCCGCGCAGCAGCGAGGCATCAATGTCGGGAGTTTTGGCATCAATCAGCGATTCAATTCGATTAAGGCTTACCGGAGTGGCCGAGGGAAGAGCGGCGGTGGCGACGGATAAAGCCGTCCACCGATCATTCGCGGCTGTGGATCGAGCCAGCACAGCTTCAGTCCGCAGTGCAATATCTGAATTCTTTGATACGGCTGCCGCCTGAAGAGATTTCTGAGCAGCTTCCGGAGCAGTCTGACGGACCATTTGTTCGGCTACAGCGGCAAATGTGTCGCTTGCAGTCAGAATGTTATCGATCGATTCACACCATTTTGTCGCGACATCCCATCGGCCCATCACTGCAAGATTAACGGCAACCGCCGTCATCAGCGGTTCATTCCATGAAAAGACCTGCAGCGGCGGCAGAGAGGGTTTGTTGAGATCCTGCAATCCCCCGGAAATGGCTGACCATGCGGCGAGCCTGACGGTGTCCATTTGTGATGCTACGGTTTCATCACGTTGTTGTCCTGCAATCAGCGCTACCGCATTTTTGATGTCGCCGGAATTTGCAAGCGCAGCAGCAAGAGCGATCCCGGATTCGAACGCGACGCCTCCGGACGTAGGGATTTTCGGGGCGAGCGAATTTGCTTCAGCCAGATTTTGGGCAGCTGAGTCTGTTTCTCCGGAGTGAAACTTCAGCCAGTATTCGCTGACCAGTGGAACGACCAGATAATAATCAGTATTGCGCCCGGAATCGGACGCAACCTTATTCATGTGTTCGAATTCTGCCTCTGCCTGTTCAGGCATTCCCAGCTTCAGGTAAGCATCACCCGTTAGTCGTCGGCAGATCGCTTTGTCTCGATTGCCGGAACTTGTGGTGGCTTCGCTGATCATGATCTCAACAAGCTCAATCGCCCTTTGCCGATAAAGAGGAACCTTTGTCTCTGCGGGCTTATCATCGCCGATTAATTCTTCCGATTCGTCTTCGTTTAGCGTAATGGTAGGAATGTCTCCACCTGGAATGAATTCGGTGCCAGGGCGATTCAGGTAGGCGACCAGCCCCATTGTTGCCGCAAACAGCACTGCCGCAACGATGCCGTAGATCACCATTGGGTTCTTTGCCAAGCCCGGCTGAGTAATGCTTTTTTCGGCGTTTCCCGAGTCATCACTGACGCGTGCCGGCACTTTTGCTTTGGGTTTCTCTGCGCCATTTTCTGATGCGGTGAAAATAGGAACAAGGCACTCGGTGTTCGCGCATTTGACCTGCCGACCGATTGCCGCCTGAGGGATGAAACCTTGAGTGTCGCACATCGGACAGACCACTCGATGTAATCGTCCCTTCATTGGTTTTCGCGAGCACAGAACAACTTTCTTTGACGTCGGAGCTTGTTCGATGGCAAAAGGGTCGTCGTTCGTTGGTTGTTTTTTTGGTGTAGCTTTCTGCGGAGCAGGTTTTCCCCCCGCGGCCTTTGACTTGGCCGCACTGCTCATTGATGCGCCGCAAAAAGGGCAGTCAGTGGCGTCATCGTCAAGTACAGATTGACCGCAGGATGGACAAGTTGGCAGATCCATAAATATCTCTCGGCAGCACGGATTCATCGCCCTTGGGTTAACCCCCCAAGGGCCAATCGCGTGATATCGGGTAAGTGATTGATTTTGACAGGAAATTCGCCTTTATCTTGACGCGAACAAGAGCATTACTCAAGACGGGGCCGTGAAGTGAAAACGGGAAAATGCGTGTTGAGTCCGCATTGATTCACATATCCGATTGGTTTTGGGGCTCTGTACATCGAAAATCGGCAAAAGAAAAACGGGAAGCAGCCTAAGACTGCTTCCCGTTTAGTTCGTTTGAAACTTTATGTTTCGCTGCGATTGCATTGCCCGAGACTATTTTTGATAGTCCACAACGATGTGTCCTTTCTTGACGCGAACGTCAACAGCATATTTGCCGTAGTCGTATCGCACACGATCACCGTCGCGGCGGCATTTCACTTCTTCGCAGCCACATGGTGGAACGCAGATTTCAATGTAAACGCACTTTGGTCCGCAGCAATTGCAGGGGTCATTGCAAGCACAAGGATCGTTAACTCGGATGATTTTTGAAACTGCACAAGGGTGCATTTCTCTTCTGTCGACGTACTTAACGTTGGTGTACAGTGGTTCTGGTGCGGCGTCGACATAGACCGGTCCCTGCACTACGTGTTCGCCCGTTGACACGCCATAAGGTGAACCTGGCACGGCCGGAATCGGCGTCAGGTCGATGGCCATAGCCGGGACGGCGACGATGGCAGCAAGGCAGAGCATTGCGAACTGGCTGAGATGTTTCATAGGTTTGTTCCTTCTGAATGGGGTGAATCGAAATCTAGTGATTGTGTTTGATGATGGGGAAATTCATCTTCCGCATGTTCAACCTGCCACTTGGAATTCAATGGTCAAGCTGCTATTTGCTTTTGTTTTCGAGTTACGGAATGTCTATTCAGCATGCTCTGGTCGCGGTAGATAGATCACTCAGAGTATTCTGGGCAGCCTGAGGAACTCAACTAAAAAAAATGAATATTTCCTGCCGCAACATTCAGGCAAGAGCTTTCGGCAATGCGGAAGCATGTTGCCTTTCGGCAACGACACCTGGTTTGTCGTTGGCTCAGCCAATTTTATGGTTAAACACTTCGTCTTGGCCAATTTTGCCGCTTCGATTAACATTGGTTGGCGGATGGTTGCGCAACGAAAGGATTTGGTAGACGGTTTATGGATTTCAACATTCGCCCAATTTCGAAAGTATGTTCATCAACAGGCGAACCGCTTGTCCCGGGTGAGCGCTGCTGGTCTGTGCTAGTTGAGATCGACGGTCGGCTGGTCCGACAGGATATTTCCAGCAAATCCTGGAACGGGGCTCCGGAAAATTCTATTGGGCATTGGCAGTGCGTAGTGCCGGCAGACAAAGACGCAGGGCAACGAAAGTTGGATCCAGACTCGCTTCTGGAGTATTTTGTGCAACTATGTGAATCTCCGAACAACGTTGAGTTGGACTATCAATATGTCCTTGCTTTGCTGCTGTTGCGGAAGAAGCGACTGATCCTGGAAGATTCGATTACCATTGACGAACAGCCGGGGATGCGTTTAGTTGGAGTTGGAGGCGAAGGTCCGTTCGATGTAATGGAACGCGAACTGACGGAAGAACAGATTGCTCAGCTGCAGAGTCAGCTTTTTGGCGGAGCAACGGAAGAGGCAGCGTAAGGAAACGGCACGACTTGGAAGTGTTGACCCAAGTAAGGTTCGACGGGGCAGAGTTCGTGCAGGATCATGGAATGATCGACCTACTCAAAAAAATTACTCTTCTGCTAACTGTGTTAAGCAGTGTCGGTTGCACGTTGCCGTGGCACAAAGAAGTAGCACGCTCGAATGCACCACCCGCACTCAGTATGAACATTTCCAGTGCCGAGCTAGTTGAACATCTCAACAGCAAGACGCAGGGACTCGAAGGGTGGCGCTGTACATCAACGCGCATGCACGTGCGTCTGCCGAACGGCATGGGGCAGCGACTTAAGGGAGCAATCGCTTGCCAAGCGCCCAACTACTTTCGGCTGACAGCCAGCAATGTAATAGCAACCGCCGACCTTGGATCGAATAATCATCGTTGCTGGGTTTATGTGAAGCCGGGTGAGTCTGCGATCATGACTTGGAAACATGAAGACACGGCGTTGCTACAGCAAATTCCAAGTGGTGTTCCATATATCGATCCCAACTGGCTGATGCTGGTACTGGGCGTTACTCCGCTGAATCCAAGCGACTACGAAATCAGTTCACCGGCCGGTTCTAATGAGCTATGGCTGGCAGCGATTGAAGAAGGGCCATCCGGCGGCCCATTGCGACGAGTCATCAAGGTTGACGTGATGACTGGTGATATCCGCGAACATGCAGTCTATGACAGCGAACGCAATCCTTTGGTGCGGGCACAACTTAGCGGATACCGGTGGTACAATCAAAAACGAATTCCACAGTCGGTCAAGCTACTGTTCCCGCAGATGGATTCTGAAATGACATTGACGTTTGACGGCATCGAAACAAATCCTCATCTTCCTGACGAGCTTTGGCGAATGCCTGATCACAACCTCCAGGTTGTTGATCTCGGTGAAGTCATCCGACACAGGATGCTGGCGGAACAAGGACAGTTAGCCCGAGGGCAAAACCAATTTGGTGCAGCTCCGACAGCTCACTTGCAGGCTCCCGTGTTCGATGATACGACCAGAAGTGCATTCGCTCCGCCAGCCGAAACAACGTTGATTGACGGCAGTTTTGGTGAACAACAGGGGCTTGAAGAACCCGATTGGGACACACCGATTTCTTACACTCGCACTTCGGAACCGGTCCGTCAGGTTCAGGAAAATCCCTCTCCTCCTCCTCGGCGCAGAACGATGTTTGATTACTTTAGACGTCGCTGACACTGACTGGAATGCTTTCGCGCGCAACGCATCGATCCGCGATCAAAAATCTGTCGGCCCGTTGCTGTCCCGACTTATTGAGTTCAGGCAAGGCAGGGATGACGAGGTCGGTGTATTTCGCCCCCGCCATTGCCCAGATTCAGCCTGCTCTGATGTCATGCCGTAGCGACTGCGACCGAAGCTTTCATTTTTGCCAGGCCGGTTTTAGCGACTTCCAACGCGTCCTGTTTCCAGTAATCGCGGTTAAACAGTTCCAGCGAAAGAACGGCAGTGCGTCCATTGCCACCAATCATGTTCAGGATGTCGGACAGCGGGGCAATACCGTCACCCGGATAGACGCGGTGCGAATCATTCATGTCTTTTCGTGAAGGCTGATCGGGATAATCATTCATGTGGAAAACCTGAATCGCATTGTCATCAAGCAGAGCAAGACCTCCGAAGCCTGAACCGCCTTTGAAGATGTGATAAACATCCGGCAACAGGCAGGCTTTAGGATGGTTGGCTTCTACACACACCATGACGGATTCGCCAAGTCGTGACAGATTTGTGCTGAAGCCCCAGACTTCCAGTTGTGGAATCACGCCGGTTTGGTCGCCAACTTCAAGCAGTTTGCGATATCTGTCTGCCATTGCAAAGGGATCGAGCTTCGCTCCGTTTTGAGCGCCCACCGGTGGTGCGGCGATTCTTTTTCCGCCGATTTGGGCCAACAGGTCCATGTCACGTTTTGCATTTTCCAGTCCTTTTTTGCGTTGGTCCGGGTCGTCCACAATCCACTGTGCGAACCCAATCGCGCTTTCGACGGAAAGTCCCGCGTCGTCGATCATCTTCTTCAGGTCGGACAGGCTGCCACCGGATTCTGTGTATTTTGTGAGATGTCCCATCCAGGGTTCAATTCCCTGATAACCGGCAGCACCTGCGATACGTACCTGTTCGCGAATGTCATCGGTCTGTTCACGAATGGTGCTCATATTCAGGCAGTAACTGAACGAAGCATCGGATAGTGTGGAACTATTTTCGGCAGAACTGCCGTGTACCGGTAGCGCTGTGGCCAGAGCACCAGCCACAGCCGTGGACTTCAGAAAATTTCGTCGATCGAAGGTCATGCGGTGGCCTAAAATAAAGTCGCGTACTGAGGAATTCGGAAAGGGAAAAACGGTCAACCTGAACACGTTCACTGTAGGCGACGGAAGGTTCCGATTGCCAGCGAATCAGGCGAATGAGAGAATAGAAAGACTGCTCGTTTGATCGAATAAAATGGCCGAATCGAAGTATGCGGTTGTTTACGGTCGAAATACTGCAGACGGCACAACAGATTGCCGATCATCTTTACGAACAAAAGTTTCCTAGACCACCTTCCAAAGTGGTCTATCCTTAAACTGAGTTTGCAGGAAGATACATCAGGCGTTTCGGTTTTACCCCGACGGAGGTCTCAAATTATTTGTGTTGGCCCGAACCATGTATGAGTGCACGCTTAAGCGTGACTCGGTTTTCGCCTGACTCACTGCGTCTCCACCGTCGCAGTATCCGAAATGTCTGACTTATAAGAGGCCGTGAAGATTAATCTTCGCGGTCTCTTTTTTGTTGAAGGGCGGCATGTTTCCTGCAGTGTGCTTTGCTCCGTTCTCGCGTGAGTGGCAGATAGGTTTCTATTCGCAAATCGTCGACCGCCGTGAGCTGCGAATTGTTGATATAGAATTCAAACGCCCCTGCCCTGCCCTGCTTTAGTGTTCTGTTTCGCACATATTGATTTGCGGCGCTCCAGGCATTGCCAAGATTCTGGAAGCTTCCGAAGTGTTCCACAAAGAATGCATTGCTGGTTGGAATGGACCATTCAGATAAACCGGTTGGCAGCGCGGCTGTGGAAGCGGGAATTACATAGCGCCGGTGAACTCAAGAACTTGCGATTTTATATTGAGGTTGTGGCATACGGAAATCATCTGACCATCGGTTGGCAGATTGTTGTTTGACATCAACTGGCTGGCAGATTCAAGGCTATGCTCATGGCCGGACCTACGTTGCTCATATGAGCCGATGTGCGAACTCCTGCCGTCCGCAACGGACCGACTGTTTCGATTCCTCGAATGTTGGTTTTTGAAAGCAGGTTACCGGTTTCGATCCATTCCTTCAGCATCTTCAGGCCGCGATCATAATCCATCCCAATCAGCGATTCCATCAGTGATCTCATCCAGAACATGAACCAAGGCAGTGAACCGTTTATGTGCCACGTGATCTTCGACCCGTCGGCCGCAGGCTGAATCTCAAATGAAACCCGCGAGACCGTTTTAAAGGGTTTGAAGAATCGAATTTCATCTTCAATAGGCTGAGTTGCTTTAAGGTTTCTGCGCTCCATTTCAACGTGGCCGTCAATTTGTCCCTGCCACGAATAGACCGATTCTACAGAACGACCATCACCGGTGACCTGTACGTCGGCCGTCGGTTCTGAGCACAGCCATGGTGACCACTTTGTCCATGTTTTAAAGTTCACCACAGCGTCAAACACCGTCTTCGGATCGCTGTTAATATCGATGGATCATTCGACACAGTAGCTGGGCATCAAAGACGTTTCTCTGTTGTTTTAGAGTGCATGGTCCACGGGTTGAATTGTGCCGTGGGCCAGAGTTCATATTCTTGACTGACTGGCTCCGATATCAACGGTCGGGCCTTCTTAAGCAGCACCTTGGAATCAAGCTTCGGGAGCCGATCCAGTTTGTGAAGTCGCAGCCGGGATCGGTATCTGTAGTTCCAAAGGGACTTTGAGAATTGGTGTCCGTCCGTCGCCCAGCCGTGCTGGTTCCAGTCTTCACTCACGGATTTAAGACGCTATCAGAATCAAATTTGCAGTCCCCTGCAGTCCCCTGCAGTCACTCAAAGTCAGGCTTTGTCACTGATAGAGGTTTGGGAACGCCCTGTCGTCGGTGTCATTCAGCTATTTGCCTGGGACTTGTACAAATGTCTGGTCATGAACTTCGTCGAAGGGGCCGAATTTGTTTTCCTTCAGTTCGTACACCCAGCATTCGTCAGCATTGCAGGAAAATCGGATTCTGTCACGGTGTGTGCCGTCTATTCGAATATATGATGGGCCGGACGCGCTGGATTGCTGTTCGAGTGGACTTTGGGAGAAGACTTCACGATGGCGATATGCAGTGGCTTACAATCAGGTCAGAAACGCAGAACAGCGATGTGGCCGAAACGTTTACGCTTTCCATTTTTGCCTTTCCACGACAATCGCCCATCATGTCTGAATCTGCACAATTCCTGTTTGTTTGCTGTCAAATTGGCGCGGAAAAAACGTGTAAACAGGAAATACTGAATCGCTATCCCGGTCTGAAGTTTGCGTTTTCGCGAAGTGGCTTCCTGACATTTAAGGCTGTGGATACCAGTATCCGACCGGGCTCATTTCAGCTGGTGTCAACATTTGCTCGACTCTGGGGATGGTCCTTAGGAAAGACCAACAGCAGCGACACAACTGAGCTGGCAAAAAATGTTGCCGCCCAGATTGAAACCCTCGCGGGTGACAAACCGTTTACGATGCTGCACTGCTGGCAGCGAGATTTAACGATGCCCGGCAAGAATGGTTTCGAGCCAGGCATCAGTCCGGTTGCAGAAACTGCCGGGCAGATTCTACTTGAGGCAATTCAGCCACGACTGCCTGGCCTTCGACTGAATCGCCCCAGCAAGCGAGGTGAGCTGACGATTTGTGTGGTCCTGATCGAATCCGATGAGTGGTGGGTTGGCTGGCATGATTCGGCGATGATCGCTCAGTCCTGGCCGGGCGGTGTTCCGCAGTTTGAACTACCACCGAAGCTGGCTAGTCGCGCCTGGCTGAAAGTTCACGAGGCCGTGTTGTGGGGGCAGATTCCGATTGAAAAAGGCGATGTTGTTGCGGAAATTGGCAGCGCGCCGGGCGGTGCGGCTCAATATATGCTCGAACGCGGCGCGACGGTCATCGCGATCGATCCCGCTGAAATGGATCCATCGGTGGCTGAACATCCGTCACTGACTCACGTTCGGCGCCGCGCGCGAGACGTTCCCAAACGCGACTTGATGAACGTGCGTTGGCTCGTAGTGGACGTCAATATGCCGCCTTCGTACACACTGGAAGTTATTCGTGACTATATCGAGACTCGCAAACTTGATATCCGTGGAGTGATTGCAACTCTGAAGCTTCCCGATTGGAAACTGGCGGCTGAAGTCGATCAGTATCGGCAGCAGTTTGTCAATATGGGCTTTCCCGTTGTGCGTACTCGACAGCTTGCATTTAATCGCCAGGAGCTATGTGTTGTTGCTTTGCGAAAACGTTTCGAAAGACGAACATTGAAGAGTAATAAATTTAAGAAGCCACGGCGACAGGAAGCCGTGTCGTCGGGGGATAGTCTGCCTGAAAATGTCGATGTTCCACCACAAGGTGCATAGGCCGGAAATACGTCAGCGGCATTGATTATGCTCCCGTTTTCTATGTCGTTACATCTGAACGTGCGCTGGCGCCTGTCGTTTTACCGACTCACTTCGTGGCGATAAGTGCCATCCTGCAGTGGCTTGCACGCGTGCCTTCACAACGAGGAAGCAATGTGTTGCAGGACGCCTCGGACAAGTGGGCCCATTTTTGGTGGGCTGGCTTCGAAGCGAACCGTCAGACCTTCTTCGACTATTGTTTCGCTACAGGTTGGGCCGATCGAAGCAATCACGGTGTTGTTGGCTGCGTTGATGAATTCGTCGCGACACTGTAGTTCGTCCGCGATTATCAGGACGTGCCGAACCTGTTGAGCACTAGTGAATAACAGCGCATCAAGTTTTCCGGCGATGGTTTGTCGGATCGCATCCTGCAGTGGTTGCGTATCATCCGGCAGGGCCCAGCGGTAGACGGAAATCGGAATTACCCTGGCACCGCGAGCGTTCAGGCTGTTGTAGAATTCGGGGTTGGGGACGCCGTATTCCTGCACGGCCAGGGTCTTGCCATTGACATCGATGCCGGCGCCGTCGATGGCCGCCAGCAGTTCGTTCCACGTGTTTGGTTCCGGAGCCTTAACGGCATATTTTAATCCGAGTCGACTCAGAACGGCGGCGGGCTTTGGTCCGCGAATCAGTAAAGGAATTTTTTGCATTGCTTCAAGCAGCGATGCCTTCAGCTGCTGAGTCTCTGCGATGTCCAGCATCGCTTCCGTGCCGACGCCCGTCAGAAGGACCATGTAGTCCACCTGGCCGGATAGGACTTCCTGAATTGCATTGATGGCTGTGGCATTTTCTTCGATCGACACTTCCTGCATTGACGGGGCGACAACTGCAATTCCGCCGAGCCGTTCAATGAGTGACCGCATTTCTTCCGAACGACGACTTTCGAACGTGCACAGAACCGGGATCGCTTTGTTCATTATCGAGCTGCTCGTCGAAAGTGTCGTGAAAAATAGTCGATCACGCCGTGTTCGTCGATTGACGAAACGAAGTCGACATTTGTTTTACCTCTGGAAATACGCCGTCGGTCTACGACCGTCATTCCACGAGTTAGCTGTCCGCTGGTTTCTACGTCGGCGTGCACGGCTTCGACCGTAAATGCTTCGGCTTTTGCGGCCACAGCCAACGCTGCTACTCCATGCAGCGCGATGCCTTCGAATGCCAGGTCTTGCCGATTCGCACGGATGGCAAACTGCAGCATTGATGTCAGTACGTCCGCGTTTTGAGTCCCTTCAATCAGTTCCGAAAGAAGATCGACGTCTTCAAATGTTAAAACGGCTGCCCCACTATGATTAAGTGTTATCAGAGTTTTGGCCGTTGGCAGGCGAAGTATGATTGCGGCTGCTTCCGGGTCAGCCCAGATGTTGAATTCTGCGGCTGCCGTGATGTCTCCACTGGCATGATAGACGCCGCCCAGGCAGACAATGCTGTCAAGCAGCGCCGGGAGTTCGGGGTCCAGTTCGCAGGCGGCTGCGACATTTGTCAGTGGCCCAAGTGTCAGAAGTTTGATTTCATGGGGAAACTCGCGGACCAGGTCAACAATCAGCTTTGTGGATTCTCGACGATTGTGCAGGTCGGGCACATTCACGGTAACATCGCCTAGGCCGTGGCTGCCCAGAAAACTGTGTCGAGTCGGGACTTCTTCAGCAGCCTGTCTGCTTAAGACCGCAGGCCGTTCACATTGACCGGTGCGAGGGTGTTTAAGTGGATCAACAAGGTCGATGAGAAACTGCAGGTTTCGAGTTGCCTGGATTCCGGATACCGAACCCGCGGTCGCTGTAAGTCCGACAACGTCCAGTGATGGATCCAAAAGAGCTGTCAGAATGGCAAGGGCGTCACCAATTCCTGGGTCTGCATCGATGATTATTTTTTGCGCCAACTTTTCTGCTTTCTACAAGTTTTCGCGCGGAAAAATAGCTTCCGACGCCCTCCCAGATTTAAAAGTTTGCCGTTCAGGACGGACTTTCTGCCCTGGCAAACAGTGTTCTGTCGGCGATTTCCAGAGTTACGCCGATGGGAGGTCGGTGAACTGTAGAGTAAAATCTTCGCTAAAAGAAGAATCGTCGGCCCAGACGAAGCAATTCCTGGGCAACGAGGCCAGGCTTCTTGAACGTCCGAAATTTACTGGTACGCTTCTCGAAATTTTGCGCGGTCTGCTGCTCTGACCCGCTCGCAACGTGTTCGCCTTGGTCTCGAGCCAGTCCCGAGACCCGTTTTGGGCGACTAAATTGCGTGCAGCCGGTGGGGTAGATTCGGCAAAATTGGTTATGTTTTGCAGGCGTAATTGCAGCAGAACGGCTCTTTGGGACACTCAAAGGTTTTACCCCGTGCCACGTCGAGACGATATTAAGAAGATTCTGATCATCGGTTCTGGCCCCATTGTGATCGGCCAAGCCTGTGAATTCGACTACTCCGGAACTCAGGCCTGCAAAGCACTGCGGGAAGAGGGCTATGAAGTTGTGTTGGTGAATTCCAACCCGGCCACGATCATGACGGATCCGGATACCGCAGATCGAACGTATATCGAGCCCATCACGTGGCAGTACGTCGAAAAAATCATCGAAAAAGAACGCCCTTGTGCATTGTTGCCGACACTTGGCGGTCAGACCGGTCTAAACACGGCCATGGATCTATCTCACCACGGTGTGCTGAAGAAGTACAACTGTGAAATGATTGGTGCGAACGAAGCGTCCATTAAGAAGGCGGAAGAGCGCGAAAGATTTAAGCATGCGATGATAAAAATTGGGCTTAGCGTTCCCAAAAGTTTTGTCGTTCACAATATGGAGGATGCTCGCGCGGCCGTGAAGGAAATTGGCGTTCCGATCATTATTCGGGCGAGTTTCACTTTGGGCGGCACGGGTGGCGGGATCGCTTATAACTACGACGAATTTGAAGAAAAAGTTCGTCAGGGACTCGCGTTGTCACCAGTGACAGAAGTGTTGCTGGAAGAATCCATTCTCGGCTGGAAAGAGTACGAGATGGAAGTCATGCGTGACTGCGCGGACAACGCTGTCATTATTTGCGCCATCGAAAACTTTGATCCAATGGGCGTTCATACGGGTGATTCGATTACCGTGGCTCCCGCGCAGACACTGTCTGACAAAGAGTATCAGATCATGCGCGACGCGACTTTGGCGTGCATGCGGGAAATCGGCGTCGAGACGGGCGGTTCCAATGTGCAGTTCGCCATCAACCCCGACGATGGGCGAATGGTGATTATCGAAATGAACCCGCGAGTTAGTCGTTCGAGCGCTCTGGCCTCCAAGGCAACTGGATTTCCAATCGCGAAAATCGCCGCGAAGTTGGCTGTGGGCTATCGGCTGGACGAAATTCGCAACGATATTACTCGTGAAACGCTGGCGTGTTTCGAGCCGACGATCGATTACGTGGTTACGAAAATCCCGCGCTGGACCTTTGAGAAATTTCCGGAAGCCGACCCGACTCTTACTGTACAGATGAAGTCAGTTGGGGAAACGATGGCGATTGGCCGTACGTTTTTGGAATCGTTCCAAAAGGCACTGCGAGGCCTCGAAATTGGTCACTTCGGGCTCGGAGGTGGCAAGAAGGATTTGTGGGGAACTGATCGTCAGCCAGGTCGCGACGAGATCATTGCCAAGTTGTCGACGCCGAATGAAGCTCGCGTATTTTATATCCGCTACGCATTGAAGAGCGGCATGTCGGTGAGCGAAATTCACGAACTGACGGACATTGATCCGTGGTTCCTGCGAAGTCTTGAACGTTTGGTTGCGATTGAAGAACAGATACGTGCAGCTGGCAGATTGTCGGAAGCGTCGTATGACCTGATTCGACTGGCCAAGCGAAGCGGATTTTCGGATACGCAACTTGCCTTCTGGTGGGACACGTCGCCGGTTGAAGTGAGACGTCGCCGCAAAGAACTGGGGATCGAGGCGACATTCAAACAGGTTGATACGTGTGCGGCAGAATTCGAAGCCCATACGCCTTACTATTACTCCACATATGAACAGGAAGACGAAACTCCGCCAAAGCAGCCGGGCAAGAAGCGGATCATGATTCTGGGTGGCGGTCCTAACCGGATTGGGCAGGGAATAGAGTTCGATTATTGTTGTTGCCAAGCCGCCTTCGCGCTCGCGGAACTGGGGATCGAAAGCATAATGGTAAACTCCAACCCGGAAACCGTTTCGACGGATTACGACACGTCAGACTATCTGTTTTTCGAACCATTGACGGTCGAAGACGTATTGAATGTCTGCGACCGTATGCAGCCAGATGGCGTGATTGTACAGTTTGGCGGACAGACGCCACTCAACCTTGCCAAAGCGTTGGAAGCGGCGGGCGTTAACATCATCGGTACGTCGCCTGACATGATTGACGCAGCTGAGGATCGGGAACGATTTCAGGCGATTCTGGAGAAGCTTAATCTTCGACAGCCGCCGAACGGTATTGCGACAAACACAGAATCTGCGCGAGCTGCAGCGGATCGCATCGGGTTTCCGGTTTTGGTTCGTCCAAGCTATGTGCTGGGCGGTCGAGCGATGGAAATTTGCTATGACCAGCAATCACTGGTCCGCTACATGACCGAAGCAGTGGATGTTTCGCCGGACAAGCCTGTTTTGATCGACCGGTTTCTGGAAGACGCCATCGAAGTTGATGTGGATGCCATTTCGGACGGTGTTGACACGGTGGTTGGCGGCATCATGGAGCACATCGAAGAAGCGGGCGTGCATTCCGGCGATTCTGCCTGCTCGCTGCCGCCACACTCTTTGCCGAAGCACGTGCTTGACGAAATTCGAGTGGCGACTCATGCATTGGCAAAAGAGCTACGCGTTTGCGGGCTGATGAATATTCAGTTTGCCGTAAAGTTTGATGACGATGTGCACACGGTCTACATCCTGGAAGTGAATCCACGAGCCAGTCGTTCATCGCCGTTCGTTTCCAAGGCAACAGGCCGTTCGTTGGCACGCATTGCTGCCAAGGCGATGGTGGGAGTTTCTCTGAAGGAACAGAACGTTATATCGGAGATCATTCCGCAGCACACATCTGTCAAGGAAAGCGTATTTCCGTTCAGTCGCTTTTCAGGTGTCGATATTGTGCTGGGGCCGGAAATGCGATCGACCGGCGAGGTTATGGGAATTGACAGCGACTTCGCAACGGCATTCGCGAAGTCTCAGACCGCCGCTGGTGCCAATCTACCGTCGAGCGGAAAGATTTTTATCAGCATGGCGGCCGCCGCAAAGGTGAAGATGATTGAACCGGCAAAACGCCTGCTGGCACTAGGGTTCACGATTGTCTGCACGTCCGGTACAGCCAGGATATTCCGTGATGCGGGTCTGGAAGTTGAAGTTGTTAAAAAACTTCAGGAAGGTCGTCCGAACCTTTTGGATCTCATGGCAAATCAGGAGATCAGTCTGATTTTTAATACACCCAGTGGTAAGGGTGCGCGGACGGATGAAGGCCGCATTCGAGCGGCATCGGTCGTTCATCGCATTCCCTGCGTTACCACACTTCCGGGCAGTATTGCTGTAGTGGATGCTCTGGAAGCATTGGCCAGAAATCCGGAGCCCTCAGTTAAATCGATTCAGGAATGGACGTAACCGCGGTTCCAGCAATTTGCGGTGCCATAGGGCAATCCGACAATCCGTTTTTCGAAATGCGTGCACCGCGAGTTGTGGGCACGCTTGCGGATCTGGTTGTTTCTCGATGCAATGAGGCTTTGCCGTATCCCGTTTAGAGACAGTGCATTGACATTTTTTTCTTGCATGCCGTTTACTGCTCGTTTGGTTCGGCAAATCAGCATTTGCCTGCTGCTATTTTCAGGCTCCATTGAATGTCACGCCCAGCAGGCGACAGGCGTCGTGACTCCCGGCGGCATAAGACGTTACAGGGCCGGCCAGTGGGGTTTGGTAAAAGGCCAATTCAATAATTTTTCAGATCAGGATCAGACGCTTACTGCAATTGTGACGCAGAAGTCGGGTTCTGGCGATCAGTTCGCTCGATCTGCCCAGGTGCCAGCCGGTGTGTCACGCGTTACTCAGTGGCCGCTGCTGGCAGAAGCGTCGAGCGGTGGTGTGTATGAGTTTGAGTATTTGTTTGTTAACGAACAGGATGGGCGTGAAACGGTTGCCCGTCGTCAGAACGACAGCATCGTTGAAACTTTTGTCGTTCCCGGAAATGCGGGGAATTGGGCTTCGGAACCTTCTTTCAGCGGACATTTGTCTGCAAAGGATGTCAGTGACGCAAAGATAGTCGAAGTGAGTCAAATGCTGGAGGCGTTTCGCAAGGCGTCTCAGTTGCCGAACGTAATGCTAAACCTGACGCATGAAGATGTTCATGGGTCGCTTGATGCCCTGTCACCGTTGAACAATCTGGTGATTACTTCACCCGATCTCTGGCGATTTCAGGAGACATGCGACGCCATTCGGTTCTGGATTGAACGCGGCGGCCGAGCCATCGTTTTTCTGGATAGCGTAGGCGAAGATTCGACCCGTGCCATCCTTGGTGACGCCCTGCCGTTTTCCGTTGTCGATACCACGCAGTTGCATCGCTTTATTCTGGATAACCACGAGGTTGATGGGAATAGAACTAACCAAGCATCTTACGAAGTCAGGCTTGAGGAGCCCGTACCGTTGGTGCGAGCCGTTTTTGATCGCGGACTTGTGAAGTGGAGCCAGGCTGGTTGGCCAGTCGTTGTTGAGGTACCCGTTGGTAGAGGCAGTGTGCATGTTGTAACCATGCCCGCCAGTGTTCTTGTGTCGACCGAAGATTCCGAAAAACTGGCTGCATGTGCAAACGGAATTCTTGAGGAGGTGTTCAAGAATCCAATTGAACAGTCTCTGTTGACGCGGGAACTGTTGTCTTCCGTTGGACAGCAGCAAATTGGCTATTCTATTCCCGAACGTTGGTTTCCAGCGATTGTGCTCGGCGCGTTCATTCTGGTACTTGTCGCAGTCAGCTTCGTTCTGACTCGTTCGCATCAGCAAAACCGTTTGCTGGTTGCAGTACCGGTTTGTGCCGTGGCGGCCATGACTCCTGGACTGTTGACCGGTATGGCGTCTCGGACAACGGCTCCTGCCACAATGATTCAGACGCGAGTCGTTCAGGCACCTCCAGGACAGACATCCGTGGTCGCCGATGGCGTTGTGACAATCTACCAGCCAGAATCGCAAAAGATGGACCTGGTTTTTCGTGACCACGGAACGGTGGCCGACCAGCGTGATGTAACCACTGCCAGCCGCCGCCGTTTTGTGTGGTCTGATAATGGCACCTATACATGGGAAGGTTTCCTGCAGCCTGCGGGAGTTACCAGCTATAATGAACAATCAATTCTGCGGTTAAAGGATCCACTTAATGCGATTGCCTCATTCGAGGGCGATGACGTTGTTATTAGAGTTTTGAATTCCGAAACATTGGCTCCTGAAGATGCAGTGATTGCGGGCCCTGGTCCTGATCGTATGGAAGCTCGTCTAGCAAAAGATGGACTGCTGCATGCAAACGTCAACGATGTACTACCGCCGGGCGAGATCAGCAACGCCACGTTACTTTCGCAGAAACAATTGCAGCGAAAGGTGTTGTACAACGCCCTGTTCACTGCTGAAAACCGTCTGACGCCATTTCCGCCGGAACCCACTCTTCTGTTCTGGTCTGGAAATGTTCCATCAGGTGTCGATAGCAGCAGTTCTTTAAAGAATGAATCTTCAACTCTGATTACCCTGCCGCTCGATCTGCAGAAACCTGAAATTGGCAGGCAAATTTTGATTCCACCCGTGTTGTTGCCCTACGCCAGCGTGCTGGATGAACATGGAGCTATGGGAAGTGCGTTTGGAAACCGGCAAAGAACCTGGATGCAGCGAAAGCCCAGCGGCACGGTCGTGCTGAAGTTTCAAATACCGCCCGCCTGCCAGCCGTTTCATTCCGACGACGCCAGCCTCGAACTTCGAATTCATGCTGGTTCTCGGACAGTGAAAATCGGTGCTGGTCGAATTGGCGACTTCACGGAAGTGACTTCACTGAACAGCCCGGTTGGAAGTCTGACGATTAATCTTCCCTCCGATGTGCTGAATGCGGCCGCAGACACCGGTGCCGTCTTTCTGGAGATTCACGTGGGGCAGCTTGAACTCGCATCGGCGAATGACGAACAGGCAACGATTGAACAGGACAACTTCTGGAAAGTCGACCGAGTATTACTGACACTGAAGGGGCACCGTACGAAGAGTGCCGTGCCATCAAAATAGAAAATAGAAAATGAGCTCTGAGTCCAAAGCGGTCGTTGAGATCGAAAATCTGACGAAGCGTTACGGGGAATTTGTCGCGCTGGATAATCTCAGTCTTACATTGAATCGCGGTGATATCCTGGGCTTCATTGGACCGAATGGTGCCGGCAAAACTACCACCATTCGTATTCTTGTCGGGTTAACTCGACCAACGTCTGGTAGCGCTCGGATTGCCGGATCCGACTGCGTGACAGATGCCAGAAAAGTACGGCAGCTTGTTGGCTATATGCCCGATAAGTTTGGGTCGTATGACAACATGCGTGTTCGCGAATACCTGGACTTCTTTGGCGCCGCCTATGGAATTGGGCGAACGGAAAGACAGCGTCGCGTGGCGGAAGTTCTGGACGTTACGAATGCGACCTGGATGCAGGATCGCTATGTTGAGAGTCTTAGTCATGGTATGCAGCAGCGAGTTGGCATCGCACGAACTCTGCTGCACAATCCTGAAGTCCTGATTCTTGACGAACCGGCGAACGGACTGGACCCGCAGGCTCGAATCGAGATGCGTGAAATCCTGCTACGCCTCGCGTCCGAAGGCCGAACACTGATTGTGACCAGCCACATCCTTCCGGAACTCGCTCGGATCTGTGATCGCGTAGCAATCGTTGCCAACGGACAATTGAAGGCATTGGGTACATTGAAAGAAGTCACCGGCCAGTTGACGCAACGACGGACTTTTGAAGTGCAGTGCCTGCAGCGTGAGCACCTGACGGCGGTGGAAGCAATTGTTAAACAGAAATTTGATGACGACACTGAAGTGTCCGTGTCTGAAACTGAGACGATTGTACGATTTCGAACGTCGGCGTCCGACGAAGTGCTTGCCGAGTTGTTGAAATTGATTGTGAATTCCGGCAACGCGATTACTCAATTCCGCGAACTTTTGGGTGACCTGGAAGAGGCGTTTATTTCAGCGACCCAGCAGGCTTCATCCGTGGGAGCTGCGAAATGAATGGCAGTTTAGTAATTGCTGAACGCGAGTTGCCTGCGATTCTGCGTACAAAGCAAACAGTCTGGATACTGCTGGCTGTGGCGATTGCGTTCGCCGCAACAGTGTTGTTGAAGTGGCCGCAAAGTGGAGTAGCTAGCCTGGACGGCACGCAGTCACAGGCTGCGTTTCGTAGTCTTGCTATAGCTATGCTGGCCGCCGTTGTGTTAATTATTCCGGCGTTTCCTGCGACGGGTGTGGTGACCGAAGTCCGTCGATGCACAATGGAGCTGCTGTTGAATTCTCCGCTCAGGCGGTTTGAGATTTTTGCCGGTAAGGCAATTGCCCTGCTGGGATTCGTGCTGATTCTGCTGGCCGTTACATTGCCTGCAATGTCATGCTGTTATGCAATGGGTGGTATTTCGTTTGTCAACGACGTGCTGGTTCTTTATGGCTTGATAGTTGTGGTCTGTCTGCAGCTTACTGTGCAGGGGCTTTTGGTTGGCACCTTTGCTGGCAGTCCCGAATCAGCCTTGCGATGGGCTTATGGCTGCACGTTTGCTTTAGTTGTGGCGACGTTGATTCCGTGGCAGTTTTTGCAGGGGTTCGAGGGCTGGATGGGCATCTTTGCCGCATTCCTGAGGCAGCTTTCTCCCGTGTCGGCTTTGCTTCAACTGGTCAATGATTCTGGCCTGGATACGGCCGGTCTGATGCCGCCGACAGATCTGCTGAAGGCATATCTGTTTTATGCGGCTGTGTTTATTGTTGTTGGAAGTGTTGTTTGCATATCACGTTTCAACTATTCGCTGCTGGATCGGTCGCGATCTCAGGGTGTCATCACCGATGACCGCACGGCCGCTCAACGCTCGATGCGACGCGTTTTCTTTTTAATTGACCCTCAACGGCGCAAAGCGGGTATTCCTGATTTTGTTAATCCGGTGTTGGCAAAAGAGTTCCGTTGTCGCCAGTTTGGTCGGCTGCACTGGTTGCTGCGTCTGATTGCCGGTTGTGCCGTTCTGTCGCTGTTGTTGACTTTGGCTACAACCATGGGGACTGTTGATTGGGGAGTAGAAAGAATTGGCGGAATCATCATTGTTGCTCAGGTGGCGCTGATCATTGTGCTGACTCCCGGCATGGCGGGAGGAATGATTGCTGGCGAACTGGAAAGCGGCGGTTGGAATCTGTTGCGAGTTACTCCCTTGTCGGCGGGAAAGATTCTTCGCGGGAAACTGCTTAGCGTCCTGCTGACATTGATGCTGGTTCTTTGTGCGTCGTTGCCCGGTTATGCCATCATGATGGCGATCAAACCGAATCTTCAGCAGCAGGTGATTCAGGTGTTGATTTGCCTTGTCTTTTCGGCCGTGCTTTCGCTGTTGATCAGTGCCACGGTGAGCTCGTTTTTCCGTACGACAGCGGCGGCGACAACTGTTTCTTATGGTGTACTGATTGCGTTGTTTGTCGGTACGCTGATTGTATGGGCCAATATGAACGCTCCCTTTGGTCACAGCTTTGTAGAGCAGGTGTTGAGCATAAATCCCATGGCTGGAGCATTGAACGCGATTCAGGCAGAGGGTTTTGAATCATTTAATTTGATTCCTCGCACATGGTGGACCTCAGGTATTTCCTGTGTCGTTCTGCTGGCTGTTCTTCAATTTCGTATCTGGCACCTGTGTCAACCTGACTGAATTTCGCTGATTGAATTTCGAACATGGCAACAATACGTCACATTCAATACGTTCTTTTGCTGGCGGCGATGAGCGTTTCTTCAATCGTCTGCGGTGACGATATCGCTGCGGATTTTCGTGGAGAGTTGGTTGTCGCTGATGTGGCCAGGTTTGATGACCTTCCGAAGCGAATGTATCTGCTGCCGGAGTTTAAGGAACCAATCCTGCCGATCAAACTACCAGATGATTTTGTGCCGTTGTTTATTAGAGTCTTGAACGGTGACTACGAAAATGAACTTCATCGCGATGCGGCTCGGTCATTGGAACGTGTCGCTCTGGAGAAGCTTGGCGATCCAGAACTGTTCAGGGAATCACTTCGTAATCGGTTAAAAGACACAAGTGATCGTGCCGTGATTAGCGCATGTGTGATGGCGTTGGTGGCAGCAGATGATTCGTCATCTGCCGACCTTCTGGCAACATTTTGCGGTCCGCAAAACGAATCTCTGTCGATTCATATCGAGCCAAAGCTGGTGGATTGGAAAAATGCCGCGTTGCTGGAACAGTGGAGGCAGAGAATTCGTCAGCCGTTGAATTATTCTCGACAAATGACGGCCTTGGCCTGTCGTTGTCTCGGGGATATGGGCGACACCGATTCTCTTGATGTGCTGCTTGCACTGGCACAGGACGAGCATACCGGAATGACGGTCCGCCAGGTGGCCGCCAGGTCTGCTGGAAAGCTTGCTGCGGATCGAGCTGGCAAGGCGGCAGCGGAACTTGTTTCAGGGGACATCAGCAGTCGTGTTGTTGCAGCGACATTACTTGAATCAGCCAATAACACTGCGTCTTTCGCGTTGGTTTCGCAGTTGTGTGAAGATCCTGAAGACGCGGTTGCATCGTTGGCCTGGGTGATACTTCAGAGGAGTAATCCAGAACGGTTGGTGGAAAAACTGCAACGCGGCATGGTCCATCGGGATGCCAATGTGCGCAACAGTGCCATCAGCGTGATGCAGCAGCTTCCTTCAAAAGAGCGTTCCGAATGGCTGACAACAATGATGGGCGACGAGCATCTGTACGTCAGAAATAATGCTCGAGCCGCCCTGCATCAGGTCGCGAATGCCAATGCCGATTTACGCGACGGAATTCTTGTACTGGCTGGCGACATCCTTGGAAAGCAAAGCACGTCATGGCAGCAACTGGAACAATCGATGCTGTTGCTCGGGCAGCAATCGCATTCCGAGTTTCAATCGTTGAGCGTTCCCCTGCTAAAGCATAAACGCTATGAAGTGATGGTGACGGCGGCGTGGTTGCTGCACATGATGCCGAAGCAGGAGTTATCAGAGGAGGTAACGAAGCATGCTCAGGAAATGTGGATTGTTTTGACAGCGCCCGGCGCATCAGCCGACGGTGCCCAAATGCGAGGCGTTTCTGAGCAGCTAATCTTCTTGTTTCATCATGCTGCGTCAACAAAGGACGAACGTATGACGGAACTCTGTGCAACGATGTTCAGTAAAAGTGTGCCAACGTTTTCGGAAACACGAGCCGCTGGCTTATGGGCGTTGGGAGTTCTGAATACGGGGCGTTCCGACGAAGCGTTGCGAGCCAGGTTTGTTGAACGCGTTTTTGATGACAACCCATTTGACCCGGAGAAAACCATCGTGAAGGCGGCTTCCGCCTATTCACTCGGGCTGATGGGAATGCCGAATTCCATTGCGGATCTTCGGAAGGCTCACGAAATGTATGGCACGTATGGCGTTCTGGCACAATGTGTCGCGTCGGCCATTCGAATGCTGGGCGAAGAACCCGCTGCTGCTGTCGTGCCGTCGCGACCGGGAGCCGGGCAATGGCCGATATTCCCGTCAGTCATCAAAAACTGACAGCACCCGCAATGTGGGCGTGATGTGTGGCTAAATCGAATTGCTTTTCCCAAACTCGCCGTCACGATTAACCGAGCGTCATCGTGGCCGGTTCATGAACAGCTCGTCAGTCGGCACCAATCGCCGCTGGCCAACACTGTAATCGGGTAAAAGGCGGGAAGTCTGTTTTCTGGTTTGTCGAAACGTAAGTACTTTTTCCTGAGCCGTCGCGGCCACCGTCGCTTTGCCTGTAATCAGCCATTCCAGTGTCAGGTTCTCAAACCATGGTCGCAGTTCATTTCTGTCGTCTTCGGTTGGCTTGCCAGCGGCAGGTTTAGGCACGATCATTTTTCCTGAACCCTCAAATCGTTCCACTGTGGCTTCAACGTTGTTGAATTTTAGCAGCGTGCTGGAATCGTTAGCTGCAGCCAGATAGGGAATGTGTCGGCTGGTACCCGCAATTTTTACGCCGAGCTGCTGGTCTTCAACGCTTTCGATGGTGCAGGTGACTATTGTGCGACAGCTTCCCATGAGGCCCAGTGAAAGCTCGTCAAGCTGCTGCCACTCGGCAGCTTCCTGCCGTTTGTCTTCAGGCGCAGACATCCAGAATGGATAACCAAACCATGATGTCATGACGTTGTCGGTACAGATGCCGGACAGCAGATCCAGACTTAAAGGGTCGGAGTCAGCCAGTTGGCGAAGACTATCGAATCGTCTTGAAATATTTGTGACGACACCATTCGGCGCGACAAGGATGAACGCGCTGAAGGCCTTGAGCGATTCAAGTTGCTGGTCTGCCGTGTTGTCTGACGCTTCGCGGCCTGACTTTCCAAGCCGGATGGCTTTGGCGATTCGAATTTCAAAGACGATTCCGGTCGGTCGCACGTTGTTGACGGTGTAAACAAGCTCAATCAGTTCTTTGACGTTTGTTGTGATCTGTGCACCACCGTCAATTTGCAGTGTCGTTGCACGTTCGACGGTCGTTTCCACTGTAAACTGATTGCCCGTGTGCAGGCCCCAAAGAGCCTGCTGCTGGGCTACCAGCGACTGCTGACACGCCAGGAAAAACGCGAAGGTCATCAGCCATCGGCCAATCTGAATACTTCGAGACATTGTTAGCTCACTTCGCTAAGAACTTCTTCTGCAACAAAAATTGGTAACGGAGGATCGTAGTGAATCGACAATGCCACGGCATCGCTTGGTCGGCAATCGACTTCCAGTAACTGGTCATTCTGCCGAATCCTCAACACGGCATAATAAGTGTGATCTTTCATTTCAGTAACAACAACATCTTCCGGTGTTCCCCCAAGACTGGAAATTACCAGTCGCAGCAGGTCATGAGTGAGCGGTCGAAACGGAGGTTCTTCCAGCAGTCGACGGTTAATGATGTTGGCTTCGTATTCGCCGATGAGAATCGGAAAAGTCCGAAGGCCATCCACTTCCTTGAGATAGATCGCCTGTTGATCGTTTATTTCAGAAACAATCACGCGACTAAGTTCCATTTTGACCACCACGGTTGTTTGCCCTTCACTGAAGACTATTTGGCTGATTACCGCGGGCTGCGTCAGCGCTGACAGCAGCTTACAAAAAAAAGCCCCGGTTCAGCAAAGAACCGGGGCCACGTGATTCGAAATTCTGTCCGAGTTATCTATGGAAGTCGACGAACCTTGATGTTTCTGAACGATACAACGCTTTTTGGGTCGTGAGCCTGCAGTGCAAAGGTACCACCATCGCCCAGTCGGCGTTCGAAATCATTACTGAACGCTTCGCGGCCATCTTCTTCTGTGTAGTCGACCGTCACCTTGTCGTTAATCTTGATTATAATGTGACGACCCTCGACTTTGATGTAGGTCTTGTACCATTCGCTGTCCTTAACAACGCCCTTCAGGTCGTCTGCACTGACGTTGACAACGCCGTACAGGCTTCCTGTTTTCTTGGGGTCTGAATGACTAATGTTGACCTGACATTCGTAGCCATACTTTGGCCAGCCCTGTTCCTGCAGCTTTGTGTGGAAATAGATTCCTGCGTTGCTGTTTTCCGACGTCAAACATTCGCATTCCAATTCGAAGTTTCTGAACGGTTTGTCGTCACCGACATAGAACAGGTGACTGCGTTCGCCCGAACATTGCAGATTGCCATCGACAATGTTCCACGAATCCATATTTTCCGTCTTCTTCCACCCGGCAAAAGACTTACCGTCATAAATGGTTTTCCAACCTTTGACCGCATCGTCAGCGAATGCCGGAGTGGCAGCAGAAACAACAAACAGCAGAATCAAAACACCATAGCGAATCATTCAGCGTACTCCCGTGGATATTTGGCTTGAGAAATTAAGACGGCATATCAATAGATATGCGCCGTTTTGCAGGGGGCATTCAGACTACGCCAGACGGTCAGTGGAATCTACAAACAGCTGTTCGCTTTTTGCCAAATCCCGACCTCCCGTAAATTGGCTGCAGGGCATTTGCCCTTAGGCATTGAATTGCGGCTTCGCGTAACGAAACATTCAGAGCGTGGAATGATAGAACACAATCGAGCTGTTTTGCACTTTGTCTGGACATTTGGCTGTTGAGGTTTTCCGGGCATCCTGGTGGCATTTTGGAAATGTGTAAGTATAGATTAGGGGTTATTTATCGAATCGTGGCCGCTGGCGGACACTATGAATCGATGATCGATCAGGGTATTCCAATCGCCGTGAAGTGGCTCGCGAAAATCGATGGCAAACCACTGTCTGGGCAGTAAGCAGATACGATTACAAAACGAATTGTTACGGGAATTTCAGGCATGAGTCTTGAACGGAAACTGACAGAGCAAACTTTTGCCAATGGCTACGAACTGGTGAATGGTGTTGCCATGCATCGGCAGAACGGCCGGCAGTTTCAAATTCCACATGCCGTGTTGAAGAAGCACATCGGCGTTGCCCACTTTGTTGAGCTGCGGATTGATTCCTCTCGGTTTTCGGCACATCCTGATGCTCCTGAACAATGTATCTGCGAATTCTGCAAGGGTGTTGCCAGCAAGCCTGTGTTGACCCACGAACAGCCCGCTTCTTTGGTGCCATTGCCGCCGCAGAATGTCCCTTCGCGAGGATGGGGTGAAGACTTCTGGGTGAAGATTGTTGAGCGTCGTGGCGATTTTCTGCGGGGCGTTGTCGACAATCCGTTGTATGAAGCTCGACTGCACGACCTGCGACAGGGCCATGAGATACTTTGCCATCTGGATCATGTGCTGGCCATTCATCCTATTCATCGACAGGAAATGGTGCTGGGGATGGTCGAAGCTGATCTGCGGCAACTTGTGGAATGGCTGGGAACATTGTGAACGAGCTTCCGTTTATCAAGATGCACGGCGCCGGCAACGATTACGTGTTTATCGATGGTTTCGAAACGCGATTGCCGGACAACCCGTCGGAACTGTCTGTTGCTATCAGCCATCGTGGTTTTGGCGTTGGCTCTGATGGCCTGGTGCTGTTGATTCCACCGACTGATGACTCGTCGGACGTCGAAATGCGGATGTGGAATGCAGATGGCAGCGAAGGCAGCATGTGCGGCAATGCCGCTCGATGTGTGGCATTGTGGATGAACGTGAATAGGCGCTTGGGTGACACCTGTCGGGTCAGGACGGTGTCTCGCATGGTCAACGTTACGGCCGTCGATAGCGGTCGCGATCGACTTCGCGATCGACTTCACGGTCGATTTCGTGTCGATCATGGTTCGCCACGGTTTGATGTTGATTGTGATGAACGCACAGAACTTCTTGCCGACGTTTGTGTGCCCGAACTGTCGCAGCTGGATCAGCTTAAGTTTGTGGCGCTATCAATGGGGAATCCTCACGCCGTTTTCGTGGTGGATCAGCTAACTGATCTACTGGTACGCCAAGTTGGTGCGATCGTTGAAAGACACGTTCGATTTAAGGATGGCACCAATGTGGAATGGGTCCGCGTCTTGAGCCGTCGAGAAATCGAATTGCGCGTCTGGGAACGAGGCAGCGGGGAAACCCTGGCATGTGGTTCAGGAGCGTGTGCTGCGGTTGCGGCCTGCGTCCTGCAGGGGCGTTGCGACAGAAATGTGGATATTTTGGTTGATATGCCCGGTGGTCAATTAAGTGTCTGCTGGGCTGATTCCGGCGAGCTGCTGTTGACGGGCCCAGCCGAAGTTTCTTTTCAGGGAGTGTGGCGGGGCCGAGCAAGTGTTAGCTTGAAAATGTAACGAATTTTTGGAATACGCTTAAAATACGCCGTTTTGCTGAGGTTTCGTGGAAAATTCGGCGGGCGGAAGGGGCGAAACGGCGATAGATTTGGCTCAGTCACACGTCTTGCGTGCGTTAGTCCAGTCTCAACCTTGCCGCAGTATTTGCCCCGCCAATGTTTCTGTTAGCGTTTCAACGAATCATCGTCTGTTCAGCCTTGCTGCTGCCGATGATTGTTTGCGCTCAGGAGAATTCCGGAGAGGCTTCTACGGAAAACGTTCAACAGTTGGTTGAAGACCTGCGGTCGCCAAACTTTAAGACTCGTCAGGCAGCCACGGCCGCTTTGGTGATGGTCGGCGATGCTGGTATCACCTTACTTAAGCAGGCAACGCCGACTGGTTCACTTGAACAGCGAGTTCGAATTGAAGCGATTCTGAAGCGGCTTGAACAGAGTTCGTTTCAGTACCGATTGGCCGCGCTGAAGGAAAGTCGGTCGCTTGTCAGAGCGGCTGCAATGCCCGAATGGTCTCGCTTTGCAGATCGCTGCGGCGAAGATATCGCGGCCATCGATTTCTACATACGGCTACTGGAAGCAGAACCAGTTTTGTTCGCAGCCAGAATGAACAATCCATCGCAGTTGCGAGTCTTGTTGGAGCAACGTGCATCAGAAGTTCTTCAGGCCGCCAGTGCAAAAGCCGGAGCGACTGTAGAAATACCCGCGAAGTTTTCCGTGGATTCGTACGCGGCTATTTTGCTTCTTGCCAGCAACAACGACATAACGCTTCGACGAGCGACATCGCCATCGATTTCCAGTTTACTGAACAGTGTGGAGTTTACTCAGGCGTTGAAGCAGCAGGATGGCGTTCTTGTTTTGAGTCTCGCTGGAGCGTGGATGCTGCGAGCGAACATCAACGTTGATAAGCCGCTGGAATTTGCTCGCCAACATCCCACAGCCGACGGTTTGGTCTTAGCTCGCAGCACGCTGACGACTGCTCTTCGCGGTCAAAACGGACGCTTCGCTTTAATGCTGCTGGTTGAGCAGGGTTCAAAAGAAGACCTTCCTCTGCTGGAATCGATCTTCGATAACCGCGGAGTTCTGGTTCAGGGCACAAAGACCAGCATTCAGTACAAAGCTTTCAACGGCGACATGGCACTCGCAGTGGCGATTACTTTACGAGGCCAGAATCCACTGGACTTCGGCTTTGGCAAACACGAGCCGCAAGACCTTGAGTTTCGTTTCTCAAACGAAACCATCGGCTTCGAAACCGACGCCAATCGCGAGACCGCTCGCCAGAAATACACTGAGCTGTTCCTGTAGACACGCCATCTGAAGTAAAGCGATCGAGTGCGTTATTTCAAATCACATCGTGGTTCATTGCCTTCGGCCCTTCCCGTAGCAACAACGTCATGTGATCTTGATGGCCGGCCGAGATGGGTTCGCAGTGCGGTCCTGTGCACGCTGGTTCTTTATGCTTCGGCGCTGTGACGATCCAAAGCGGAAACAGATTTTCGCTCAGTGCATAGCTACCCTCGGACGCGGGAAACGCATGGTTAAATTGCAGAGATCGCAAAATCGAATTTCTCCGCATACTCAGCGGTTAAAAAACGCGTCATCATGCATAAGTTACTAACGCATTTGGGGTGTGAAATCAGGAATTTATTTTGTTAAGTTCCTTATCGTTCTACCTTTTGCGTTTCCTGCAGACGTTGAAACTCAGCTGCTCGCGAGCGGGTGACTTCGTAGACGCGAAAACCATATCCAATCTGCTCGACGTGATGCAAGGAGTTAGTGTAGAAAGTTGTGTTTGGCAGCGAGGTTGAAAGAGGCGGCGTATTTCGCAATGAATTGATCAAAGACCAAAGATCACAACTCATTTCGAAAGAAACGCCCCCCGTGATTCGGAGTAGTAATTCCAGCGTTGCAGACACGGCCGCCGCAACAGATTCCGGCGACTTAATTACACGTGATACATTGACCGAGATCCTTCGAGCAGGTGCTCAGAAGATGCTGAAAGC
>JBDNFN010000048.1:0-8072 GCA_041689795.1 Fuerstiella sp. | reverse complement strand
GGCCGGTCGCATTGGCCGGTCGCTATCCACACTCGCTCGCAAGTACGTTCCCGGGATCAAGATCATCGAAGCAACGCCTTGCCCAGTGATGCGTTCGTCGTTTGGATGCCACAGCCAATTCATCGCTCAAGAGAAATCGCGCTAGGAATCTGGGGGGCAGTATAGCGAGGAGAATTCAGGTGCTGAAACGACTGACGTGACAAATGATGGAACTTCCGAGCGTTTTGCAGCGACTGGAAAAGCGACCGCGCCGCTGTACAAAGACGCCTCATGGATTAACACACCTTGTTCAGCGTTCCAGATATGGTTCGATTCTTCGCTCAGCAAATTGGTGGATTCGTCCCGATCCGTCGGGGCCGCCAAAAATCAGACACGAGTTTCATTTAACCTATGACTTGATGGCACGGGTTTTGTGCGTCATCAAACGTTGGGTTGATCGCTGTTTCGCAATACGTATGAGTGCTTAGCACAGAATACTCTTCCGATGAAAGCCGCGCTATGTAAAGCTGTTCCCTTGTCTCCGTTGCGTTGATGCACGTCGGCGCCGGCATCCAACAGCAATTCGACCATGTCGGCGTGTCCTAGAAATACGGCAACGGTGAGTAGCGAAACGCCGTCCGGGCTGGTGGCTCCCACATCAATTTCAGACGATTCCAATGCCGTCCGAACGCGTTCTGTGTCACCGGCAATAATCGCCTCCCAGACTTCAGGGTTTTGGGATTCCGTTGGTGACGGCCGGCTGACGACACTGGTGACCACCCACATCGCCGGAACGATTGTCAGGCAACCGATCACGAGCGGCAATAGAATGCGTTTGAGTCTCTGCTTGACCAGCCCCTTGAGTCCCCGCTTTCGCCACAACATGGCTGTGAAGAACCCACGGAGCATAAAGAACAGCGGCATACGAAATCCGTGAATACCGGCGAACAACACATAGTGAAATTTACTTTGCTGCGAATCCTGGACGCTCCACGGGATCGGAGCGAACGAAATCGCCGCATGTAACACGATGCCCAGCAACATGGCGATCGCTCGGAGCGCGTGCAAGTCGTGGCGTCGTTCGAACGTGGCTGCAGAGGGCATCGGTGATGCCGTTTAAGTAGTTGGCAATTCTGTGCTATCGGGTGATGTATTAATGTCAGACTCCTGAACTGAGAACGAGTGCTTGAAAGAAAAGATTCCTTGCAAACTTATTTCCGGGAAGCCGCAAGGAATGAGCGGCCTGAGTAGTCCAGATTCGACGGAAGCGATTACCGAATTTTCGCTTGCGCGATTTCATTCAGTGCTAGGTATGCGGCGACAATGCTCCCGCCAGAGAGCTTCATTCTCCACGATTCCGAGGATGTGTTGCCTAGTCTCAGAACGCGCCAGTACAGCCACAGCGAAACAACCAGAGCGACGATCCCGATGACTAACGATGGCAGAAGAGAATTTCGGTACAACACGACGGCATCGAAGCCCAAGGCAACGAAGAGCGGAATCCAAAGCAACCACCACGCGAATCCAATGATTGGGCCCAGGAAAAGGCGGAGGGATCGCACGCGATCAAGCTTGCTACGGATCTGGTCAACCGGTTTGGAGTAGTCAACTTGCTTGATTCGCACGCAGACATTGACGGCCGAAATTATCATGATTACGCCGTAGACGTGCACGATGACTCCGTTGACAAATCTATGCGGAACCTGCGTGTTTTGCGCCCAACACTGTACTCCCAGCAGAATCAGTGCAACGCCAATCAGCATTTGCAGCAACTGTCCGCTAAAGAGCGGCCGCAGTGAATTTTCGACACGTGCCATTAGTTGGCGTCGAGTCAGTAGCAGTCTGCCGGCCAATTCCTGCTGTTCCGGGCTCGCCGCTTTCTGTGATTCAGGACGGCGTTTTGCATCACCAGCATCACCAGCATCACCAGCATCACCAACGATTGTGCGAGCGAGCGCCGGATTATCCGTCGACGTAATCGAATGTACGTCAGATTTAATCTGACTCGCGTGTTGGTATCGGTGCTGCGGTTCCTTCTCAAGAGTTCGCAGTACAACTTCATCAAGCCGCACATCAATTTCGACCTTTTGCGACGGCGGTGCGAAGCGTCCGATCGGTAGTTCGCCGGTCAGCATTTCGTAGAAGACGACGCCCAGCGAATAAATGTCCGCTCGGTGGTCGACGCCTCGTGCGCCTTCCAGTTGTTCGGGCGCCATATATCGGGGCGTGCCCATAATCTGATGCGTTCCGGTCAACACCGTCGCCTGGCCATCGTTGCCCAGGATTCGTGACAGTCCGAAGTCGGCGATCTTGACCGAACCGTCAAGAGCCATCAGAATGTTTTCGGGCTTGATGTCTCGATGAATGACGCCTTTGTCGTGAGCATACTGCAGCGCATCGCACAGGTGTGGCACAATTGCGAGGGCACGTTCCGGATCAAGTTGGCGAGCCGTGACAGCGTCTCGCAGGGTACATCCGTCGACGTACTCCATCAGAAAGTAGTATGTATCTTCGACATTGCCGAATTCAAATACGGACACGATGTTCGGATGAGTCAGCTTGGCCAGCGTGCGAGCTTCCCGAGTAAACCTCAGCGCGAATTTGACGTCGTGTCCGAACTCTGCCGGAAGAATCTTAAGGGCAACAACCCGGTCGAGCCCTGCCTGCCTGGCCTTGTAGACGGCCCCCATTCCCCCGGCACCGATGAGTTTTTCAATTTGCAGAGCCGGAAAAACCTTTGAAAGGTTTTCGACTGTCGGCGGTTCAAATGCCCGAGTTGACTTGACGCCGTCGTTCAGAGCGTTGTCGATCGCCTGCGAATCGTCGGGAAAGCGATCAAGGTATTCCTGTTTGGCTGGCGATTCGCCGCGGCGGCGGCGATAGTCGACATCCAAAACGATTAGTTCCGCCAGCAGCACGTCTCGCTCAAGCTCGGGCACGTCTTCGGAAAGCACGGACTCGATTGCTGGTGGTTCATTTGCCTGCCATTTTCGCTCGAAATCAGCGCAAAGTTGGTCAATCCGTTCCAGAGCCGCGATCGGTCGTTTCTTTTGGCGAATACTCATGTTCGAAGAATTCCTGCTGATATTTTTCTCGAATTAAGTGCAAACGACGCTCAATCGTCCGCTCTGAGCACTCAAAACGCTTTGCGAGTTCCGCGTTTGAATACCCTTCTAATTTGGCACCCGCTAAATCTGTGAGCTGCCCGACACCTAAATGAGAAAAAAATTGTTCGACTGATTCCTGCATCATCAGAACCATCTCCGGCGAAGGTTCGTCTCCAATCGCCTCAATGACGGTTTCATCGTCACCAGATTGGTCAAGGGAGTGAATCTTTACATTTCCTCCACGACGCTGTCGCCGATCGTGTCTTCGCTTGTCGACCACTTTTCTTGCGGACATACGCAACAGAAGCCGCCAAAGATCATCGCGATCTGACAGATCCGGAAAACGGCCTTTTTCGACGGCAGAATAAAAGCTGTCGAATACGCTCAGGACAATGTCTTCCTCATCGGAAACCGCACGATTCTGTCCATACAGCCGTTGACGCACCGACCTCACCAACCGGTCAAAATAGTGCTGCCAAATTCGATTAGCAGCAGTTGAGTCACCGCATTTGGCTAAGTCAATCCAATGGCTGACATTCGTGCTGTCCGACATGACGTTCACCATTGGCAGAAGAATCGACCGTGCGCGACTTCCTGTACCGCGCTCATAGAAGGCAGGATATCACGCCCAGTCGACTCCGAGTAGCGAAAAATGAACGAAGCAGCGTTCATTGGATTACCCCCCCTTGTTGGACTATCACCAGTCAAAAATCTTTGGTTTTCGAAGTGGCAGGTCGTGCCTTAAAGACTGGATTTGCCGATGTGATTTGAGAGCAGTTCCAGGTAGACCGTTGATTTCGGCACCGAATACTCAAACGGTGGGATTGATGCTCTGTTAGACTACGTTTGGGGATGTCGAAACTGTAACGACCTCACACGGCCAAACCGTATGCTGCTTCGGTCGTCACTGCGTATCGCACTTCGAAATGGTGCAATTTCTCTGCAGCAAATGAAATAGCAATCCAGCCTTTTCTGCCGTAAATGGTACGGCGTATTCCGGTGCATTTCTGGCACGGAGGCCATGAGTTGCACCATTCGGAACAAGCCTTGTTTCGAGAGTAACCTGAATTCCTGAGGCGTCATTTTCTTCAGGAAGGCGAGTTGCCGTTTACGGATGTGCTGTCGAAAGAAGCGATCTCTACTGCGATTCAGGAAATTGACTCAGACAGGAAAGGCCGAATCTTCAGCCCTTTGGTGACTCTTTAAGTTTTCTTTTCGCAGAGGCTGAGTCCGGATCACTCGTGTGGAGAAGCTGAAGCTCGCGACTGCCGTTCTGCCCACGAACGGCCTGGTTTGTCAGCACGAAAACTCACCAGTCGTGTTCCATCGACTTCCGTCACATAAACCGTGCATCCGTCTGGACCGCCGAAGCAAAGGTTGGAAGGCTTTGGACCGAGCACATTGACTTCCTGCAGGATCTCGCCCTGCGGGGTCATTTTAACGACCGTTCCTTTGCCGTGTCGCGTGATGTACAGATTGCCATCAACGTCGCAACGCATGCCGTCGAAACCATGGTCGGAAAACTGTTTGATGAGCCGCTTATTACTCAGTGTTCCGTCCATCTCGATGTCAAACGCCCAGACATTGCGCTGTTTAGATTCGTTGACGTACAGCGTCGTACCGTCGGGGCTGACTTCAATTCCGTTTGTTGTACCCATGTCTTTGGCGAGTCGTGTTGTGGTTCCGTCCATGTCGATCCGCCACAACTGCCCCGTGCCGTCTTGCCAGTTTGGATCGCTCGCATACAGCGTTCCATTCGGGGCGATCGCCAAGTCGTTGGGCTGATTCATTCGGTCGTCGTGGGCGAACGTGATGACTTCACGAGTCTGCGTGTTGACTTTCAGGATGTTGTGTCGAGGATAATCAGCGACAAAGAAGTTGCCGTCTTTGTCGAAGCGAATCCCGTTGCCAACACTGCCTTCCGGAAGACAGACGAATACTTCGCCAGAACCGGTCGGACTGATTCGACCAATTGTCCCCTGACGCACAAAGTTGACGGCGAATATGTTTCCGTCGGCGTCGCAGGCAGGACCTTCGATGCCCGGAGTGAACTCTCCGACCATTGTCATCGGGCGGGCGGGCCAAAATGGTTGATCCAGTGTGAATACGATATCCGCCGCCACGCCGAATTTTGCCGGCAACGGAATGTTGGCGAATTCCGGGTCGTCGCCGACGCGATGCTGCCAGTTGCCCGCGAGTGAGATTAGGGAATGTTGCTGGCCATCCAGAAGACGAATCACCGGTGCTTCCATCAGGACCATCGGAATCTGTTTTACGATTGGTAACCTGAGTACCAGCAGATTGGCATCGTCGTTGTGCCACGCTTCCGCGGGAACAGGCAGGACGCCATCAGCACCTCCCTGGAATTCCAGCGGATGACCGTTGATCCATGCAGAAATAGGCAGTTCCGGATTGACCTGGAGTGATATGGATGTTGTCGCCGTCGACCGTTCGCCTGGGATTCGCACTGCACATCGATACCAGTTGAACTTCGCGTTGCTCGTTGAAGTGGGAAAAGTGTTCTGTGGAATTTGTGTGATTGACCAGTGGTTGCTTTCCGGACGAATTGTTGGTTTCACCTTCCCGGCCCAGCAAATCCCCTGATACAGCAGTTGGCTAAACGCGGGATTTTCGAAGTCTGCTTCATGTCCCATAGATGTGTAGAACGAACGTCTGTCTTTGTCGACGCCAGCAAACGGAAATTCCGTGGCCGATGTTGTTGCGCCGGCACGCTGAAATGTCCACGTGATGGGTTCCGGCGGCTGACCTTGAATGCTCCCAGAGGTCAGCACAAGTGCCCCTTTGGCCAGCGGTGCAGTTTTGTAAAGAGAGCCGCCCTGCGAGCGTGGATCGCTGGGGACGTTGCTGAGGATCTCGTGAGAACCGATCGAATCCACTTTCACCGTCGATTTAAGATCGTTTCCGTAATGGCCATGATAGTTGCCTCCAAATACCTCCGCGTCGAATTCGGGCCAGTCGGCGAATCCTTCCGGGGGTTGCTCGTTTTGCAGCGAGAACGCATGACTGGCTGTTCTAATTCCAACAACCGGCTTGCCCGATTTCACGTGGTCGCGAATTATCAGCATGTCGGCAGTTGGAAGGACTCGCCGACGAACGCTGACCAGCAGCACATCGGCCGTCTTGATGGCTGCGATGCCCGGCACGCTGTTACGTTCGCTGTCACTGCCGAAGACTGTTGTGACGCGGAAGTCACGTCCGAGATGACTGACGGCGAACTTTGGCAGAGTAGCTTCTGTTTTGTATTCGTCTTCCGCGATCAGCATAACCAGATGAGGACGAGTGTCATTCTTGAAGTGGAAAGCCCGACCGCCGAGAAACAGGTCGCTGGTAATGGTTGGGCAGACGTATCGTTCGATGTGGGATACGATCAGATCGGTGCCAGTGAAGTGGCTGACATAGGGCCAGCGTTTGGGGTTGTACATGGTGTCCGTCATGTCACGCATCAGGACGACGTTTTTGCCGTTGCGAGCCATCTGACGAAGGCCAAACGGTCGACCGAGCACACACATGTTGGTGTGGACTCCAGTCAGGATGACGTTGCGAATGCCACGCTGCTGCAGCACGTTCCAGACTTCGTCTCCCTGATCGCTGATGAAGTCCCGAGTTCCATCGATCGTGATCATGTCCGTCTGTTTCTGCCACGGCAGCCCCGGATTGCGTCCTATAGCTTTCAGCTTCGCCACCCACTTCGCGTGTTCCGCGGGATCATCGTCTTCACCTCCGTCGGACTGGTCAATGGGGTACGTCGCACGTTCTTCGCTCGGCACGATCGAACACCAGGCTTTGCAGTCATGAGGAACAAAACTCGCCGTTGGCGCCGCGATCGCGCGTTTTCGAGCCGGATGGTCCACGTACGCGGGCATACAATCGCTGGGTGAGTGAATAATCGTGACACCGCGTTCACGGGCAGTCGTCAGCACGTCGTTTAGTCGTGGAACAAATTCTTCCAGGCGTCGCACGGCATTCAGGCAGTGGTGGTAGTCCCAGACGTCGCAAACGATGATCGCCGTTTCTTCCGACTTCCAGTTTTCGTTGCGAACCAGCTGATGAAATTTCCCGCTGTTGAGGCTGGTTTCCCGCTGGTAACGCAGTGTCAGATTGAGTGGCTCGGTGGCCTGAGACATCGCTTCGCAAGCTGAAACGACGAGGGCGATGACGGCAATTGGTTGGAAACATCGACTGGAAAACATGGCAGGTTCCGAAAGAAGGCAGGCACTAACCAGACAGTCTCACCAACTTCGCGTCAATCTGCAACACTGAGCCACCATGTGCCAAATTCAGCCACAGTCGTGGGCAGTCCGTCCTTAGCGGCAATTTCTGGCGGTTTTGATTCTGACAAAGCGGTGTTCCAGGTTTTCGATGGCCGATTGCTGTATGTAAATGATGGCGACAGCGACCGCTCCCTGATCGGCCAACACTGAAATTCCGGTGTCACCCACAGATCGCACTCTGCGGTTTCTTCACCCGCGCGGTCGAGTTAGCGAGCGGCACCCGGAGTTTTCATGGACGGCCATTCACAATGCGGTGCTTTACAAGATTTGGGTGGGCCCGAATGGCGGTTCCCGCAATCCGCTGGTGGACGACACAATCAACACCACAAAGTTCGGCGCCGGTACTTCGCTTGCCCCGGTCGCAGGGCAAGCGCACGTTTAGACGGCTTGAAAAGCTAGCAAAATGCCTTTGAAATTGTCCCGGTTCCATCCGGCGATGAGTCGTAAGCCTCGAACGTTGTCTTTGACTGTCGTGTCGGCTCTCAAAATTGACAGCGCCAGCCGTCGAAAGACAGAAATAAGTTTCGGCCCGTTGACTTTGCGAATGCGACTGCTGTCTTCTGCAAAAGTGACATCCGGCGTGTGGTGCAGTGTGTTTTCGATGCTCCCGTGTTCGCGAAGATGGCGTGCGTGACGTCGCACCAGCGGCGGCAGGCTGCTGATGAAGATACGACGTTTAGGCTTGTATCGTGCC
>JBDNFN010000047.1:0-19121 GCA_041689795.1 Fuerstiella sp. | reverse complement strand
TTGCTGACGTACCGTAATCACAACACTCGCCGCCCTACCTGACATATGAGACCTCCATGACTCAATAAAAAAAAACGCCACGAAGAAGTCTGCGGCAAACCCAACACTCACGCCAGATTAATTCGCGGATCGACATCTAGCCGTCGACGTTGTTTTGAGTTGGAGTGCTGTGCACGAACGTTGGGTGGATTTTCTGCGCGTGGCAGACAAGGCAGAGGCTGAAAGGAATACCAGGAAAACAGTTCTGGTGTTTGGCGACTGTCGCTGTTGATGTCGCGTCACTTCCTGAATCTTCAGTTGAGGAACACTGCAATTCCCCGAATAGCTGTCGCTGGGGAACAACCGGGCCGCTTTCAGCCGTACATGCACCGCGGCTCAGTGGTCGTCGTTTGGTTTCTGTGGTGGACGCTTTGGGCCGAGCAGCAGGTTTGCTCACGTTTTCGTTCTGAAACTTCAGTCTTTTCGGAAAGTTCGTTGGCAGAATTGGTGTTGGCCAGATTCGGCTTGTGGGTTATCCTGCAGATCCTGCGCCTTGGGACCGTTTGGTTAAAAGGTTGCTGGTACTGAAGTGGCTGATGCTGTTTGGCCGCCGTTATCTGCGAATCAACATGGAAGTTGACTTGTATGAGTGCTCTGGAAACAACCGTAAAACGTGCGTTTAATCGCTTGGGTTTTCGAATTAGTCGGCTACCTAAAGAAACGGGTGCGGCTCACGAAGAAGTGTTGCCGCGAGCAACTTATGCACCGTGGAATTCGGATGCTGAGTTTGTTAAAGCCTATTCCGTCATCAAAGATTTCACTTTGGTTGACAAATATCGCTGCTTTGAATTGTGGCAAATCGCGGCTCAGGTTTCCAAGTTGACTCAGGGAGCGATTCTTGAGGTTGGCGTGTGGCGAGGCGGCACGGGAGCGTTGATTGCAAAACAAGCCGCCAATTGCGGCATTAACCAGAACGTTTATCTGTGCGACACCTTCAGCGGCGTTGTTAAAGCTACAAAAAACGACGAAACGTATCAGGGTGGCGAGCACAGCGACACTTCCATTCCGCTTGTCGAAGGCCTGGTTCAGCGAATGGGGCTGAGCAACACGGAAATTCTGCAGGGCATTTTCCCGGATGACACCGGGCATCAGGTAGAGGATCAGTTGTTTCGACTGTGCCACATAGATGTCGACGTTTATCAATCGGCTAAAGAAGTGAACGAGTGGGTTTGGGACCGACTGATTCCTGGCGGCATAGTGGTTTACGACGACTATGGCTTTGAAGCCTGCGACGGTATTACCAAGTGTGTGGAAGAACAACGCCACCACAGCGACCGAGTTGTCTTTCATAATCTGAACGGACATGCCGTTGTGGTTAAGCTCTAAGCCCGTCGGCAGGTTTGAGCTGAGGTTATAGGTTTCAGAATTCCGGTTCGAGTTTTGTGCTCACGAAATTTTGCCATGGATGGTGCGATGTCAAATCAAGTATCGGTTTCACCAGATGCCGTTGAAGGATATCTGGAAAACGGTGACGCGTTGATCAACTTTTCGTTCGACACATTGCCGTGCTCAGCACCGTTTGTTTTGTTTGCTGGCGATGGTTCTGCAATGTTGCACACGGGTTCTGCCCGGACGGTCGGAGCGTCAGCGAACGTGGAGAGTCTTACGACGCTGCTGAGCGAAGATGTGCAGCGTTTTGTGATTGTTTCTGACGGTTCCAGGGCGGCGACGGAGTTCGCAGCGTGTCTTGGTGAGGCTGGGATTCCTCACAAACTGTTGCTTTTGGCGGCAGACTGCAACGCTGACGCATTCATGGATGAAGAAGATTCAGAAGCTGTCGCCGAACGTTTGAGACAGCTTGGATATATTTAATATACGTTCGCGGTCAACCTGATTCGATTGTTGTGACGTAAGCTTATTACGAAGGAACGGGCAACGGAATGCCTCAGATGTTTTTACTTGGAATTGACGGTTTGCCTCGCTGGATGTGGCAGCAGTTTGCTGATTCGGGCGTGATGCCGAACAGTAAATCGTTGTTAGCATCGGGTTCGTTAGTGCCCATGAAATCAGCTCTGCCAGAAGTTTCTTCTGCCGCATGGGCGTCGATTGTGACGGGCGAAGATTCAGGCGGTCACAACGTCTATGGATTCACCGATCTGATTGATGGCAGCTACACACTGGGGTTCACGTCGTCACGAACGTTTCGGGCAAAACCATTCTGGCAGCAGGAAGGTGCCGGTCCGTCGTTGATCATGAACGTGCCTCAGACATATCCCGCTCAACCGCTGGATGGCATGCTGGTGTCTGGGTTTGTGGCTCTGGATCTGAAGAAGTCCGTGTACCCCGCGGAACAGCTTCCGTGGCTGGAACAGCAGGGCTATTCCATCGATGCTGACATGTCGCTGGTGGAAAAAGGCAAGGCCGCGTTTGTTGCCGAACTACACAAGGTGATGGCGACCAGGTGCGAAGCATTGCACCATCACTGGGATCGAGAAAGCTGGCAGAAGATTATGTTTGTGCTGACCGGTACGGATCGATTGAATCATTATCTGTGGGAAGATTTCGAAGATACTTCGTCACCTTTTCACCAGACCTTTCTTGATTATTACCACGAAGTGGACGCGCAGATTGGACGGATTATCGAGCGTCTGGATGACCACACAACTCTGGCGGCCGTATCGGATCATGGCTTTGCGGCTCAGAAAATCAGCGTCAATCTGAACTGTCTGCTGGCTGAGAACGGCTACCTTCAGTTGCGACCGTCGGATCGGCCGTCGTACATTGATATGCTGTCGGAAACAAAAGCGTTTGCGATGGATCCAGGCCGAATTTACCTGCATCGCGAAGGTCGACATCCTCGAGGCACAGTCACCGACGAAACCGCAGAAGAACTGATGCAGCAGTTAACGTCGTTCTTCATGTCGGCTGAAGTGGGTGGTAGAAAAATAGCGACGGAAGTTCTTCGCGGCAAAGACATTTATCACGGAGCGTTCGCTCATCGAGCTCCGGATCTAGTGGTCATGGCGTCGGAAGACGTCGCGTTGTCCGGTCGAATGAATCTGACTGAATTGATCGAACCGACAAAGATCAACGGTAAACACACGTATTGGGAATCATCGTTTTTTGTCCGAGGAAACAACATCGGAAAGATTCCTGACGAAATGAAAGTAGAAAACGTGCTGGATGTCATCATGCCTCAGCAGTCCGCAATGAAGAAGGCTGCGTGATTGATTTAACCGCAGAGGTTCGCAGAGAAAACACAAATTTTGGAAGACGTTAATCAGCTAGCCGAGCAAGTGATTGGTTTGGCTATGAAGTTCCATACGGCATTAGGGTGCGGGCTTTTGGAGTCTGCTTGCGAAGCGTGCCTTTTATCTGAGTTGCGAAAACACAAAGTCGCGCATGAGTCGCAGGTTGACTTGCCAATTGTTTATGACGGAGTACAAATCGGCACGGGATACCGACAGGATAGATTGATTCCAAACCAACTAATCATCGAACTTAAATCGGTCGCTGTGATTACAGATATCCATGAGGCTCAACTGCTGTCCTAGTTGAGACTCAATAAAACAAAAATCAGATTTTTGGTGAACTTCAATGTGCTAAGACTCAAAGACGGCATCGTTAGGCTCGTCAATAATGACTAGCTTGCATTTATTCTCTGCGTTACCCCGCGACCTCTGCGGTTAACTGGACCGCGCAAACGACATTAATACCCATGACTGAAACAAACTGCCATAACGGAAACCAAACCTGCTGGAGCTGTCCGGCCGTGGAATTTAAGGGCCACGTCGACTTTCGAGCGTGTGGCCAGGCCGCGTTTCGCAAGGCGGCTCAGGGGCAGCTGGTTGTTGAATGCAAACGTCGTCCTGAAATTGGCTATTTCGACCCAACGTCAATCACCTTCGAACAATGTACCGAGTGGAAAAAAACGGACTGCGGCTATCTGCTGGATGGCATGCGAGTTCTGATTCTTGGTATAGATGGCTATCTTGGCTGGCCCCTGGCATTGAAGCTGGCAAAGCTCGGTTGCAAGGTCTATGGCATCGACAACATGCTAAGACGCAAGCTGGTTGAAGAACGTGGTGCTCAATCGGTCATACCAATTCAATCGATGGAAGACCGCGTGAAAGCGGCTAACGAACATCTTGGTGTGGACATCGACTTCCGCGAAATGGATCTGATGGATCGCGACTCGTTGTTTGCATACATCAAGGAAGTGCAGCCGGAATCGATTGTGCAGTTCGCAGAAATTCCAAGTGCTCCTTACAGCATGGCGGATGTTGACAAGGCTGTGAACACGATTCAAAACAACGTTGTTGGAACGCTGGGTTTGCTGTTTGGCGTTCGCGATCATGCTCCGGATGCATCTATCATTAAGCTTGGCACGATGGGGGAATACGGCAGTCCGCTGACCGGTCGACCGCTGTTTGAGGGACTCTTTCCGGGCGACGCGGTGTTGCAGTACAAGGGGCAGGAATGGAGCCTCGGTGGAGAACTCACACCACGAGATCCCGTTAGCTTTTATCACGTCAGTAAAGTGCAGGGCACGTTCAGTGTTTATGAAGCGTGCAAGTACTGGTGGCTGCGAAGTTACGACGTGATGCAGGGCGTAATCTACGGCAATCATTCGGAAGAACTAGCGGCCGATCCAGCGTTAGCAACACGGTTTGATATCGACGAATGGTGGGGCACCGTTGTGAACCGCTTTGTGGCTCAGGCAGTTATCGGCATGCCACTGACGATTTACGGCAGCGGAAATCAACTGCGAGGCTATATCACGCTGAAGGATGCCATGCAGTGCATCACTCGATTGATTGCGGCTCCTCCGGAACCCGGTCAGTACGACGTGGTTAATCAGGTGACGGATGTGTTATCAGTGCGACAGATTGCTCAGATGGTTGCCCGGATTGGAGCTGAGTTTGGGCTAGACACGGCGGTGCAACGCATTGAAAACCCGCGAGTGGAAGCGGAAGAGCATCCTTACGAAGTCATTCACGAAAAGCTAAGCGAGCAGTTTGGGTTTGCTTCTGAATCGTCGTTTGAAGAAGAAGTGCGTCGCTTGTTCAAGGTGTTAATGACGCCGGAATCCATTGAACGAATCAAGCAGCAGGAATCGAAGCTGTTCCCGAAAACGCGTTGGTCGGGCGAAGAAGACGAACTGAAAGTTCTGGAAACATGGAAGCCCGACGTCACCGGCAAGGGTGCTGCGTAACTATTGAACGGAATCAGAATGCAAATCACTGACGCGACATTTGAAGAAAACGTTTTGAGATCTGAGCGGCCGGTACTGGTTGACTTCTGGGCTTCGTGGTGCCCGCCGTGCAAGATGATGCAGCCCTTGGTTGATCGACTGCATGACGAATACAAAGGGCTTGCCGACGTGGTTTCGATCAACATCGATCAGAATCCGCAGGCGGCGTCGGACTATCAAATATCCGGAGTGCCAACCTTTGTGAGTTTTAACGAAGGCCGCGAAGTTGCTCGCAGAACCGGAGCACTGACAGAAAATCAGCTGCGAATAATGATTGGTGCGGTCGGCGAAAAATCAGTGCGCGAACAGTCGAAAGTAGCGTAGTTGTGTGACGACGACGGCGTAAGAAAAACGGGAACACGGATGTCCTCAGTTGAAAACAACCAGATTGTGATTGTGACCGGGCTGCCTCGGTCCGGCACATCCATGATGATGAAGATGCTGGAAGCCGGCGGAGTTTGTCCGCTGTGTGATGGTCAACGCACGGCTGATTCAGACAATCCAAACGGGTATTACGAATTTGAACCCGTCAAGCAGACTCGCCACGACGCCAGCTGGTTGAACGCAGCTGCCGGCAAAGCTGTGAAAATGGTTTACAGCCTGCTTTATGATCTGCCGACAGATCGCCACTACGACGTCATATTTATGCGGCGCGACCTGACTGAGATTCTGGCGTCTCAAAATCGGATGCTGCATAACATGGACATTGCGTCGGCAGTTGATGATCAACGCATGGCCGGTTTGTTTGAACGCGAAATCAATCGGTTTCAGCAGTGGCTTGCGAAAGTGTCACATGTAAACAGCATTGAAGTGCCTTACAACGATGTTGCGTCGGGCTGTGCAACGCCCATCAATTCTATCAACGAACAACTCGGCGGGCGTCTGGACGTTTCTGCTATGTTGTCTGTGGTCGATCCTGCTCTTTATCGTAATCGTTCGGCGGCTTCGGCTGCTGCGTAGACCTGACTTCTCTCTCATGTCTCCCGAGCGTTCTGCTCTCTGATCTCTAAGAACAAGGCGTAAAAACATGGCTTTTCTAACTGAAAAAACGGTGCTGGTCACTGGTGGATGCGGAACAGTCGGTCGAGAACTTGTCCGTCAGATTGTGTCGCAGGGACCACTTGAAGTTCGTGTGATTGACAACAACGAATCAGAGATTTTCTTTCTGGAGCAGGAAATCGATGCTCAGATTGCGGAAGAAAAACTGACTGATATTTCGGCTCAATGCCATGTGGGTGACATTCGCGATGAGGATCGGCTGAACGCGTTGTTCGAAGGCGTTGACGTTGTCTTCCACCTTGCGGCTTTGAAGCATGTGATCCTGTGCGAGCGGTCTCCGTTTGATGCGACTCAGACCAACATCATTGGCGTGAAAAACGTAATTCAGGCGGCATTGAATAACAACGTTGAACGAGTCATCTTCACAAGTTCTGATAAAGCGGTTGACCCCACCAACGTGTTGGGAACTTCCAAGTTGATGGGCGAACGACTGATTACGGCCGCCAACAGTCTGAAGATCAACAAGCGAACAATTTTCAGTTCAACTCGGTTTGGCAACGTGCTGGGATCTCGCGGTTCGGTAGCGACAGTCTTCCAGCGGCAGATTGCTGCGGGGGGGCCTGTGACGCTGACAGATTCCGAAATGACACGCTTTGTGATGACGCTGAAAGACGCGTGTCGCCTGGTGCTGCAGGCCTCAGAAATTGCTCGTGGCGGCGAAGTGTTTGTTACCAAGATGCCGATCATGCGAATCGAAGATCTGGCGAAGGTCATGATCTATCGGCTGGCCCCGAACTACGGCCATGCACCAAGCGACATTGAACTCACGACGATCGGTTCCAAGGCTGGCGAGAAGTTCTACGAAGAACTTATGAGCGACGAAGAAACTCGCCGCACGTGGGAACTGCCTGATATGTTTGCCGTGCTTCCCGCGTTTCGCAGCGTGTACCAGGAAATCGAATACGACTATCCGATTGTTTTGCGACGTCAGGTGACCGAGCCCTATGTGAGTTCTACAGGCGATATGATGACGTTTCCGGAAATCGAAGATCTGCTGGAACTGTGCGGAATTCTGGAGCCTTCCGGAGCGGAAGAAGCCGACGTTCGACCATTCACACGCCGCGCTGCCTGAAACAGATTCACAGGAGAAGCGGTATGACCTGGTCACCGAGTGTTATCGGCATCGGCGCGGAGAAAAGTGCGACGACATGGGCATGGACAATGCTGAACGAGCACCCGTCTGTGCGCATGAGTCAGCCTAAAGAGCTGAACTTTTTTACCCTGGACGAAAACTTCGTTCGCGGTGAATCGTGGTATCGGCAGCACTTCGCAACGGATGCTGAATGCAGTGGTGAGATTTCGCCGCTGTACATGGACGACGATCGCGTGGCTCAGCGCATTCGAGACATGTATCCGGATTCCAAAATTCTGGTCATGCTGCGAAATCCGTTTGATCGAGCGATGTCGCATCTGTTTCATGATGCGTCTGTCCACTACGGCAAGGTCGCCACCTTGACGGCACCGCAACTGCAGGCTTTGGTTGCAAAGGACGACAAGTACATTCGTCGCAGCAGTTATCATGAGGCATTGGCACCTTTTTTTGAAGCCTTCCCGGAAAACCAGATTGGCGTTTACTTCTTCGATGAAGTGAAGAATGACGGTTTGAATCTGGCTCAGCGCCTTTACGAATTCGCCGGAGTTGATGCGGACTTTGTTCCGTCGCAGTTTGATGAAAAAGTAAACGAATCGCAGGATCTGCGCCCAGCTGCAAAACTGGTGATGGGCTTATCCAAAATTGTGAGATCTTTTCCGCCCACTCGACTGGCTATGGAGTGGATTTACCGACGCACTCAGCTGCGTGAAAAAATTATTCGGTTACTGATGGTTGATCGGGGTCGGCCGGAAATTCAGTTTGACGAAGTGTTTTCAGGCGCGGCGGCTGCAGACCTGAGCATCGATCTGCAAAAACTGAATGCCATGCTTTCAGCAGGAGTTCCTGCCGCCTGGATGCAGCAGCATTATTGTGTCTCAGATCAACCGTTTGAGTCCGGTGGTTTGATGGCCGCGTAGGTTTCGGAAGAATCATGAATTCGTACTCTGTCCCAAACTATGCCTTCGTCAGCCCCCTGGCGATGAGCCACCAGCGTTCCACAGCCTACGCCGAAGTAGTGAAGGGTGTGTTGCTTTCCGCTGCCTATTTTGCAATGGCTCGAACGGGGCTCTTCACCCGGTTTGACGGACCCTTGTTTGCAATTGTCGGGTCGTTGGTACTGCCGCGGTGGCGACCCTGCTTTTTGCTGATGGTGCTGTCTGTTCAGGACGCTCCCGGTCAGGTGATTCAGTTTGATTATGTTGGTGTCGCAGGAATCTCGGGGCTGATGATTCTGACGGCCGCACTACGTCATAATGGGGGGGCGTTATCCGCAGAGACAACATCGCTGCGATCCCTGATGTTCTTTGCGTTAGCGATTGTGGTGTTCGGAACTTTTAACTCGGCCGTACAGCACCGATTTGGATTTCACGAACAGTCTTCGACAAGGCCGTTTGCCGTCATTGGCGGATTGATGGCGATGATGATCGTGACTGGTTATCTGGCCCATCGCGAAATTTCCAACGAACCGTTGTCTTCAGTCCGCGTTCAGACTGTGGCAATCTGCATTCTGGTCCACATTTTTCTGATCGCCGGATTGCAGGTTTTCCTTGGTCCATTGTTTGGAGCGTCGCCTCAGGGCGCTGACGAAATCCGAGAACTTGACCAGATGATGAATGGGGGAGCTCGCGGAATGGCGCGTCTGACGGGGCCGTTCCTGTCGCCGAACCTGCTGGCGTCGGTTCCCGGTCTGCTGATGTTAATCATTCTGCGATATCAGAAGGCGACTAGCATTTCAGCGCCGTTCATTGTGGCGTTTTTCACTATCGGCCTGTCAGCGGCTTTGTTGGGCGGTGCCCGAACCATGTTCGTTTTCTATCTTGCCGGTACGGCGGCCATGACATGGACACGTTCGCCCAAACACACGCTGCTTGCCGGCTGTCTGGCTGCGCCGTGTGTTTTGGCGCTGGATATTCCGTGGAGTGAAGTGATGGTGATGATGCGGCTAAAAGATCTGCACAGCCTTGGTGTACGCGGAGAACTGTGGCAGGCGACACTTCACTACATGGATTTGAATGACTGGCTGTTCGGATGTGGACTGACACACTTTCCGGTTTTCTGCCAAACGAACCTTGGATATTACGGTTCTGATCCCCACAACTGGATTCTTTCTGCGGCTCAGATGTTTGGCCTGCTGGGACTGATTTTCTATGGCCTGCTGATACGAACACTGGTGCGGAAGAGTTTTTCTATTGAGAACAAACAACGCGCAATTGCAATTTGCCTGCTACTGTTCTTCATCGGCCGTGAATTCGCAAATACTCAGTATGTGCTGAATAATAATCCGTTGTGTTGTTTGTACTGGATCATGATCTCGCTGGTGTTTTCAGCTCCACGTCAGTCTGTTCAGGCCGCAGACGCGGACACAGATACCGATCAATCGATGCTTTCAGCGGGAGGTCTGTAGACGCTTATGCGAAAGCCCAGTCGCTACGGACGAAATATTATCAGCAACATCAGTGGAAACGCCGTTAACTCGGTGATCCAGCTCGGACTGTTGTTGGTGCTGATTAGAGCTCTTGACGATACGGCCTATGCCGCGTTCCTGAGCGCCTCTTTTCTTGTCGGCCTTCTAGAGATGGCGTCTGACTATGGCGGACGCATCTGGGCCACACGTGAATTTTCGGTATCTGATTCGCCGCGTGCGGTCTTGATTCAGTCTGTGAACTGCAAGTTGTTTTACACGATTGTGTCAGCTGCCATTTTGTCGCTGATACCGTTTAATACTCTGTCGAATACGGCGTTTGTGCTGAGCGTTCTGGTTGCCTGCACTCAGCCAAGCACCGATCCATTTCTATGGTTCCTCCGCGGTCGCGAGCGACTGGATGTTGAGGCCATCGTTGTCTTGTTGTCTCGGGTATTGATTGTGATCGGCATGATCGTCGCGACGCTGGCAGAACTTGGACTTCCGGTGTTGCTGGTGATTTGGCTGGTTGGAAATATTTCACGAATGCTGATCGAATCTCGTCTGGCGGCTGTTCGCCCCGTGTTGCAGATAACCGCTCGATCGTCGGACGAATACAGCGTGGCTGGCAGTGGGCCGCAGCAGTCGTTGTTTGCGACGGTGGCCACAATCAAACATGTTTTTCCGGTCGGTACGGCTTTTGTGTTGACGAGCTTATTTCAGCGAGCCACGATCTTTTTTTTGGACGTCTTTGCCACTGCTCAGGATGTAAAAATCTACGGAACGGCATTCAAGATTGTTAACACATCGGGCTTTCTTGCGACTGGTGTATTTGTTTCGTCATTTGCGATGCTTGCGAAGGCCATTGACGCCAACGATCTCAACGGCGTACGCGAAGTTGTCCGCCGGAAGCTGCTGCTGGTGACGATGTTTTTTGTGCCAGCATGTGTTATGGGCATCTTTTTTTCCGTTCCGATTTCGGACATGTTTCATTCACAGCAGTTTACGGATATTGCTCGAGTGATGGTGCTGTTGATGCCAGGCCTGTATCTGTCCTGCATTAACATGGGGCTGAAATACACCCTGAATGTTTACGAACTGAATTGGCAGGATGTTGGTTCTGTCGTGTTGGGGATTTGTGTTCTGGGCATGGTAACAGTGTTCCATGGAACGCTAACCTGGTGCCAGGCAGCTGCTCTTGGATGGGGTTTGGGTGAAGCTGCTTTGATGTCAGCCAGACTGGGATTGTTGTGGAGTCATCGTAAGCATCGCGGGGTTCCCGTTGGCGTTATCTTTGGTGCGACGGCGGCGATGATGGTGATGATCGCAGTCAGTTACTGATTGGCTGGAAGCCGATTGGCGAGGAGCTTTTAGAATGAAGTTAACAACCGTTCAAACTGAGTGCCCGGTGTGTGGCCTCGGCGAGACAGCTGACGTTGGCGAATGTCACGACCTGCCTGTAGTTCGCTGTTGCACGTGCGATCTGATGTTTGTTGGCGCATGCAAAGATGTCGCTGAAACGGAAGAATTTTTTCGCACAGACCATGTCGAGAGCGAAGAAGAGACTCAGAAGTTCTATGTGAATTTTCGCAAAGACAGCCTTGAGCGTGAGGCTCGGATTATTCGCCGACTAAAGCCTGATGGAGGACGCATTCTTGATGTTGGCACGGCGTCCGGATACTTTCTGAAGTCGTTTTCACAACGTGAAAAATGGGATGCGGTCGGCGTGGAGCCATCTGCTGTTTCCACACGGTTTGCTCGCGAACAGTTTGGGCTGCACGTTCACGAAGGCTACCTGTCTGAACAGAATTTTGCCGAGAAATCGTTTGATGTTGTGACATCTTTAGATGCGTTCAATTGTCACCGGACGCCCAACGAAGATCTTCGCGAGATCTTTCGGGTGCTTAAACCCGGAGGCGTATTTGCTATCGAAATACCCGGCCAGAGCTATCGCATGCTAACAGGGTCTGGTCCGTTGTGCCGACTGTTTTTCGGGTGTTCGCTGCGACTGAATGCCGGAGTGAATTTCTATTTTTATACAACGCGTTCATTGATTGCGATGGCTAAGCGTGCAGGGTTTGAGCTGGAAGACTCCTATGCTGAATCAACCCCGCTGTATGGGTCGCTGGTGTCTCGAGTTGTCAGGCAGGCATACTTTTCGGCCACGGCAATGTTGTACCGATTGACTGCGGGGCGGGTTCACTATGCTCCGAAGGAATTCCTGATCTTTCGTAAGTCGGAAACACGGATTCTTTCCATGCCGACTACGACTCCAAACGTGAAAGAATTTTGTATCACTGCCAGCCGAGCCGCCTAAAGCTGAACCGCGCGCGAGCTCAGCCTGCTGCTGGGTTTTGATCGTGCTGAACGTCTGTCGATTCTGCATGATTTTGCACCTTGACCTGTTTCGAGCCCTGGGTAACTTTCCAATGGCGGATTCGACAATTAGCCAAGAAACCTAAGTTTTTTGCCTGAGTCGCGACTTAACGCGGGGCGCGTTGAATCCCAATGCAATTGTTGGCGAAAGGAATCGCGAACGAGTACTTCAGAATTCAGACGTCAACGTCTGCAGAAATGGCGTGCCGAGGAGTTTCCGGGATTCGATTCGTGTCACTTGAATACCACTGTCGACGAATCTGTTAACGCTGACAGCAAAGTGCTCGAAATCGGAGCAGGCTCCGGGCTTGGATTGCAGACGCGGATGCCGCTGAAGTCTCGAGTTCGATTGTACGCGGGTGTCGACGTTAGACCCACGCGTGTTACGATGCTGGACGAAGCCCACGTTGCTGATGCCGTCGCTCTTCCATTTGCCGACAACACCTTTGACATGGTATTTCATACCATGGTTGCAGAACATCTGGAAGACCCGGAAGCCAGTGTTCGGGAAGCACTTCGAGTTCTCAAGCCGGGTGGAATTGCTGATGTTTCACACGGTGTCGTTCTGGTCCTATGCATCTTTGATAGCGGCATTCACGCCGCACTGGTTTCACACGTTCTTTGTCCGCCATCTTGGCATGGGGCGCATCGAAGAAGACGTGTTTTCGACCTGGTATTGTATCAAATACGAAATCCGTGATTATTCGAATTGCTGATGTTTGCGGTGCGGAGGCGGAGATTGACAATATTGCTGTGCCACCGGCCTATCTGGCGTTTAGCCGGCCGACGTGGCTGTGGCGTGTTGTTTTCGCGAACGTTAAAAAAATGGTTTCCCTGGCTGCGAGCTCAGGTGGTGTGTCGAATGCACAAGCCGGACGTTATTTCCGTAGCCACTGTAAAAATTCAGGCTCGGCAGAATTTCCGAAACACAGAGTCAGTCGCTGATGGCAAAATCGGTCACGACACCTGCGGAGAAATGGCATCCGCCTATTCGCGATAACGTAATGTTGCCTCCGGCTGCCAATGTGACTGCGGAAATTCTGGTGCGGCGTTTCTGGGTGAAGATCGGGCAGAATCCGGTTAGCGGTACGTCTCTGATTGCGAGGCTGTGCGACTCGACGATGCAACATGAAAAGCGACGTCTGACAATAAACGTCCGGATTTTGGGTTGAACGTCTCAATATGAAATCTGTCTCAGACGGCCACCATCGCATGCCTGTTCCGGCAACCAACAAACGTCCTTCCGGAGCGATGCGCGGGCTGACTTGACTGAGTGGCAAGCATGAAAAATCTCACAGCGGGGTTAGGCGGCGCGTTGGTTCTCTGACAGTGGAACGCTGGTTTGGAGTGCGCGTTTGAGGCAATCACTTATCCGCCTAATGTCTGCCCGATCAAGCTGATTGGAAAGCGGAAAGTTCAGCACTTCCATAGATGCCCGAAAGGCGTTGGGGAAGTTTGTGGCTTCGCAAAGATGAAGCGGAAAAGGAAACAGGCTGCCGACATCAATTCCGTTGTTCCACAGCTGTTGCCTGCACGATTCTCGCAGGTTGCCGGAAACTCGAATAGAGTAATGACTCATGGCCGAAGCGGCTGTTTGCGGCAGTTGAAGGCATTCTGATATTCCACTCAGTTGAGTGGAATATTCGTCGCTCAACTGCATTCGTTTTGCGAAGAACGCGAGCGTGTCGCGAAGGTTTTCCAGGGTTTTTGTGGCGGACAGCGACGTTGGCGGGCGGTGCCATTCGTGCGATTGCTGGCTAAAGCCTGAGTGTTCGTTGTCTGGATTCTGCGAACGGCGTTGCTTGATTTCACGGAGCCGTTTGTACATCCGCGGTTCGTGAGCGAGTGTGCGGGCGGTCAGTTGAGCGTTCCACTTTGCTCGCGTTAGCACTCCGGTTTGTTTCAGATCTATGGCGCGCTGCTGACGAAGAGTGTGAGCGATATCTTCGCTGTGAGTCAGCGCCAGACCTCCCCAACCGGCGTATAGCGATTTGCCGAGTCCGAAGCTGATTACTGTGACGTCCGATTTTTGCATTCGCAGCATGTCTGCAGGTGTCGGAATCGCCATCGCCATGTCAAAGATTCTCAGAGATGCTTCGTTAACCAGCGGTTGTTGCAAATCGTCGGCAGAAAATCGTTGGCCAAACATTTCGGAGAGAATGACGGCCGTTTGGCGACAGGGTGCTGCTGTGGTTTCGGCAAGAAAGCTGTCTTTGGCACAGTCGATAAATTGTATCTCGCGGTTGCTCTGACTGGCCGCGTGGAATACAGCGCCACAGTTGAAGACCGGGCAGGCTACGATTCCGTCGGCTGGCAGGCTGGCACGAATCGCATGCGTGATGCCGTATCTGGCGGAAGGTAACCAGATCGCATGATCGATGTTTAACGCGTGCTGATATGCGTGTTCGATTCGGCGAAGGTCGGCTTTACCGGTGAGGCTTCGCAGTGCCGTGGCGATTAAAGCCAACGTACCGAACGGCGGACGGTGTCGCGGAATCACGTGGCCTTCTTTCGAGCGAACACCAGTGTTGTTGGAGACACCGAAACGCCCAATCCGTGCCACAGCAACGTACCAACCTTATAGGCGGCTCGGGCGCTTAAAGGCATTTCGTTGGTGTGCTGAGCGCCCTTTGGTGTGGCAGCCAAAACTTCGAATCCAGCCAATTCAACTGTCTTCAGCAGACTTTTCAGCGGCATTGAAAATCGATGGTCTGCGATAGCTCGGCGAATAAGTTTCCGTGATACATTCGGCGCCACTGAGCCAACGAATCGTCCAGCCGTTACAAACGCAGACTTAGTGACCGCACGGATGACCAGCAGGCCATCATCACGCAGCAGGCGACACGCCGCACGCAACTCGGACGGCTGGTCCGGCCAGTAGATGTGAGCATCCAGAACGGAAATCACGTCGACCGGATTCTGTTCGGAAAACAAGGAGCAATCGTTTAGAGAAGAACAGACTTCAGCTTGAAATCCGAGTGACTGAACATACGAAACCGCTTCCGGAACGATGTCGACTCCCGAGCATTCGAAGCCGCGTTTTTTGGCTTCGAGCAGAATTCCGCCGAAGGAGCAGCCGACGTCCAGAATTTTGGATCCGCCATATCCCAGTTGTTCAATGGCGTCCAGCGTTGCCATAAAGCCGTCGCGTTTTCGTTGGTTCAGGGCGGCTCCTTCGTCTTCGTTACCCCAGGCCATGTGTCGGCTGTGATCTGTTTCGGCATTGGTGTCGTAGGACGACGTCATGAAATAAGTGTTACAGTCGGCACAACGCGCCCAAGGTGTCATGCCACGGCCCGATTCGAACTCAAATCGTCTCGGGTGTTGGTCGTGCTTGCCACAGGCGGGGCAAAAAACTGGGGTTTGGGCCAGCGAAGGAGGTCCAAAAGGTTCTGCTAATTTGTTTGCCATTGCTCCATCCTTTGAGCGAAATCCAGTGGATCAACCGATGTTGGGGAGTATGTTGTTGATCGTACGGATGCCAAATTGTTGCAATCGACGGGCTTTGTTACGGACAAAACCAGTCGACAGTGCAGTTCGTCGTAAAACATGGTAGCATTTCCGGTCAATCTGCTCGATCTCAGCTAACGCGTATCGCCAGCAGAAACACCTTTCAGGACTTCAAAATTCAGTTCATCGGCAGATTTTGCAGCTTTGCGACGTGCGGGCGGACCGGATAATTCCGATTCGTCATCACCACGGACAGCGGCGCGGTTCTGCTTCAGACCAGATGATTACGCCACACTCTTACAAACAGGCCGAAACCAATGGCTCACGATCCCTATTCCCCCTGTGTTTGCGGCAGCGGGAAAAAAATGAAATTTTGCTGTCAGGACATTTTGTCCGAGATGGTTCGCGTTGAAAAGCTGATTGAAAATCAGCCGGAAGCTGCCGAAAAGCTTCTGCGTTCGTTGTTGATGCAGCACAAAGACAAAGAGGTTCTGGTCACACAGTTGGCCTCACTTCTAACTCGCCGCGGAGAATATGCGGAAGCTCGCCAGCAGTTGGTGGACTTTCTGCGCGAACATCCTGACGAGCCTCGAGCACTGCTTGCATTGGCCGATATCTGTCTCAGCACAGAAGGTTTTCCGGCTTCTCGCCGAATTGTCCATCGAGCATTCCAGCTTGGTGTGCGTCAGTTTCCCGGCGGCATCGCGATGCTCGCTTCGGGAATCGCAGGCCAAATGGCGCGGATGGGCTGTGCGATGGCTGTTCGCGAACATCTGGCACTTGCCGTTCGCATGTCTCCGCCGGATCGTCGCAATTCGCTGTTGATGCAGCTGGCGAATTTTGAATCGCAACGCACGATTCCTTATCCGTTTCGTGGTCGATTTTCGTTGCTGCCCGTTGAAATCGAAGACGAAGCACTTGCCAAAGAAGAAATGCGGGCTCGCAAAGTCAGTCAGGTTGGCTGTTGGGAACCGGCCGCGATTCTGTACACACGTTTGGTTGAAAAGCTTCCTCAAAACGGAGCACTATGGCACAACCTTGGCCTGTTCCATGCATGGGACGGTCGTCTGAAGGAAGCTGCCGCAGCGCTGCACAAAGCAGCGGAGCTGATTGACGAATACGATAGCGCCGTTGAAGCGCAGGCGTTGGCTCAGTTGCTGGATCTGGAAGTTTCTGAAGAAGGCTATGGCGTTGTTCAACAGGCTGTCCCCGTGCATTCTGTGTCAGCGTTGCTGACCGCTTTGGATAACGACGCTCGGTTTGCTCGAGTTCAAAGTTCTGAAGCCGAAGAGCAGGGCGATGGCAGTCGAATTGCCGCCGAATACGAATTGCTGACCGAAGCACTGGCTGACAAGCTGGATCCCAACAACCTTCCCGACGTTGTTGCAGACGTGACGGTGCTGGATCACGACGGCTCAAACAATGGGACGCCACGAGTTTTGATTGTGGCACTGGACAGCGAAATTGACGCCGCCGCGGCTGCGTTTCGCGAAATGGCGGGGGAGCTTGCGAGTGATCCGGAAGATAGCGATCGAAGTCAGCTTTCCAGAATGCCGCGACCATGTCGGCTGTTTGACTGGAAGATTCATCACGCTGACAAACTTGGCGCCAGCCACTTCCGATCTCTGGACCGAATCCGTCTGGCGGATGCTCTGCAGCAGTGGCTCGAATCGCCATTGGAATCATTGAGTGGCAGCAGTCCGCTGGAGTTCGCAAAAGATGCAAACAACCTGGTCAAGGTTGCCGGCAGCGTTGTTGTATTGGATGTGATCTGTAACCGGATGGGCTACGACCCGGACTTGTCCGATATTCGCAGTCGTCTGGGTATTCCAGCGCCTTCGCCAATCGAACCGGAAACGGGGCAGTCTATTACGTCGTTGCCATTGTTGCAGTTTGGTCGACTGACGGCTGAAAAACTGACTGACGAACAGGTGATCGAATTCGCGAACAGAATTACCCTGGTCCGCCACCTGCGTCTGTTGGGAATCGCGATTGAGGAACTGGTGAAACGTCCGGACGCATTGAAAAAATTCAGCCCGATGCGTGGACACCTGCTTCGTGCAACGGTGGCTCGCGAGAAGAACGACTTAAAGCTGGCCTCGCAGTGTTTCGATGACGCTCGAGAGGTTGCAGAAGACGAGCCTGATGCATTCAGAACACGACTGGAACTGGATATTCGCGAACTCAGCTGTCGTCTGGATAATCCGCATGATCCAGAATTGCCCGAGTTGCTGAACGAAATCCGTGAACGCTACTTCATCAAAATTCCGGAGATCGAAGAAGTCATCCGCGAAGAATTGATCAACAGCGGTTGCGACCATCTGCTTAGTCAGCTTGAAACGGCATCCAGCGGTGTCGGTGCAAGAGAAGGTCTTTGGACTCCTGATGGCGAAAAGGCCGGTAGCGAAGGCGCTGGCAAGCTGTGGGTTCCTGGACAGGATTGAGCGAGCACTTGACAGATCGCGAGATGTTTCCGTCTTCCGTCGGCGTGTTCGCAGATGATGCCAGCATCATGCGGCGAGCATTGTCGATTGCCGCACAGGGCGTCGGCTGGGTGGAGCCAAATCCAGCCGTCGGCGCCGTGATTGTTGACAGCGAGCGACAATTAATAGCTGAGGGATTTCATCAGCGGTTCGGAGAACGTCACGCAGAAATTAATGCAATTGCCGCCGCGGGAAATCAAACTCGCGGCGCGCAATTGTTTGTGACGCTGGAACCCTGCAGCCATCACGGCAAAACGCCGCCGTGTGCGGATGCCGTCATTGTCGCTGGTTTCAGTAAAGTGGTTGTCGGTTGTGAAGATCCGGCCGCGCATGTTGCCGGCAAAGGGATCGCAAAGCTTCGCGCAGCCGGAATTGAAGTATCCGTAGGGATGTGCCAAGAAGAAGCTCAGCAGTTGATCGCTCCGTTTCGAAAGTTGATGCTGCAGCGATTACCATGGGTTCATGCCAAGTGGGCGATGACTCTGGACGGCCGGATTGCAGCGCGGACGGGACATTCCAAGTGGATCTCTGGTGAAGAATCTCGGGCGTACGTTCACCAGTTGCGCGGGCGAATGGATGCCGTTATTACAGGTGCCGGAACCGTGCGATCTGATGATCCGCTGCTCACCGCCAGACCAGCCGGGCCTCGACAGGCACTACGCGTTGTTGTGGATACCGATGGCACGTCGCTAGGTGATGATCGTCAATTGTTGAAAACGATTAGCATGGCTCCCGTGATGCTTTCTGTGGCTGCAAACCATGCGGGCGACGAACATGTTCAGCGGCTTAGAGCGATTGGCGTTGATGTTCACGCGGCACAGGGCCACGGCCGGGCAGAACGAGTTGTCGAATTGTTGACGGAACTTGGTCGGCGTGAATGTACGAATGTTCTAGTTGAAGCCGGCAGCGGTTTAATGGGCTCGTTTTTTGATGCAGATCTTATTGACGAGGTTCATGTGTTCATTGCTCCGAAACTGGTCGGCGGTGTGGGAGCAATGTCACCGATCGGTGGTGAAGGACGTGCAG
>JBDNFN010000046.1:0-20662 GCA_041689795.1 Fuerstiella sp. | reverse complement strand
GACTCACCTTCCGCTAAACCCTTCACAACTTGCTCTGGGCTGCGACGTTTTCGTTTCGTAGTGCTCATTAAAATCTCCTCGCCCGGAATTGGGCTCTGAAGACTCTCATTCTAACTGGTACCGAATTCGGGGAGCACGCCAGAAGGACATCGAGAAACTGATGTCGTGGCTAATTACGGAACAGTGAATCCGGCCATACAAACTAATCCTGAAACGCAGAAAGCCTCGCCAGTGGGTAACCTGGCGAGGCTTTTGATTTGAAGTTTTGGATACGAGACCAGCGTTACGCAAAGAAGGAATGAACGGCCTCGCCCTTCACCAGTTCACGTGGCTGGTTCAGATGGTTGTAAACAATTGTTTCGGGATCGATGCCGAACGAATGATAGATTGACGCAAGCAGTTCCTGAGGATGCACTGCGTCTTCCAGCGGAGCCGACGCGGTTTTGTCGGACTTGCCGTGAACGTTGCCGCGTTTAACGCCAGCACCCGCCACGATGCCGGTGTAACAATAGGGCCAGTGGTCTCGACCATCGTCGCTGTTTCCGTTTCCGGAAGTACTGACGCCGCGCTGTGGGCTGCGACCGAATTCGCCGACAACCACAACCAGGGTTTCTTCCAGCAGGCCTCTTTCGTCGAGGTCCGCGATTAGCCCGGAAACGGCTCCGTCCAGCATGGGGCCAGATTGGTTCTTCATGCGGTTCGACAGGCCGGTGTGATGGTCCCATGAATGATTGTCTGAGTTTGCCACCTTGGGCCAGACAACTTCAACAACTCGAGTGCCTGCTTCAACAAGCCGCCTAGCTAGAAGGCACGAATCGCCGAAAGTGTTGCGTCCGTACTTTTCTCGCATTGCATTGCTTTCTGAGCCAAGATCGAAGGCTTCGCGTGCCCGGCCGGACACGATCAGGTCGAGCGCTCGTTCGTAATACTGGTTCAGGTTCAGGTCCTTGACCGCTTCGTCTATGTTTGGCATGCCCGCGTTGATCGTGTTTCGCAGATTGGCACGACGGTTTAGCCGGACGGAGAAAACTTCAGGTCGCAGCTTTAGGTCGTCGATTTTGATGCGAGTCATTTTCTGCATGTCCATGTCGTCACCGGTTGGATACAGCGTGTATGGATCATAGGCTTTCCCCAGAAATCCTGCGGTTCCTCCTTTTCCGACAACGTTGCTTTCCTGTAATGGACGAGGCAGCATCACGCACGGCAGCATCGGTTCGTCCAGTGGTCGCAGTCGCACAATGTTTGAGCCGAAGTTCGGAAAGTCCTTGGGGCTCGGCGGTTCCAGCTGCCCAGATGGGCTGACTTTATCCGTGGTGTAGCCCGTCATCATCTGATAGATCGCGGCGGTGTGATTGAACAACCCGTTAGGCGTGTAGCTCATGGACCGGATCATCGTGAATTTGTCGTTGATCTGAGCCAGCTTAGGCAGGTTCTCGGTAAATTGTATCCCCGGGATTTTTGTGGAAATGTTACTGAAAACACTCTTCACGTTGTCTGGGACATTTTCCTTAGGATCCCACAGGTCAAGATGAGACGGTCCACCCTGTAGATAGCACATAATAATGCTTTTGGCTTTGCCCCATCCCGGACCTCCGGAAATATCCGCAGCTGCCTTTGACGCATTCGCCGCGCTCGCTGACTGCAGCTGTAGCATATTGGCCAGCGAGAGCCCCAGCATGCTGGAACCACCGACCTGAAGAACGTCTCGACGCGTACGTCCAAGACCACGATCACAAACGTCTTTGCCAGCTTCGCCTTTAATGTGCAGCATGCGCGAACTCCTTTGTGGTGGCTGAAGTAGCCGGGTTTTAGTGCTTAACTGTAATTGAATTATCGTGGAGTGGTAGATCTCAGGTTCAGGGCCTGTGCGTTAATCGAAAACAGCGGCCAAATTCCTCAGTTTACCCTTACATTTCTTGCCATAGCGATCATCGACTATGTGCTTCGGACCTGCTAATGATTGAATAAAAACGCTGGATTGTTGATTAACGCCCATGCAAGATCCTGAGCGACTGTTAGACGTTTCTGTTGTTGCTGCTTTGCGCTGAATTCCACATCTGCACGCATTCGAATCAGTCGCAGGTCTTCAGGGATTTCCTGACTCGCAAAAGCGATTTGTTCCTTGCGCGTCGTGACTCCGGGATCTTGCGACAGCGGTTTCGTCGCATCGGCCAGTGCCGTTGTTTTTGCAATCAGGGTAGAATCTGACTTTTCAAACCAATCCAGCAAAGTCTTTTTCTGTTCTTCTGTTTGCTTTTCCGGGCTCGACGTGGCAATTGCCTTCAGGCTTTCCGGCAAACTGAGTCCCGGAGCTGACTTCTGAGTCACAGAAATCCGGAAGCGTCCCAGGAGGTGCTCTTTCGCGTTGTGGTTCTGGTGAATCACAAACTTCAGGATCGTTCCTTCGTCGTGACCAACAGGAGCTTTGGTTTCGAATGTAGCCCAGTGAGTTACTCCTCCGGAATTAGCGATTGCCCACGCATTTTGGTTCCCTGCATTTCCATCAATGGCCAATCCAATATTGAATCCGACCTGCAGAAAGTCTGCCTTTGCGTTTTGTAGTTCCACTTTTTTGAATTCGGATGGTGCGGCCGCAGCGGCTGCCATAACTTCGAATTCGGTCACCACAAAGTTTCCGTTCTCCGGAAGACCGGGGCCACTACCTTTTCGTGACGTGTCCTGAAGTGCTTCGATGCGGAATGCCGCGATTTCCTTGAGTGTCGTGTTGACAGTAATTGTGTAAGCACCTGCATCAACTTTTCCGTCGGCTTTAATTGAGCGGTCTTCCTGTCGCTCCAGTGTTATGCCTTCTGGTGCCTCCAGTGTCGCCGCTTCCAGGAGAAACCATTCAGTTTCTGAATTATTGGCGGTCAGGTAGGCAGTCGCATGCTGCGGCAGATTAGTTTTATAGGCATCGAAGTCTGCCTGGACCTGAGCAAGCTTTTCGTTTCGAGCTTTTTCTTCCTCAGCACGACGTGGAGAGATTTCTGTTTCGTAGGTCGCTAAAGCGGCATTTGCATCGGCAGTTTCTTTAGCTCGAATGCCTTCCAGTCTTGGTTTTTCATTGGCCCACCAGGTTTCGCGTTCTGCCAGCATCTGAATGACTTTCAGGTGGTCAGTTTCAATCTGTCCCATGGTTTGCAGGGTGGTTTGGATCTCAGCTTCAGTCGCCGGACGATTGAAAATTCGCATAAAGAGTTCATCGACCAACTGATTATCATCGGTCACCTCACCGGCCAAACGAGCCAAAGCATTGTCCGGATCGTCGAGCGCAGTGGCAACGGTCGGTCCGCTGATTAGAGCCATGATGGGACCAAGCTGCAGTTCGGCAGAGCGTTCGCATTCGCATGCACTTTCACGTACCGGACGCCCAAGGTTTCCAAGAAAACCGTCCGCCAGATCGACACCCGCATCGGGCACAGCGGAAGCACGCGTTCCTTCAGCAACACCTGGAATTTTCGACTTCGCGCCGACGACACGATAGATAGAATCGTAAAGCACTTCGGCTGGCAGTCGTCTAGCAATGGCGTGTGAATAATTTGTTGTGTCGTCTTCGTTCCATTTGTTTGTTTCGAGTGACAATTGATAGGTTCGCGATTTGCAGATTAGCTGCAGGATATGTCGCATGTCGAAGTTACTTTTGACGAATTCTGCTGCCATATAATCAAGCAGTTCCGGATTCGTTGCCGGATTGCCGGCTCGAAGGTCATCGATCGGTTCTCGAACGCCTACTCCCAGCAGATAGCCCCACAGGCGGTTCACATAACTTCTTGCGAAGTAAGCGTTGTTGGGTGACGAGATCCATCCCGCCAGTTGTTGCCGGCGATTTGGGTTTTCTCCTGCTTCATAATCGCAGTCGAACGGGAACGTTGGTTCTGTTATCACTCCAGTGCGGTCGTGTGTAACTTCGCCATCGGTCTTTTCGAAGACAACTTCGTAAAACGGCTTCGCTCCTTCGACCGCCGTGCCACCGATTTTCCTGTCACCGCCAACTGGGTCAGCCTTGAGGCCAACTCGAGCAAAATAGGCTGCCGTCTGGTAATACTGATCCTGAGTCCATTTTTCGAACGGATGGTCGTGGCATTTATTGCAGTTAAATCGCACGCCCAGAAATAGATGCGTTGTGTTCTCCATAATGTCGACTGGTTCTCGGAGAATTTTATAGTAAGACGCCGCGGGATTATCTTTATTGGAGCCTTCCGCGGTAATCACTTTGCGAACGAATTGGTCATAAGGCGTGTTCGCGTCAACTTCGGCGCGAATCCATTCACGGAACGCTTTTGATCCTTCCGGTCCGAGAAACTTACGATTAACCTGCAGCAGGTCGGCCCATTTGTTGGTCCAATAGTCGACGAAGTCCGGCTGTCCGATCAACTCGTCAACTATGACAGCTCGCTTGGTACGACTATCACGTTCGTCGGCAAGGAATGCCCTGACCTGATCCGAGGTGGGTGGTAGACCGATCAGGTCCAGGTGCACGCGGCGAATGTACTCGGCGTCGGTGCACAACTCTGATGGTTCAATCTTCATGCGTTCCCACTTGGCAGCGACAAGGTTGTCGATCTCGCCCCAGGATTCCGGTTGTTTCCATTCAAATCCGTCTCGATTCCCCATCACCGTTAGCGTGGTAGCGACATAAGCACCTTCATAGCGAGCCAATAGTGGTGCTTCACCGCGGCGAACAGCAGTCATCAGTCCCCATCTGTTTGTGACAGCGACGTCTGTATTGCCGCTTTCGATGAAGGCTTCACGAGTAACATCCTTTGTTGAACCATCAGAATAGGTTGCAACAATTCGAACCTGTTGGGTTGAATTGAGTCGCTGAATAATTGGGTTTTCCGGAGCAATACCGATCGACGTGACCTGAGGCTTCGAATGATCCAGCTTGGCACCGCTGGCTACCCAGCTTCGGACAATTTCGTAATAGTTGCTGTCTGACTTAAACAATTGGCCGCCCACATGCGGTACAGCACCGGTCGCCTTTAGCAGCATCAGGCTGTTGGCTGGTGAAGCGATGTTTGTTCGACGCGATGCAAGGTCGTCTGTGAATGCTCGTGTGTCAAAAATTGGGTCGTAGCCTCGTAGCGAAAGTTTGAAGCCGTTTTTACCTTTCGCTGAACCATGGCAGGTTCCCTGATTGCAGCCCACCCGTGTCAGTACCGGATTAACGTCTTTGACAAAGTCAGCGATAAATGCATCACTTATTCCAGAAACCATGACGGGTACTTCAGTCGTTGTGCTGCCCACCTTAACTATTAGTTTCGACTGACCGTCGACCTTTGCTCGAACGAAACCCGATCGTGTAATTTCGATGAAATCGCCATCCTGCTGAAGTTCAGCAAGGCGAGTGACGTCCACGACGTCGCCTGAATTCAGCGTGGCGGTAATCAGCAACTGAGTGTAGTCAAACGCGTTGCTCAGGCTGATGGAATTCGGCTGCACGCTGATCGACGTCACGGTAGTTCCTGCGGGCAGCATTTCTGTCTTCAGCAGCGGAGAATCGCTCCAGGAAAGTTTAGCCACAGCCACGGGTTTGCCCACGTCGCTGCCAGCGCCGACGGGTGCCGCAGCAAATGTTGTGACTGGATTTCCAGTTGCCGTATCAAACAGTCGTACGGTGCCATCGCCGCCGGCGATCGCTACCTGGCTGCCGTTCGGACTAAACGCGACTGCGTACAGCGGGCTTTCGTCAATTTTAATGTTTGCGATTCGCTTGATGTCTTTGGAACGGTACTCGTCCAGTTTTTTTTGTTCGGCTTCATTGCGCTCACGAACTCGTTTCGCACTAATCGCCTTTAAATCGTCGGGCAGATTGGTGTCGAATTCATAGCTGTAAACTGCCAGTTCGCCCTTGCCGTCCAGCGAACTCACGGCCGCGATACGTTTGCCGTCGCGGCTGACCGCAACGCAGAACACTCGTCCCACCATCGGCTCCAGAGTCTTGATTAGATTTGAGTCGTCGCCGATCTTGCGAGCCGTAATTCGGAAGACTCGATAAACCTTGGGGATGCCATCAGCGCCACCGACGACAATCTCATCCCGTTCAGGATGACGAGCAATCGTGTTCACTCCGCCCTTCAGAGCGCCAGGAGTGATTGACGTGACGTTGTCGATGAAACGGTTGGTTTCGACTTCCGTAAGCTTCACCGTCATATCACGGGATACCGACAGCACGTGTGATGATTCGTTTTCGACGGTGAACACAGTGTCGCGAACCCAGTCGCTGTGAGCTCCCTGGAATAGAACCTGCTCACCAGTTTCCGCATTGATCGCTCGAACCGAATTGTCCGAACAGCCAAACGAAATTAACTTACCATCCGGAGACCAGCTGGCACCGTAAACAGTGTCATAGGTCACGCTGTGAGACAGCAGCAACTCGCGTTTGTCAACGTCCCATACCTGTACTTCGCCCAAGCGACCTGGCTGACCTCCAGTGACGGCAAGGCGTTTTCCATCGGGGGAAAATCGTACGGATTCGATGCGTTCAGAAAGTCCAATAAGTCGGTCTGCGATTCCGGAGCCGTCAGCTTTATGAAGCAGAACTTCGTTAAATCCAGCAACAGCCAGTAACTCGCCATTGGGAGCGAAATCGATCGAAGTAACTACCGGTGGCAAAGAATATACCGGCGGGTTTTCGCGACTGAAATGCACCTTTGTAGAAGCAGGGGTGTCGTCTTCGGCGCCTTCTTCAATCCAGCGATGAACCAGTTCGATTTCAACATCAGACAGTGGCTTGCCGTTAGGAGGCATGGCCGCGGCACCGTCGACGGGCGTAATCTGAGCAATCAGTTTACTTTCGCCGGGCTTGCCCGGGACAATGGCCTTTTCGCCACTTTCGCCGCCGTTTAGAAGCCTGGCGAAATTTGTCATTACAAATTCGCCGCTGGCTTTAGCCGGCTGGTGGCACCCCTGACATTTGGCCTGCAGAACCGGCACAATCTGTTTATGGAAACTCACAGGTTCAGTGGGCTTCGTTTCGTCTGCGTACGAGATAGTTGCGACAAGAAACAGTATTAAGGCGGTTAGCCGGCGAGTCGAATTCATAATTCCTAGCATTCGAATGCTGGTTTCAGAGGCATGCTTAGCTTCGCTTGGCCCAGTGAATCACAGGCTGAACAAAGTTAGCAATACCGTCTACGCGTCGCACGTTGAGATTCAACGATGCAATTTGTGGACGGAAGGAAATGTTTCAAGTACAGGAACCAAGCGGTTCAATGAACTCAAACAAGGCGGGATGTTGTAGGGAATCTGCGGTGGGTGACTAATAAACTCTAGCATCGACCGAGACAGGAAGCAAGTTTCTATGCGAGAGCTGGGGCGATCAAAAACATTTAAAAAGCGAGGTTTTCTGTGCTTCAGGAAAGAATTTTGAACGCGTTCGCACCTAGAGACGTGACGGGAGATGCGTGTTCCACTGCATGACATTGGTTGCTCGGCGACTGTTGTGAGACAACTTGATGTCTTGGGTGATCCATCTTAGCGAGATTGTCAGTCCATTCCACAGGAAGACGTGAGAGTCTGTGTTGCCAGCAGACACTAGTCGGTCGTATTTGATCAACCGTAGATTGCGGTGATTGCGTGTGGTCGACGAAATAAGTAACTGTCGCAAGTTTCTTGATGAGAACGTGAAATGTTTGCTACGGACGCTCACCGTTGGTATTCGTTGCCGGATAGTTTTGGATTCGCTTCAAATTCCACTTTGGTGATAAACGTACGTGGCAAATTCGTATAGGCCATAATCGTTGCGGATTATGAAGTGTCGGCTGAGTTCGCGGCAAAGAAAAGCGGCAACGGTATCCAGAGGAAGATGGAACAGGTCGTCTCGTTCCCAGTCGACGTGTTTGCTCATTGCATTGAAGGCGAGTCCGTGGCTCGCCTTGTTGAACAGCAGTTTTACCGTTTGCTGCCAGAAGTTGAGCATCACGTCATAGCTCATTTCAACTCGCGATGTGAACACGCCGTTGATGATGATGTAATCGTAAGTTTGCAGTATTTCAGGATGCAGCAGTACGTCGCCACAGGTAAAATTTATTTCCGGATGACGTGCACTCGCGGTGTCGATGAATTTCGGCGACAGATCAATGCCGTGATATTCAATTTTCAGATTGTTCTGAGACTGGATGTATTGGTACAGGTGTCCGGTGCCACATCCGAAATCTAAAAGCCGCACCTGTCTGGACCTGTCGCGAATTACGTCCAGCATGACCTCATATCGCCGAACCGCGTCGGCCACGTTAGGCCACCCCATTCCAAGCGGCGTATCGCCTTCGCGTTCGAAGTACGATTCTGTACAAGTGGTGATTTGGCGGTAGATCGGCGCGTCTGATTGAGTGATTGACATGTTGTATCTTTACGGATCGTTAGACCACAAAATAGCATTCGTCTGCACTGAAGGGACTGCGTTGCAGGCGGATGTTTTCCAGTCCCAGCGTTTCCTGAACAGCCCGGGTTTCTCCGGGAAAGGCGGCGTGGTTTAGTTCGTCAAACCCAATCACTGATCCTTGTGTTAATCTGCCCTTCAGCATTTTTAGGCAATCCAAAGTGGGCTGATAAAGGTCGACGTCAAAGTATGCGAAGGCAATGATTGTTTCGGGATGTCGATCCAGATACTCCGGCAACGTTTGGCTGACATCTCCCTGCACGATTTCGAATTTCTGCACTTCTGGCAAAGGGGCCTGAGTTTCTCGCAGAGTCATGATTTTTCGCAGATGGTCGGCATAATTATGCGTCACATCATATGCTCCCTCAACAACTGCCTCGGCTCGGCCATCTTCCGGAGCAACGTTTGGAAATCCCGCAAATGTGTCGAAGCCCACTATCTTTCTGCGGTGATGAAACGGTTCCAGCATGGATCTCAGCGACTGAAGCGTGGCAAGATTCTGGCCCCAGCGGCAGCCGAACTCCATAATGACGCCCGGAACCGTAACGAACTTCTGATACAGTTCGGCAAAGAACAGGTAACGCTTCAGTTCCATTGGCAGCAGGTACAACCCGAGATTGCGAATCAGCTCGTGGGGAGGAATTGGCGACTGCAACAGTTCTTCACACAGTTGCGTGCGAGCATCAACGACGTTGGTTGGCATAACGGAAGAGTCGACTCGCAACCGCTTTGAATCGTTTTTTGAGGTCATTCCGGTGACACTCATGAGCGTGCTTTCTGTTGGAAGATATGTTACGTGAAAGTGCCGATTTGCAGTGGGATTGTCAGGCGGCTTTCTGCTGATATCCGAACCAGCAAAAGAAGTCGGCGCATTCGTGTTCGACAATTGCTACTTCGCGGTCGGTCAGTACGTTTGTGTAGTTACCAACTCGACTTTTTGAAAGTTTCTTACCACTCACCCTGGTGATCCATGGCGAATACGTAGCACTGTGACTTATGTGGTCTGTATTGACGCGTCCGGCGTTGGGACTTGCGCCGACGTCGATCTTATCGAAGGCGACTCCGGTAAATGCCGTAATGTCTCGCATTGTCTGCTGTGGGTCATTCACCAGTTCTTCGTAATGCACCACACCTAACTGAGCCAGAAATCGTTGATCCGTTGAAGAAAACGCCGGCTCGTAGAACGACAGGAAATGTCGTGCGAGTTCCGCAACGTCTCGCTTTACAAACATGTACTGCTGGCCGATTTCCCGCTGTCGTTCTCCCACCTGAATCATTGACGCCACGACGTCACGAGGATCACGCACCATCATTAGAAAACGTGCGTCTGGGACGAGTTCAAACAGGTATGGCCAGAACATTGTTAAATGCGGTTCCTTCAGAATCAGATGTTCAACGTTTCCCAGGCGTTGGCTGACGTTTTCAAGAAAGGCACGAACGACGCCGGCGTTGAAGTCACGCAGGTTCTGTATGTTTTCAAAATAGCACGCGTAGTTCTGATTGAAGTTATTACGTGCTTCTGTGTAGCAGCTTACAAGTTGGCGTAGAAAGCTGGCTTCGTAAAGGTAAGGGTTCACTTCAGGGTGCTGACACAGCATCTGCTGCGCAATTGACGTTCCTGTTCTCTGGCTTCCTCCGACAAAGATATAAGTCATTGCGGCTGCTCTCCGTTTAGGATTGTTCGTATTTGCTTTTCTGTTCCCACTCAAATAAAGGCCGGGACATACGTGCTAGGCGGCGTTGGCCTTGGTTACAGGCATTGGTGTCGCTGGGTCAGCCGGATGCCAGCATGGTTCAGTCTGATACAGATGTTCGCTTAAGATCGTGGCATGTTTTTGCGCAGCGCGAATCAGCATGGCGACTGCATGAATGTCCGCTGTCTTGACGCTGCTTCCCGTTGGCAGTTGAATCACTTCGTCAAGAAGCTGGTTCGTTACAGGCAGCAGGACTGGACAATTCACGGAAACGCCAGCATACGGTGGAGAGTTATGACATCCTGGCGCGAAGTACGCTCGAGCAAACACACCCTCTGCTCTCAACACCTGCAGTAGCTCATCGCGCGAGAGACCGAATTGGGCTTCATCAACGCAGACTACGACATACTGACAGTTTAGTTGTTGGTCTTCCGACGGTATTGCAACGCGAAGACCGTTTATGGAATCAATTTGCAAACGGTACTCGCACAGATTGTGTTTGTTGTGATTAATTACATCCGCCAGTGATTCAAGTGAGGTCAATCCTGCAGCGGCCGACAATTCGCTCATCTTTGCATTGATGCCGATGCTTTCAATTCGAGTCAGCCCAGTGATGCCAAAGTTTCGCATCAGGCGACAACGTTCCGCGATGTCATCGTTGTTTGTAACAATGGCTCCGCCTTCTGCTGAGTGCATTATTTTAGTGGCATGAAAACTGAAGGCTTCGGCGTCACCAAACGAACCTACCGAACGCGTTCCAACTGAACATCCGAATGCATGGCTTGCGTCAAACAGCAGGCTTAACTTGTGTTGTTCGGCGATCTGTTGCAGATCATCTATGGCACACGGATTGCCCCACAAGTGCACACCAAGTATTGCTGACGTTCGATCTGTGATGCAGCGTTGCACCGATTTCGGATCCAATGTGTGAGTGCGTTGGTCGATGTCGGCAAACACTGGTGTCAGTCCAATCCATTGCAGAGCATGAGCCGTTGCAATGAAGGTCATAGATGGCACGATCACTTCGCCGGTTAGCTGGCAGGCCACCGCCATTACCTGCAGAGCGGCCGTGCCGTTGCACACTGCGACAACGTGGCGCACGCCGAGAAATTCAGCAAGCCGTTGCTCGAACTCGCACACCATTGGGCCGCCGTTGGTCAGGTGCCCGCTATCCAGAATTGCTTCAACGCGTTTAAGAAATGAGTCGCGTCTGAGAACGCCGGGGCGGCCTACGATCAACGGTGTCTGGAACTCCAGTGAGCCTCCCAGCACAGCAAAGTCTTTGACATGACGCTTCATGACAATGTTTCCTTTGCGGTACATTCGACATTGTGTTCTGTTTGCCTCGGGCACCACACTTTCTGCGCCCCATGAACCATTCTGACCGTAGAACTATCATGAATCGACTGAAGGCTTTCAGCTCGTACAAACGTTGCCTGATTCAATGGGTGATAAATTACGGGTTCCCAGCATTCCGATGATGGTAGACGGCCGGAATTGGATATCTCCGTTAAACGTCCCGTGAGAAACGCGTGAACTGTCCGATGATTTGGCAAAGGACCGAGTTCAGCATTTGACTGTTGCCGGCCTGTGGCGTTGACGTGAAATGTTGCGTCTTGAAGAGTTACAAAATCGGCCATGGCGACCGCGCCTTCCGATTCAATTGCAAACACGCTGACTTTGTCGTGACGCAGAAATACTGTGACAATGCGGCCCAGCCACTCAATGGCTTCTCGAACGGATTGCAGAGCTCGCTTTTGAACGCAATCAATGTAGACCCGATTTACTTCTCGCAAATCGGCCGGAAGCTGCAGTAACGCCAAGGCGATTCGATGATTCGTGCGAAGCGAATTACCGGCTTCCCGTGACAAGGCAGAATCCCTAGAGGCGACTGCTGTTGCTGTTTTGTTCATGCGGATCCCCTTGGATCTGTGCTCGATCGAGTGACATAGGCTTTCCACATTTTGCGATAGGCTGCTTCCACATCTGCAGCGAATTGCTGTTGGTCGCAGACCGTTCGCTGCATCGCGGGCCGGATCTGCGATCGAAGACAGCTAAGTCGATGTGTATCAGTTGCCAGTTTGGTCACGATGTCAAGATATTGAACGCTGTCGGCGGCGACGAGTTCAGGGAATCCGGAATGATGCATTAACGAGGCAGTCGCCCGACAGCCTGGCCGATCACCAATAATCGACGGAATGGGAACTCCCATCCACATTGCATCGTAAGCGATCGTACCGCTGCCCCAGGGAAATACGTCCAGCAGAATATCGATCTCAGAATAGATCTGCAAATACGGATCCGGCAGGTCCCATGCAAGGCGAATTCTGTCGTGACTGATACCTGCGTTGCGCGCGGCGAGGAATACCTGTTGTCGCTGATTTTCGCTGCTAAGTGTGTCGCGGATCAGAAATAGCCGAGCAGTCGGCAGGGCGGCCAATACCTCAGCCCATAGCTGCCATGTTTGAGGAGAAAGTTTCTCCAGACGATGCGTTGAGCCCAGCGTTACGTATCCGTTTCTGAGGCACGGCGAAGACGAAACCTCAGGCGACAATGCAGCTCGGTAACAGCAGGAACCATGCGGCAACACGAATGGTGTTTCGGTAAATGACGAATCAGCATCATCCGCCGCGCGAATCGCATCTGTTAAAAAATAGTCGATTCGAGACAGTCCGGTGGTGTTTGGATACCCGAGAAACGAAGCCTGAACGGGCGCAGGCTTCATCGCGAAAACCGGAAGGCGGTTATTTCGAGTGTGGCCCGCCAGGTCGACAAGGATGTCGATCTGATCGTGCTGGATACGTTCCGCCAGATTTGTATTTGAGAGTCCGCGAGTTCGACACCATCCACTGCTTAGCTGTTTAACGCGTTCCGTCATGCCGTCTTCTACGGACGACTCGGAATAGCAGTAGATGGAAAATTTGCTTTGATCGTGAGCTTGCAACATGGGCAGCAGAAACCGCATTGTTGCGTGCTGATGAAGGTCTGGTGAAACGTAGCCGATTCGAAGTGTGCAGCTGTCTACCGGTTGGAAGTTGCGAACTTTGAGCGGCATGACGGAAGTTGCGGCCTCAATTTGTCGTCCCCAGTCGGCATGCCGTCGAACGACTTCTTTTGAATTCAGCAGGGGGCTCAATGTGACGCCGTACAAATAGCTGCTTTGAAATCGCTGGTCGCTCGGATCAAGCTGTGCCGCCAGAGAATGTGCTTTCAGCGAATCTTCCCAGTATCCGAGTTGTTGTAGTGCTATTGCCAGGCACGAAACGGCAGACGGTCGCCTGGGGTCAAATTCAATGGCCTTCTTCGATGCTTCAATTGCTTCATGAAGGCGACCGCTTTCCAACAGCAGGTTTGCTTTATTGACCTGCACTTCGCACGAAGCGGGTTGCAGCCGCTCTGCTTTTTCCAGCATTTGGAAAGCCGCTTCACGATTTCCGAGGTGACGATGAACGGTCGCCAGATTAAGAATTACTTGTGCTTGCTCAGGAGCGAGTTCAATCGCCTTTTCCAGCACTTGAAGCGCCTCGGCGACATTCCCAAGGTCAACCAGTACGGCGCCTAAATTGCACAACGAGTTCGCATCTTCGTTCTGTTGATTTGCCGTTTGAAAGGCCAATAACGATTCGTTCAGTCTGCCCTGCTGGCGCAGCGCAGTACCCAAGTGCGTGAGCGCCGCAACGTGGCGCGAATTGCGGTGCAATATGTCACGGCAGAGTTTTTCTGTTTCCACGCTGCGTTTTTGATTGACCAGTACCGCAGCGAGATTGGCTTTGAATTCTGATTGTTGTGGAGAAAGCTCCAGAGCGTAACGAATCAGCGTTTCAGCCTGCTTTTCATCACCCCGCTGATGTGCTGCCAGTCCGGATAGGTGCCATGCGTCGGCATTTCCTGGATCGGTTCGCAGTACTTCGGCATACAAACCCAACGCCGTAGTCACGTCACCTGACTGGTGGTGTCTGACGGCCGTCTTGAGTTTGCGGACGAGAGTCGTGGATTGCACCGGATGGCCCTGATGAACGTAGTGACGCGAACTTTCTCGAGCTTGGGCCTGTGGGTTCAGTCACAAATTAGAGAAGCCTTCTGTCATCATCGACTTACAACGTGGAGTCATACGGCTTTTCTGAGACGCTACGCGTTTTCACCCAGCCGCAAGGTGTGGAAAACGAGCCCCTCCGGCACGTTTCCAGTCTGCGGCGACACCACAGATCGTTTCCATCTGTTCGTTACCGAAGTCTTCAGCAATCGGAATTGCGAACGTATGATTTTCCATCCACAGCGCCCCTTCAGTATCAATGCTTCCCTGCTGCTGCAATAAATGTTCATGAACGGGCCAATGAATCGAAGTGAACACTTGCTGGGCAGCAAGATAATCAACTAAAGAATTACGTTCCTTTGCACAATCAAAATGCCGGACGTGCAGAAGCGGAACTTCTTCGTCCTTGAAGTTTACTAACGCAGTGCCACAGTCGAAGTTGTTATTCAAAAACACGTTGTTCGCGCGCTTTTGTTCCGCAGCCTTCTTCACGTTTGTGGACAGAATGACGGCCAGCGACTGACTGGAAATGTCGGAGATTCGAAACTGCCGATCCGTCATATTTTCTGCTTCTCGCAGATCTTTCCAATCGACGGCAGCGAGTCGCAGCCATGCCTCCAGATGGGGATCAGCTTGGTAGCTCGGGCTGAATGTTCCTTGCAGGAAGCCTCCGTCGGCCACGCGATAGGCCTTCCGCAGGCTTCCAAAGCGATACCGAGACTCGTGACCGGGCCTCGTGTCTTTCAGTTCTGCGTTATGGTTTTCGTCTTCGGTGGCCTGTAGAAAACAATGGGAACAGTCTTCAAGCACTGTTTCTGTTCCACAGTTCGCCGCATACTCACTATGGTGTCCGAAATAATGAACATCGACAACAGCATCGTCTACCATCAGTTCAGTCGGGTAAGTGCAGTTTAGATGTCTGTCTACAGCATAGAATTCCAGTTGCGTATCGGGAAACCGCTGAAGCATGACATCGACGAGTGACCAGCAGATAAAAGTTGGCAGGTACACCCGGCGAGGCTTTACAACATCACGTACCAGCCACGTAAATGCTGCTCGGCCTGAACTAAACCAGGTACGCACATCCCGACGAGGGGGTAGTCGACTGGCAATTTGCAATGATGCCGGTCGCTCCGGACTGCGGACGGAATTGGAAGCGGTGTTCGACAGTTGCTGTATCAGTGTCTGAGCCTGATAAACCAGGCCGCCAGGTGTAAGTTCTCGAAAATCGCCAGTGAGTTCCGCGAGTTGTTGTTTGCCGTCAAGAATGCGGTAGCAGTATTTCCACTGAGCATAGTAGCCAGGCTGCGGCTCGGCGATGACTGAGTAGGCTGGTTCCAGTAATTGCTTCAGGTAACAATAAACATCGTGGTTGTCAGTTAATGTATTGGTCATGCGTGCTTCCGGTGAAAACTTCACGCTGCGTTCAGTTGATAGTCGCCAACCATATCACGGACAGCGCTGGGATGGTTCCACATCAACGCGTCGATGATGGACAATCCGGGCAAGAACTCACGGCATCCCTGATCATAAGCTGGTAAGGCTGGATGCAGAAACTGCAAGTGAATATTAGCAGCTGTAAATCTGTCGGGCGAAAATATTTCACGCCCACCGGGTGGGTTAATGTACTGGGTGGCACCAAGGTGACGACTTGTTTCCAGTGCCCAATCGCCCGGGCCAACGGTGTCCGGCAACTGCAGGTTCATTGTTGAAAACGATTCGCTGAAAAATGGAAGCTCGAGTCTGTCGCAGCATGAGCGTAAACAATGCACCAGCAGTTCTGTGAGGTTTTCCGTCTGCAGAGTCAGTGTGTTTTGTAGAAAGGAAAGCGTTTGGTTGTAATAGGGAGCCTTTCGCAGTCGATATGCGTCCAGATTATTGAACAGTTCCTGCTGCCACGCGTTTCGGTTGGCGATGCGAACGTTTCGAATTGAAGTTGTGGAGTCACAGGCCGCTATGGGAACGCGGGCATATTTCCAGCCGGCTGCACCGTTGCTCAACACTCGATTTCGGTTGACCCAGCCGCGGCGAATGTATTGTGGTGTGTCGAAGACAACCCAGCGGTCGGTCGCGTGAACCAAACCAAAGTATCCGAGGTAGGGAAAAAAATACGGCTGCATCATTCCAATCCGCATTCCGTGGCCCTCAAAGTTTTAGCTCCGCAGCCATGTCCGGCGGAATCCGTTTCCACCAGCATTCACTTGTTTCTGCCTAGCTGCTGCAAACAAAAGAACGGCGTCGTGGCGAATTCAGTCGAGACGAAATGCCCGCTGCGGCTCAAAAAGATGGCAGTTGAGGGGAATTACCCATGTGGCGGCGACTATGGTAGTTAGTCATTTTTCGCTGCGACGGGCTTTGAACGCTGTTAACAATACAACGATGCCAAACATGACGCCGATTACGGTGACAAGTCCCTGCCCCAATGCCTGGCCTTTTCCGGCGGCTGTTCGCGTGTTCGGTGGCCCATTAATCGCTATCTGAACCGCGCTGGAACAAAGAGAAGCAACTATGATTCCTGCTCCAACCTTCATGTTTTTCGACCAATGAGGCGTTTCGTGAGTCGCTTTGGTTTTTTCCGACTTCCAAACGCCAGAGTTTTTTCGTTGCCTTGAACGACGGGGTAAGGCAGCAGCGTTTTCGTACTCTGCGCCGCCGAAATCATCATTGTCATTTGTTGAGTACGGAGGTTCCCGATTTGTTCGGTTGCTACCTGTTTTTGACGGGGCGCGACGGGTTTGCTGTTGTGTGCTTTCTGGTCCTGAGCCTTTATCGTTTGGTACCCGGATCACTGCACCGCACGCAGGACACTTTATTTTCTTACCAGCTGTAGATGCCGGGCAGGCAAATGTTTTGTCGCAACCTGAACACGCGACTCTGATTTTTTCGCTCATTGAAATTCTTTCCGTTGCCTCGGGCGGAACAGTAAATGTTTGCGTTTTCTTTAGTGAAGACTCGGCTAGGTTCTGGTAAGTTATTATCTGTAAAAACTAACGCGTGAACGGGCTTGTTGAATCGTGTAAGGGGGTTCGCTGAGCTTACGAGTAATCTGAAATGTCTGCCGTGATATTAAACGATCTACCCACCTGATTCAGTTGATTCACAAATTGCTGAACTTCAAAATCTCGTGGCACTGCAATTTTAAGTACCATTTCAAATCCTCCACCGCCGGCAGTTCGGACGGCATGCATTCCGGCGATATCGATCCGGCTGATGGCAATTGTTGACGAAAGCAAACGTAGAATTCCGGGTTGGTTTTCTCCACCGAGTCGCAAAGTGTAAAATCTGGCAGGTTCGGGAACGCTTCCTTTTTTTTCGATATTCACGTCCTTCAGATTGATATCGATGCCGAATGGGCGGCCAGCATCCTGCAAATGATCTTGGATCACGCTAGGATCAAGGTTGTCCGGAAACTCGGCGGAAAAGATCATCGTAAAAAAACCACGGACCACTGTCTGGCTGGCTTCACGGAGATCTGCACCCAGTTCAGTCATGGCTTTTGTTACGGCGGACATAATCCCTACACGATTTTCTGCGGTCATCGTGATGATATATTCTTTGGCCATAGCAGTTGCTGCCTCAGGAATTTGTGTGAGGGAAGGACGTACACAGTTCTACGACGTGACCATCGGGATCTGTTAGAAATACCTGGACAGCTCCATCGGGTCGAGTCTTGGCATCGTCGACCAGTTCAATACCTAAATTCTTCAATGAAGCTGCTGCGGCCGTTGCGTCTTCAACTTCGAATGCAAAGTGATGATTGCGACTGCTCTTCAGCAGGACCTCAACGGGAAATCCAGCAGGTCCACTGCGGTCGTGTTCTTCGATCAGATGAATCAGGGTCGCACCGGCTTGAAACCACGCTCCATTAAAATCAAATGCCGGTCGGCAAACTTCATGCATCCCAAGCAACCCAACGTAGAAGTCGCGGCTGGCGTCTACCGATCTGACGACCAACGTGACATGATCAATGTGCTTCACCTTGATAGGGGAAATGACTGTCATTTTCAGATTCTTTCCTGTTCCAACGCGTGGGCTCAGCGGCATTGTTACGAGAAATCGGCTGCGAGACAATGAAGCCGGATCGGGACAACTTCAGGGGTAAAAATTGCCTAAGCGATGGTTACGTGCGAAGCCCACGTTGACGTAATTCCGGCGCGCGACGCGTCTCGGTCGCGTTCGCAAGTGTGATGCAGGGGACCAGGGGAGACGAATATCCGGTGGAAATAAGTGTTTGCGAGTATGCAACTTGACTGGCTGCGGCGGCATCAGGCAAGGCTCGCGGCGAATTCAAAAAAGAAACGCCCGTGGGCTTCCACGGGCGTTTCCATTAGTTTTTTGATCTTCTCAGGCGACCAGGCGTGTTAGGCTGCGTCGTACTCAGAAAGCCGATTCTTCGGAGTGAAATTGGCGGCGTCGTTGTTCCGCAACGAGTACCTCATGTAGTAAGCGTCTTCCATCGTGTCGTCGTAGTGGTTGCGAAGGACCGAGAGCGCCTGGAAATTGCTGTTCGCAAAAAACAGTTGAGCACTCAGGTTTGTTTCCCGAACTTCCAAAACGATTTCACGCCGCCGTTGTTGGGACAGTTTGTCGACAAGGCGTTGTACCATTTGCTGGCCCACGCCATGACGTCGCATCTTTGGCGCGACTGCGAAATTGAGAATTCGCAGCATTGACTGATGTAGTTCGTAGATCATGAAACCTACGATTTGGTGGTCAAGTTCTGCCACCGTCCCGATGCAGTTCCTTTGCCTAAGGCAGCAAAGAAACTCTTCCTCGGTCCACGGAAATTCGAAGCTGGAACGTTCTATTTCCAGTACTTCGTCCATGTCACGACGAATCAACCAACGGATTTGTGTCCGCAGGGCGACATCGTCATCCTTGGATTCGCCCGCATTTTCAATTTTTGTTCGCTTCAACTCCATCACGGCCTCCATGCCGACGTGTATTGAAGAAAAGTTGCGTCAAGCCGTCGTGCAGAAGCAACGTGATAAAACCCATCGAATATGATCGGCACGACGGTATCAGAATTGCCACTCGGTCGTCTATCCTAATTGAGAACGAAGTTGGTTTGTCACGTGGCTTGTGCAGGAATGAGCTAGCGTCTGGCAGATGCTGCCGGTTATGAGCGGATTGAGCAGGTTTTGCCTGTCGGTTGTGTGATGTCTGGAAAATTGGATACTGTTGGTCGTGAAGTATTTTTTTCTGGCTTCTGGGTCGATTGGCTGCATCGTTTGAACCTTCGGATTCTGATCGTGAAATTCTGCGAATGCGTCTTTGCCACATTTATGGAGAAGCCGTATACATTTTCACGCCTATTGAGGTTGGACGGCCACTTCCGTATGTCGAAATCTGCTGAGAATGCTAGCGGTAATGAATACTTGGCTGGATCACGCCATCGCAGGACCTGCGCAAATCTGGTGTCTTTGATTGTTGTATTGGTGGCTTCTACCGGCTTCGTGCAAGCAGTAGTTCAGGAAAATTCCGCCACCGCATTGGTTCAGCCTGAGTCCGAAGGTGAGGTTCAGGAAAGTCAGCCAAAGCCCGCCGAGAAAGTTGACACCGAAAAAAGTACGGACAGCCCCGCCGGATCGCCCGATTTGAGCGGCGAGAAGCCAGTAAGCGACACCAATAAAGCTCCAGTGCCAGATGACCGCATTGATATGCTTAACGCCGACCTGACGAAGAACTGGAAGGTTTTTTCTACCAAATCGGGCGTTGCATTTGGCGACGTGTGGAAGCTGGTCAACGTTGAAAAAGAACGGCATTTGATTTGTCTCGGTGAACCCAAAGGGTTTCTATATACGGATCAACGTTACGACAATTTCGAAATGACGTTTGAGTGGAAGTATGCAGTCGATCCCAATGGCAACAGTGGCGTGCTTGTGTTTACGAATGAAGAGCCTCGGCTGTGGCCAACTTCGATGCAGATACAGCTTCACCAACCCAGAGCCGGGTCGGTTTTTCCGAGCGGAGATGCCACCAGCGACAGTACGACAGAAGCAACCGATCTAGCCTTGGAAATTGGCAATTGGAACAGCTGCCGAGTTGTTGCCGTTGGGGGGCGCGTGTCCGTCGAGATCAACGGGAAGCCCGCCGGAGAAGTGTCCGGCTGCAAGCCTTTTGTCGGAAGTATTGCGTTGCAAAGCGAAGGATCCGAGACTCACTTTCGCAGGATGTTTATTAGAAAGCTTCCTGCCACAACAACATCCGCAAACGCTGCGCCTGCTGATCCGGTGGTTGAGCCTAAAGCTGCCCCGGTGAATGGTACTTGAGTGGCTCACACAACAGAACTTACGTTGAACGAAGTGTTCTAGCAGCCTGTCCGGATACCTTCCGAAGCCTGGTTTTTCTTTACGTAATGTAGTATTACGATTTCAGTTGACCGTGCATTTTAATTTTGCATGACGTTTGGTTGGATTTCAGGGATGAGCCGTAAGTTTCGTGAATGGCAGCCGGATGCAAGCTGGCTGTTTCCTCCGTCGCCTCGTGACTGGCTACCGGAAGAGCATTTGGTGTATTTTCTGCTGTACGTCACGTCAACGATCGACATCTCTG
>JBDNFN010000045.1:0-14376 GCA_041689795.1 Fuerstiella sp. | reverse complement strand
TCGTTGGTGATGCCATAACTGGCCAGGCCGTTTTCGCTCCCACCCGAGCCACGTTCTCGAACCCCGACACCCGGCGACTCAATCGGTGAAAGCCGACAACGCCCCCTCGCGCGCCGTTCACCACTGCAGCGATTATTTACAAAGCGTGGGAGTTAACTCTGCGACTCAATAAGAGTTGAATCGCCGTGCAATGCCGGGCGGGCACCTGCGTTCGGACTTGCCGGCTGCTACTTCGGCTTCCGGCGAGCGAGTTCCTGAGTGACCAGTTCCGGCTTTACGCGGCGACGTTTCTTTGCCTTCAGAATGCATCCGTTTTCTGACTTCGACACTACGGCGTCTCGCATTACGACCACAATCTGTTCAGCAACGGCCGAGATCACTGTAGGCACCACAGCGTTGCCGAACTGGCGATAAGCTTGAGTATCTGAAACAACGGATTGCGCCGGCGTTAGGAATGTTTCAGGGAAGCCCATCAGGCGTCCTGCTTCGCGTGGAGTCAATCTACGAGGATTTTCGCCCGGTCGTTGCGGAATCAGTATCTCAGATCCATCTTTATGATACCGAGCACTGAGCGTTCGAGTCGTTCCATTTAGCTTGGCCACGCTGCAGCCGAAACCGTTGCCTCGTTTGCGATGCTTTTCAGCATAGTCCTGCAGATAGTTCCACAGCTTATCGGACAACGTATATTTTCTCTCGACATTTGATTCCAGAATCTGCTGTAACTTCGGTCTTGGCCCTTCAGGCGTCGTTGGAAAGCAGAACGCTGGGTTTTCTCCGAAGATATCTTTGCGAAATCCGACAATGAATATTCGTTCGCGATGCTGAGGAACGTAGTCGGCCGCATCAATAATTTTGTCAAACACGCTGTAACCAAGTTCCTCCAATGTTCCCTGAATTGTGGACCAGGTCTGGCCTTTGTCGTGCGATCTCAGATTCTTAACGTTCTCTAGCAGCAAGGTGGGTGGCTGCTTTCGGTCGATGATGTCGGCAAGGTGAAAGAACAATGTGCCTTGAGTTCGATCCTTGAATCCATGGGCGCGACCAAGGCTGTTTTTCTTCGACACGCCAGCAATTGAAAATGGTTGACACGGAAACCCGGCAGCCAATAGATCGTGATCGGGAATGCTGCCGGACTGAGTCAATTCCATCACATCGCCGGCGGCATCTTCCCCAAACCAGTGCTGATAGGTCTTCTGAGCGTACTTGTCTTTTTCGCACGAAAACACGCAGCGGCCGCCGACCGATTCCAACCCAATGCGAAGACCACCAATGCCCGAAAATAGGTCAATGAATGAAAATGGCAGACTCGTTTCATGTGACTTCATCGGTGCTTCGTGAGTAAATGCATCGTCTGGAAACAGCGATGGGGGGTTCGCATTTGATCGAGGTCGACAATTCGCTTCAGATGCTTCCAGCGCAGCAGACAGGAACGACAGTAGCAAGTCATCCTCGTCTACTCCTATTTGCTCTGCCAGCCGCGAAAGCCGCGCCTGAATGTCCCCGGGAAGGTCCCGCACGACGTTCTGCATGAATCCGATTACTCCAGCGAAATAGCTGATCTTTCAGATAATACCATTAGACTATGCTGAAACAATCAGGTGACTTGACAAACACAAAGACTTACCGATCTGCCGTATGATCCGGGCTGAAGGTTGGTGTTATGTTAGTGATTCCCTAACGAACTTCCCCCAATGTCATGCCTTACAGCCCGAAGCGTCTTCCCATTTTTTCTAAGACAACCAGTCAACGGTGATTCGGGCAGCTTGTTCTTTTCCGGTAGGAACCAAGTATCGCAGTTGTCAACATATGTCATCGTATGTATCAAATTATGCAATGATTGTGTGCTGAATTCTCAGAGCTGCCGAGCTCGCTGACTTTGATGGAAGACAAAGACGTGTCGTACTCTCCTCAATCGCTTCTCATGAATAATCCAGATACCGATTTTTCAGCAGCAGTAAAAATCGGCGAATACAAAGTACCGGATGGACAAACGCCAGGACGTCTCGGCGTTCAAGGCGTCGCCATTTTGTCGGCACTCGTGTTCGCAACATATTTTTTTGCGTCGCCTGTTTACGCTCAGAAAGCAAAGGCTGCGACTGACGAAGATGTGTTCCGATCGACTGTGCGGCCTACGGAAGCGCTTACGCCTGAACAGGAGCTTGAGAAGCTAAAGGTGCCAGGCGGGTTTAAAGTCACGCTATTCGCGAGTGAGCCACAGTTGCAAAAGCCACTGAACATGGCATTTGACGCGGATGGTCGTTTGTGGGTTACCGGTTCGAATGAATATCCGATTCCCGCAAAAGAAGGCGAGGGGCACGACTCGGTTAGAATTCTCGAAGACACAAATGGTGACGGCACTGCCGACAAAGTCACTGTCTTTGCCGATAACCTGAACATCCCCATTGGTTTGTATCCCTACAAAGATGGCGTTGTGGTTTTCAGTATCCCCAATATTCTGTTTCTGCGAGACACCGACGGTGACGGAAAAGCGGACACGCAGGAAGTGCTGTACGGCCCGTTCGACACGTCACGAGATACTCACGGCATGAACAATGCGTTTCGCCGAGGATTCGATGGCTGGCTGTACTGCTGCCACGGATTCAACAATCAATCTCGGGTTGCCGGCCGTGACGGACATGAAGTTGCAATGAACAGCGGCAACACTTATCGCATTCGACTTGATGGTTCACGAATCGAACACTTCACTCACGGACAGGTGAATCCGTTTGGAATGACAATCGACGCCAATGGCGACATCTTTACGTCTGACTGTCACACAAAGCCTGTGACTCTGTTAATGCGTGATGGTTATTACGAGAGCTTTGGCAAACCCGATGATGGCCTCGGCTACGTCCCCGATGTCATGGATCATCTGCACGGTTCCACCGCAATTGATGCCATCTGCCAATATCAAGGCACGGCATTTCCGGAAGAATATCATGACAATCTATTTATCGGAAATGTGATGACCTGTCGTGTTCATCGCAATTCGATTGTCCGCACGGGGGCTTCAATTCGCATGCACGAAGAACCAGACCTGCTGGTTTCTGAAGATCCCTGGTTTCGCCCATCTGACATACAGGTGGGGCCAAATGGCGACGTGTTTGTAGCCGACTTTTACAACCGCATCATCGGTCACTACGAAGTTCCTCTGGATCATCCTGGCCGAGATCGCGAACGCGGACGCATCTTCAGGATCTCGTATGTCGGTGAAGAAGCAGATTCGCCAGCAGCGACTAAGGTCGATCTGAAGCTTCAATCCGCTGCTGTGCCTGACCTTTTAAATGCACTGAACAGCGATAATAAAAACGTCCGCCAAATTGCGAGTGATCAGATTGTCGATAGACTCGGCGTGACTGCTGCGGCAACTGTCAAGGAAGCCATTCCGCAGGAACTCAGTTCCGAAAATCAGACCAGCGTGCCACACCTATTGTGGGTGTTGCAACGCCTGAATTCCATGGACGATCTAACGCTGGCGGATGCTTTCCAGAAAGGCAACGAGCGGACACGGATTCACGCGATGCGAGTCTGTTCTGAACTTACCGGGAATCCAGGTTTCGATTCTTTGATACGACTGGGGCTGCGAGATCCGTCGGCTCTTGTATGTCGAGCTGCTGCCGACAGCGCGGGACGCCACAATTCCGTTGATATCGCTAAGGAAGTAGTAAATGCGATTGCGGTATGTCCGCAAAACGACGTTCACCTGTTGCACGGGTTGAAGATTGCTTTGCGGAATCAACTTTCCGACGATACTGTTGCTCAGTGGTTTGCGACCTCGTCACCTCCTGCAAGTGCGAGCCGGGTGCTTGCCGAAGTAATTCCGGCGGTAACGACGTCGTCCGCTGCGGAACTCGCAATCGCATTGGTGAAGAATGGATCACTGTCGGACGAACAGTCAGAGCGGCTTGTCGAATACAACGCTCAATACGCATCAGGAAGTGCAGCCCATGATTTGATAGACATCGCAAAACAGCTTGAGCCCAGACAACATCACCTGAAGACTCTTATCTGGACAGCATTGTCAGACGGCTATCTGCGCCAAAAAGCTGAGCCTCCGGTGGAATTCGTTGAATGGAGTCGACTGTTGTCCGAACAGATTCTTCAATCCTTTGACATCGACGATCTGTCGTGGGGCGAATATTCATTAGATGCGCAGCCAATGGTTGAATGGACTGAAGAACCGCGTTACGCGGTAAAGGGGACCGAAATGAAGACTCCGTTTATCAGCAGCCTGCCTGGCGGTGAAAAGGGAGTCGGCATTCTGCGTTCTCGACCGTTTGTGCTGCCGTTTTCCATGCAGATTCCAGTCTGTGGACACCTCGGGTTGCCAACGGACGCTCCTCAGCCGGACAACAGAATCGTTGTGCGAGACTTCGTGACCGGGGAAGTCATCAAGGCGGCTTTGGCACCGCGGAATGATATCGCCACGACGCTTGACTGGGACTTTCCCGGATATGTTGGGCGCCGAGCATACCTGGAAGTCATTGACGGTCTTTCAATTCCATCGTATGCCTGGATAGCCGTGGGGAGTGTGACACCGCGAGTTGTTTCGGTTACAGATTTTGATCCGAAGGGAGTGACGGCTCAATTACAATCGGCCGTTCAGATTCTGCTTCGGCGACAAAACAATGGACTGTCGTTGTCACCCGAAAATCTTCAACGTATGACAGAAATAGTTGAGGCTCAGCAACTCGGCGGTGAGCTTCGATCGCTGGCGGCGCGGTCGCTGTTGATTCATCATGGTCGTACATCGTTACTTGCAGTCGCCGACGTTTTGCAGACAGGGAACACACCACGACTAGTCGATAATGGTATTACAGCTTTTTGCGTCCACGATGCAGCAAAGCCGAGTACGACTGGTGACCACAACACAGAACGCAGCGCCGAGCAGCAACTGCTGACAAACATATTTGCGATGCTGGAAGGCGGGCTTCGCACGCGGCTGGTCAAGTCTTTGGCAGAAACTCCGAAAAGCGCAGAACTACTGTTGTCGTCAATCGAATTCGGGACGCCCTCTGCTCAGGTGCTGCGGGATGATCGAATTGCTCAGCAGCTGTCAGCTTACGGCGAAGCGTTTGCCAGTCGAGTTACTTCGCTAAAAGCAGATCTTCCGCCGGAAACCGACAACACGGATACCCTGACGGCCAATGTGATTCGTCGACTGCACCTGGGTGAAGGCGACTGGGAACTCGGCAAGAAAGTATTCACAAAAAACTGTTCAGCGTGCCATAAACGCGCTGCTGAAGGTGGCAACGCGGGACCTCAACTGGACGGCATCGCAACACGAGGCACAGCTCGATTGCTTGAAGACATTCTTCACCCGAATCGCAACGTTGACGTCGCCTTCCGCACTTCGATTCTGCAGTTAATCGACGGTCGCGTTCTTACGGGACTGATTCGCGAATCATCTGATGGCATCACGCTCACGCTGTTGAATACCGAAGGCAAAGCTCAAACGGTGGCGGTCGAGGATATAGAAGAACGGAAGCAATCAACCCTGTCTTTGATGCCAGCGAACGTAAGCAAACTTGTGAACGAAGAGGAACTGATGCATCTGGCGAAATGGCTCATGAATTGACCGCCTTCCTGTTTAAGTATCAGGCGGAATACATCGGCAGCAAGTATCCAGTTTTCGATGCATTTAAGACAATCGAAGCCGGGGAATTACAGCATGTGATTTGACGACATAGACGGCGCGAATCGCAATACTGTCTGCGGTATACGTGCCGCTTGCTTTGCTTTTGACTGACTGCACACTCATGAACTCATATGTTTACGCGATCGCCACGATGGACACAAAAGGTAGGGAACTAGCCTACGTGGCGCGGTGCCTCAACGCTGCGGGAGCCGCAGTTCGCACGGTAGATGTTAGCACTTCTGCGACGCCGCTTGACCAGCAGTCTACGGTTTCTGATATTCATCGCGACGTTGTACTGTCCGGGACCGCAATTGACGAAGCGGGTGATCGTGGCACTGCAATCGCCACTATGGCCGAAGCACTGCGACAATTTATGGTTCAGGAATGTCGGGCCGGCCGGGTTGCGGGAGTCATCGGCATCGGTGGTAGCGGAGGCACAGCTTTGATTACTGCAGCCATGAGATCACTGCCGATTGGTCTACCTAAACTGATGGTGTCAACTGTTGCCAGTGGCAACACCGCAGGCTACGTCGACTGTTCTGATATTGCGATGATGTATTCGGTTGTTGATGTTGCGGGGCTGAATGTCGTTTCCCGAACGGTGCTGGGCAATGCGGCTCACGCGATGGCAGGCATGGTCGCACAGTTACCGCCATTAGCCGAATCCCGTCCGGCGCTGGGCATGACAATGTTCGGCGTCACAACACCATGCGTCACGGCGATACGCGAATCGCTGGAAGCCAGGGGATATGACTGTCTGGTGTTTCATGCAACCGGTGCGGGGGGGCGTGCAATGGAGCAGCTTGTCGAATCGGGACTGATTCGAGGCGTCCTGGACATGACGACCACCGAGGTCGCAGATCAAGTTGTTGGAGGCATTTTTCCCGCAGGCCCTCATCGGTTTGACAAACTGCTGCAGGCTCGCATCCCTTTAGTGATGAGCCTGGGAGCGGTCGACATGGTGAACTTTGGAGCACTCGATTCGGTGCCTGAAAAGTTTCGCCAGCGCAGCCTGCACGTACACAACGATCAGATCACACTGATGCGAACAAGCGTAGCGGAAAATCGTGAAATTGCTCTCTGGATCGCAGCCAAACTAAACCAATCCGTCGCGCCCGTCACAATGCTTATTCCGGAACACGGCGTTTCAATGCTGGATGCCAAGGGACAACCTTTCTTTGACGCGGAAGCCGACGGTGTGTTGTTCAGCGAACTTGAATCGCAGATTCAACAAACCGACACTCGAAAAGTCGTTCGCGTTCCACACCATATTAATGACGCGGAATTTTCAGCCACTGCGGTCAAACACTTCGACCAGCTAATGTCCGCTGCAACGACTTAGAGTCAGCTTTTTCCTCTGAACCCCAGCCAGCTCAACTATCCGGGAAACAATGCTACTGACGAAGCCTGAGGTTGCCAGTTACATTTCTGGCGGACAGAGTATCTACTGTCATCCGGAATTCAGATACGCCGCGTTTGAGCGTGGCAGAACAGAATTGAAATACGAAACGGTCTACAACTCTTCGCCGCCGGATACGTGTATAATTTCTCCGGTGATGAATTTTGATCGCAGCAAAAACACGATGGCTTCGCAAACGTCGGATGGCTGACCGCTGCGTTGCAACGGTATCGATTCGCCAGCTCTAACAGCGTGCCAGTCGGAACGGTCGGCTGGTGGCAAAATCGCTCCGGGGGCAATCGCGTTCACCTGAATGCGCGGAGCTAACTGTTGAGCCAGCCCCTTGGTTATACTCACCAGCGCTGCTTTGGTGGCGGTGTAAACCAGATGAGTTTCTGGTGGTCGCTGTGCCCGCCAATCCAACATGTTTATGATGTGCCCCGTTTCGAGTTCGTGTAACTGTCCAGCCAGCTGCTGGGCTAAAAACAACGGCGCCAGTGTGTTGATCGCGAAGTGCTGTTCACAGTGTTTTGTGTCGATGTTTTGCAGGCTCACATCATCGAACACAGCCGCGCAATTGATCAGAACTCGAATCTGTCCGATCGATTTCGCTGCGGCAAAGATCTTTTCCGCAGCCGACCTTGGGCAACTCAGGTCGGCTGAAACAACTACGCTACGGCAACCCAGTTTTCTGATCTCTGACGACACTAACGCGGCTTCGTCTTCAGACTTGCCGCAATGGACGACAACATCCAGTTCAAGTTCCCGCGCTAATGAAAGGGCGATTTCTTTGCCCAGCCGTTTGGCGGCACCAGTCACAACCGCAACACTGCCGGTCAGCGGCTTGATGTCTATCGACGGGTAGCTTACGGTGGCGTGGTCATCTGCCATCACAGCGAAACAGATTCACCGTCGAGGCTACGGTGCATTTTTCGCAACGCTTCGGCTTCAATCTGCCGAACACGTTCACGAGTCAATCCCAGGGCTTCGCCGATTTCTTTCAGCGTGCGAGGTTCGCAGTCATCCAGGCCGAATCGCATTCGGAGAATTGTTGATTCCCGTGGATTCATTTCATCCAGCAAGCGGAATACGTGCTTGAGATTATCATTGTTGATCATCTCGTCTTCCGGCCCCAATGTGCGATCATCCGGAATGATGTCGCCCAGTGTCATGCCGCTTTCGTCCTGCTCTGATTGCGGAGCAGCGTTGTACAGAGCAATCGCTTTTTTAACGATGCGAAGTTTCTTTTGGGGGATCCCCATTTCGTTGGCGATATCTTCCGGGGTCGGAACGCGTTTCAGCTCTTCTGCCAGTTTCGATGATGCTCGACGCCACTTTGATAGCAGTTCGACCATGTATGCCGGCACGCGAATTGTCTTTGCCGTATTGACGAGAGCACGCTTGATGGATTGTTTGATCCAGTAACTTGCGTATGTACTGAAGCGCGTGTTCATGTCGGGGTCGAAGCCCTCGACGGCTCGCAGCAGTCCAAGGTTACCTTCTTCGATCAGATCCTGGAGAGGCAGACCTTTGCCGGAATAGCCGCGAGCAATATTCACAACGAGCCTCAGATTTGCTCGGACCATCCGATCGCGAGCTGATGCGTCGCCTGCTGAAATTGATCGTGAAAGTGATTTTTCTTCATCAGCCGTCAACAGGGCCGTTTCGTTGATCTCTCGAAGATACGTCTCCAACGGAGTCTGTACACGAGAGCCGGCACGAGTTCTGCTGCTGGTTGATTGAGACATGGTTATCCACTACATTAAGATATTTACGTTTTGACTTCTGCGTCCGACGAGTCACTCACAAAGTGGCGTCACAAGCACTATCGGTAGCCTGGACCGAACGGTTGACTGAACACCGGCAGAAATTGCCGCCACTAAAGAAACACCCGCCTATCGACGGCCATCCGGCCACATACGAATAGCCGTCATAACCGCTACACTTCCCGGGGCCGTGTTTTCCGTGCTCGTGTCAGATTGAACATCCAAATCGTTCGTTAGAACGAATTGACTTTCAAAACGATGTTTCTACTCTTCAACTTGTATCAGGTCGATGGCGCAATTGTGCGCCGCATTGATATCAAACGATCAGTGAGAGGTTTCCGCTTGTCTGCGATAACATGGATTCGATGGAGTGAAACGGTTCAGTCAGCGACAGGCGGCAGCTGCAGCACGTTGATTGAACTGTGTGGGCGTCAGTTGGCAGAAGCGGCCCGAACGCCGTCTGTGAAGGACTTTCTGACAAGGGAACTGTCCGAACTGGCTACGGAACTGGCGGTGCAATGGCTGTCGGTGATTAAGGTGATTCCGGGGCCGGAATGGCAAACCGTCGCTGAGCATGGACGCCATTCGCTGGCAAAACGTCCCACTCAGTTGTGGAACGACTGTCTAGAAAAGCGTTTGGCCGCAATTCAGGATGCTGGAGACGGCTGGTCTTCGTTTTGTTTTCCGCTGGCCGAAGCCAACGGTGGTGGTGACCTGCTGGTCGGAGCAAGCCGCAAAGCGGATGATAGTCTGGGCATGTCTGGACTTTTGTCGGCTCGTTCGCTTAGCCTGGCAATTAGCCTGGCAAATCAACAGTTAGAATCCAGGCGTCATGTTGATCGTCTTAAGTCCACGCTGGACATCGCCTCGCGGTTGTCGGCGGCTGAGGAAACGGCTCCACTGCTGGATCTGATCGCCAAAGAAGCCACTCGCTTACTGGACTGCGACCGCAGCAGCATTTTTCTGTGGGATAAAGAACGCAATGAACTCGAAGCGCGTCCTGCCTTAGGCGTGGCCAGCGGTTCGCTGCGTTTACCAGCTAAAGGCGGCATTGTCGGTGAGACGCTTAGAACTGGCGCCGCAATTGTTGTTGATAACGCCTACGAAGATCCTCGGTTCAATCAGGAAGTAGATCAGCGGAGCGGCTATCTTACTCGCAATCTTGTCTGCGTGCCGCTGCGAGACGCGGATGGTGAAATCGTCGGCGCGTTTGAAGGCATCAATCGGAACGACGGCCGTTCGTTCAGCGACGATGACGTGGAATGCCTGGCTCAGCTTGGTACGCAGGCGGCGGTCGCGGTCCGCAATCTTCGCGAACGAAGTCTGCTGAATCGAAGCCGCGATCAGCTGGCCGAAAAATTTGCCAGCCAGGTTGAGATTGTCGGAACAAGTTCTTCTGTCAGTGCTTTGCGCGATACGGTGAGGCGACTGGCATCGACCGACCTGCCAGTGCTGGTGTTGGGCGAAAGCGGTACGGGCAAGGAAGTTGTCGCCAATGCCATTCACTTTGGTGGTGCTCGGGCGAACAGTCCGTTTGTGGCCGTCAACTGCGCGGCGATTCCAGAATCGTTGCTCGAAAGCGAACTGTTTGGCCACGAACAGGGCGCGTTTACGGACGCGCGTGATGCTCGGCAGGGAAAATTTCAGTTAGCCGACGGAGGAACACTGTTCCTTGATGAAATTGGCGACTTGAGTCTGGGTGGTCAGGCGAAACTGCTTCGTGTCCTTGAACAGAAAGAAATTACTCGAGTTGGTGGTTCCAGCATCATTCCGATTGACGTACGAATCGTTGCCGCGACGAATTCTAATCTCGTCGAAGCAGTGCGAGAAAAACGTTTTCGTGAAGACCTGTACTATCGAATCAGCGTTGTCACATTAGACCTGCCTCCATTGCGTGACCGGCCTGAAGACATACTCTTATTGGCCGAACATTTTCTGCACCGCTTTGCCGGTCAGGCCCGTCGTCCTTCATTGCAACTGACATCGGATGCTCGACGCCGACTTCAGGCTCACGCATGGCCCGGCAATATTCGCGAACTTCGTAATCTAATGGAACGCGTCGCTTTTTTGGCGCCGAACGATCGAGTTGATGTCGACGACCTGGCTTTCATACTCAGCCCTGAGCATGACGGCGGCACTCAGTTTTCGCTTGATCTTGGCTTGGACAACGCAACCCGAGAATTCCAGAAAGACTTTATTCGTCGAGGAGTCAAGCAGGTTGGCAGCAACATGACAGACGCCGCCAAGTTGCTGGGACTGCATCGGTCCAACCTTTATCGCAAGATGAAGCAGCTGAAGATGATGGAAGTACTTGGTGAACTAGAGGGGGAATAACCCGTCCTTCAGGTGTCGGCATCACGGCCTATCGCATACTGGAACGATCCTGAATTCTGGGCGGATACATACAGGCCGCCACGGCGCTAATGCCCCGCTACGAAGATGCCGCGTTTCCAAGCTTCCTGCGTCGGTGCCAACTGACGGTATTACAAAGACCCGTTTTCGGCCGGGCGCGGCGTTAGCAAAAGCGGTGGCTATCAGGTGTTGCAAAGATTCCGTCAACAATCAACGCACGTTCGCCGCACGCCGTAATAAAAAACGGTAGACAAAGAACTGCAACAGGAAGTTGCTAACGTATAAAAGCCACTGCTGTCCGCCTGCAGAGATCCTGACCGTTCACGAACAAGCAACTGCACTGAAGAACTGAGCAGACTAAAGAAACGTTGTAAGGCATTGTCGAGCGTCGGCCTGTTAGAAATACGATCCGGATACACCATGTTTCATTCCTGAAGCGTCCCTTTGCGAAACGATCCGTTGATGCGCGTCAAGGTGCGGCCGGGCTAGGGTGAATGAGCATTTCGCAAATGTGCGGAATGGTGCTGCGGCTTGGAAGTAACCTTTTGTTGACCAGACTTCTGGCTCCGGAAGCTTTTGGCATTCTGGGAACAGCTCTGGCATTCATGACGACCTGGGAATGGCTGTCCGACATGGGTGTTCAGTCCGCGTTGATTCGTCATCCAAATGCAACTCAGAAAGAATATCTCAGTACCGGCTGGTGGATTACATTGTATCGCGATATCGGCCTGACATCGGGTGCCGCCGCGTGTGCCTGGCCAGCAGCACTGTTCTATAACGAAACTCAGCTATCGGGAGTTCTTGCCGTTCTGGCACTACGTTCGTTGATCATCGGTTTTCGCTGCCCTGGTGTTCCTGTGCTCAGACGCGAACTGAATTACAAGTCAATTTTTGTCGACGAACTTAGCATGACCATCCGCGGGACCATCACAAGTGTGGGCTTTGCTTTAATCTTTCCTTTCGTCTTACGATTCGGGGTTACGGTCAGCTACTGCTTCAGTTTTTGCTGGAACGCGTTTATGTTAGCCTCGCAATGGTATTCTACGCAGTTGCGTTAGCTGTACATCAATGCCTGATAACAACCCTAACGACGCAGGCGGGGCGTGGGACTCGCGACGTCTTAGCTGTTGTTAACTGTTGCATTGACGGCCACTCAGGCCACGATTGCCGGAATGTGACTTAGGCCAGATTGCATCCGGTCTCGATCACGCTTGGCTGCACTGCTGGGGGTGTCATGGCGGCTCATCTTATTTCAGGTCTGCATGCCAGTTAGGTTTGCATTGAAAAACACATTGTTCGGTCAGCACTGATCGCACGCCGAAGATGAGTCCAGACTGGATGTCGAGATCATCCGGACCACAACTGCGTCGCCGAATCACATTTTCCGGGACAAAGTCGGGGGAATCAAGACTCGAAAAAGTCACGGCGGCAACGGTTGGCTTGAACAATTCAATCATCCGTGAGCCACAACGCCAGCAAGGTTCCGAAAACCACTACTGCGCGATTCTCAATATGGGTACGCCGAGTCAGCACGTGAGTGAATTCGGCAATGGCTAGAATTCAGTTGCCCACGCCGCGAGCTTGTATGTTGGCAATTTCAGAACTGTTTCTAGCTAAACAGTACATCCATCACTTTTCCTTGGTTCAGATGAATTGGTCGTCCAGTGCGATCATGCAAAAGTGACCGAGGATCGACACCCAGCGAATCAAACACTGTGGCGCCGATGTCGTTGGGATGCCACGGGGTTGTGATGGGATACGCGCCAATTTTGTCTGTGGCACCAATTACCTGGCCGCCACTTACTCCGCCGCCAGCAAAGACGGCCGTATAGCCATGAGCCCAGTGATGTCGGCCCGGAACTTTGTCGGCGGCTAATGGCGATATCTGTGGAGTGCGACCAAATTCACCGACAACGATGATCAGTGTTTCGTTAAGGCGTCCGCGATCATGTAGGTCGTCAATTAATGCGCTGACTCCCTGATCTGTCGGGGGCAGAAGTTCGTTTCTGCAACGAGCGAAATGGTTCTCGTGAGAATCCCACGACTGCACAATTCCCATGTTGCACTGGATGAACGGAACCTCAGCTTCTACCAGACGTCGTGCCAATAACAGCGTTTGACCTCGAGTGTTTCTGCCGTAGCGTTCTCGTGTTTCAGCGGTTTCCTTATCAATATCGAAGGCGGAAGAAAGCCGCCCTGATGAAAGCATCGAATACGCGGCCGCCTGGTATTCAGTCAGTTGATGCACGTCTCTGGATTTTTCGATCTCACTGCGCTGTTCGGTTACCTGATTCAGCAAACGCCAGCGACCTTCCAGTCGGCCGGCGCTGATTCCATCAAGCAGGCTTAGGTCATTAACTTTGAACGTGTCGCTGTTCGGATCACCTTTCACCTGAAACGGATCATGTTTCGGCCCAAGGAAACCGGCATGCTGAGCGGGCCAGATTAACGTACCTTCGACCAGCGGCCCTGGAATAGTGACCTGACTTGGCAATCCATCGGCAGCGGGGCGCAGATAATCGAGTGCTCCGCCATAGCACGGCCAGTCAATGCGATTCAACGATTTGTCCTGATTGGAATCGCCTCGAAAAATCTGCGGCATGCCAGTCAGTATGTTATGAGTTCCCGACAGATGGCGATTGTCTGCGTGAGCCATGGAACGAACAACGGCCAGATGTTTTGAGCGTTCTGCAAGCCCTGTCATCAGTTCACCAAAATACAGGCCCGGCGTATTTGTGGCAATGGGCGAGAACTCACCCTTAGTTTCTGCGGAATCGGGTTTGGGGTCGAACATATCGATGTGGCTGCCGCCTCCGGTCAAAAAGACCAGCACCACCGATTTGACTTTAGCCGGCTGCGGGCGAGCGGGAGCCGCAGCGGCCCGCAGATTCAGCAGTCCCGAAAGACCTATTCCAAAGAATGAAGAAGCACCAACCTGCAGCAATTCTCGACGGTGAAAAGCCATTGGAAAACTCGCGTTTCAGGAAGCGGTGAGCGGAGGTGGAGGGAAGTCGGGCGTATCTCAAACAGTGTACTCGACGCTGCTTTGGAATGCACCTTCACGACAGAATGGCAGCACGGTGGGTGCGCTCAGGGAATACGTTATTTTATGTGAGTGTTAATTTCCAGTATTGATTCCACTGTTTGCTGTACATGTTGGCGCAGAGTCCTGCCATTCGGTTGACACGTCGGACTCGCCATCGTGCTCCTGTTTGTTTGAG
>JBDNFN010000044.1:0-28699 GCA_041689795.1 Fuerstiella sp. | reverse complement strand
TCGCATCGGGTACTCAACGCATTGGGCGAGCTAGTCATCAGGTTGGCGCGGTCTCCACCGGAATTATCTTTCCCAAATACCGGGGCGACCTTCTGGCCTGCAGCGCTGCCACCGGAGCAATGCTGGAAGGCTGGGTCGAAGCGACTCACTATCCAAGAAATCCGCTGGACGTATTGGCCCAGCAAATGGTCGCCATCACTTCGCGAGAATCGATTCATGTCGACGAACTCTATGCCACTCTTCGCGGTGCGGCACCATTTTTTGAACTGCCGCATTCATCGTTCATCAGCGTACTTGACCTGTTGGCTGGCCGGTATCCCTCGGACGAGTTTTCTGAACTGAAACCACGCGTCAACTGGGATCGCATCACCGGAATCGTCTCACCGCGGAAAGGCGCTCAGCGGTTGGCCATTCTTAACGGCGGCACCCTACCCGACCGAGGACTCTACGGAGTCTTTCTGGTTGGCAACGACGGAGAATCGGGCGGGCGGGTTGGCGAGCTCGACGAAGAAATGGTCTTCGAATGTCAGACCGGCGACGTCTTTCTGCTGGGAGCTTCTTCCTGGCGTGTTATGGACATAACTCGAGACCGCGTGCTGGTTATCCCCGCTCCCGGCGAACCCGGTCGCATGCCATTTTGGCGAGGCGACGGGACCGGGCGGCCATACGAATTCGGTCAGGCGATTGGCAGACTGTCTCGAGAACTACTGGCCGAGCCTGCAGTCAAGTCGATCGAGCGTCTGCAGTCGACGCATGGTCTTGAACCATCTGCCGCCACATCATTGCTGGAATACCTGAACGAACAACTTAAAGCCAGCGGCGAACTGCCGTCTGATCGAACGATTGTAATTGAAAGCTTTCTGGACGAAGTCGGCGACTGGCGAATTGTGATCCTGTCACCGTTTGGTTCTCGAGTTCACGCGCCTTGGGCACTGCTGGTTGCCGCCCGACTGCGAGCCGAAACAAACGACGAAGTTGATCTGATGTGGACCGACGACGGCATCGTGTTTCGCATTCCGGAATCTCACGATGTTCCTCCGGAAGAAATATTCCTGCCGGATCCCGAAGAAGTCGAAGAAGCACTTGTTCGCGAAATCGGTGGCACAGCTTTGTTCGCTGCAAAGTTTCGCGAAAACGCAGCCAGATCTTTGTTACTGCCCAGACGAAGTCCGCAAAAACGCACTCCACTGTGGCTGCAGCGCAAACGATCAGCCGACTTGCTGAAGGTCGCTTCAAGGTTCCGCAGCTTTCCAATTCTGATGGAAACCTATCGCGAATGCCTTCGCGATGTGTTTGATATGCCCAGCTTTGTTGAGATGCTGCAGCAGGTCAGAAAACGCGTTATCAGAATTCACTCGGTTCGCAGCGAACATCCTTCTCCGTTTGCCGGAGCAGTGCTGTTCAGCTATGTCGGCAACTTCATTTATAACGGTGATGCGCCGTTAGCCGAACGACGTGCTCAGACTTTGTCGCTGGATCATGCTCAGCTTCGCGAACTGCTGGGAACTGTCGACTTTCGCGAACTGTTTGATCCTCATGTCGTTCAGGAAGTTGCGGCCGAACTACAACGACTGCGCGGCTGGAAACTTAGACACGCCGACGATCTGCACGGTTTATTACTGCAGATTGGTCCGCTCACCCTGGCAGAAATTCAACAACGATGTGCGGTCGAAGATGTGCGGTCAGGTGATTGCCGTCATTGGCTGAACGAACTCGTAAACACGCGTCGAGCATTCGGATTTCAAACCACCGGCGGCACTGCAGGTCGATCTTCGGAGCATCATCAGGAAAGCTTCTCCGCAGCTGAAGACGCGGGACGACTGCGTGATGCGTTGGGAATCATGCCGCCGCCAGGACTCGCCGACGCCTTTCTGGAACCTGTCCAGGACGCTCTGACCGATCTGGTTTCGCGGTATGCCAGAACCAACGGACCGTTCACAACTCAGCAAGTCGCAGATCAACTTGGCCTCGGTGTCGCTCCGGTTCTTTCAACACTGCAACTGCTGCAAACGCAGGATCGTGTGATCGACGGCGAATTCCTTCCGGGGCGTTACGGTCTGGAATGGTGTGATGTCAATGTGCTGCGATTACTGAAACGCCGCAGCCTCGCCGCGTTAAGAAAAGAAGTCGAACCGGTTGAACACGATGCGCTGGCAAGATTTCTTCCGGAATGGCACGGTATCACACGGCCTCGCAAAGGGCTTGATGGCCTGCTGGATGCCATCGAACAGCTTCAGGGATCTCCACTACCAGCGTCAACTCTGGAAAACGAAATCCTACCGGCGCGCGTACAGGGCTTTCGATCGGCCGATCTAGATGAACTCTGCATTCAGGGCGAAGTGATCTGGCGCGGATTCGACAGTACGGGTTCTTCAGACGGACGCATCGGCCTGTTTCTGACGGACCACTATCGCACGCTGGCGCCGGTAGCAGTGGAAGTCGAAGACAGCGCGGCCGACGAAATTCGCCAACTACTGCGGCAGCAGGGAGCATTGCTTTTTGATCAGATAACTTCCGCCGTTCGACAGTTTCCCAATGATCTGCTACTGCTGCTGTGGGACATGGTTTGGCGAGGCGAACTAACAAACGACACCTTAACGCCACTCAGATCGCTGCGATCTGCGGCCGCGAATCGAGGAAAAACGGATTCGCGAAGACAGAGTGGATTCCGATCACGTCGACAGAATCGGTTGCCTGGTTCCGAAGGCCGCTGGAGCCTGCTTCCGGATCTGTCTGCCAACGCAGCGTCAATTACCGAACGGCAGATGGCAATCGCCGGACAACTTGTCGAACGTCATGGAGTACTGACCAAAGAAATGTTGGCTCGCGAAGAAGTGGCCGGAGGATTTGCAGGTTTGTATCCGGTGCTGAAGGCCATGGCAGAAGCAGGTAAAGTTCGGCGTGGCTACTTTGTTGCCGGACTCGGAGCCGCTCAATTTGCAGCACCAGGTGCCGAAGACCAACTGCGTTCTCATAGACAATCTCCCTCCGATGTTGCATCCGAAACCCGTGTATGCCGCTTTGGCGAAACGCAGATTCAAACAACATCCGTGTTGGCAGCGACAGATCCGGCTAACCCATGGGGCAACGCGCTGCCCTGGCCAGAGACTCCGGAATCCACAAGACCTCAGCGCGTTGCCGGAGCGAAGATCATCACACTAAACGGCCGTTTACTAGGATATCTCAGCCGAACGCGACGGCACCTCACAACATTTGGTCTCACACAAAGTCTCGACGCCAGCGAAACCGCGTCGGCTGAATCTGTCGCCGCAGCGGATGCACTGGCGCATGGACTGGCACGAATTGCAAAGCCCGGAAATTCGCTGCAGCTAACCAAGGTCGACGGCAAGCCAATTGCCGCGTCGGGCCTGGCAGCCATGCTTCTGAAAGTCGGCTTCACGGCAACATCGACAGGCTACCTTCACAAGGGGCAGCGCATCGATGCCTGAAGGCGACACAATTTTTCGAGCCGCAGCAAATCTGCGAAAAGTGCTTCAGGGTGCGGTCATTGAAACCGCAACCGGTCGAGCAGAACTGGGCGAGATACAGTCCGTAATCGGCAGCAGGGTTTTAGGTATCGAAAGCCGCGGTAAACACCTGATTATCCATTTCAGAAACCAACAGGCTCTGCATTCGCATATGGGAATGACCGGATCGTGGCACATTTACCGCGATTCAGACATCTGGAAAAAGCCAGCACACCAGGCCATCGTCCAAATGCAAACGGGACATTGGCAGGTGGTGTGTTTCGTCCCCAAACAGATTCGTCTACTGACTGCACGTCAACTGCAACGAGACGCCTATCTGCAAAAGCTCGGCCCCGACATTCTTGGACCGCCCATTGGTGATGACGTTTACCTGAACCGCATGCGCACTCAGAAATCGTCTGCCATCGGAGAAGCAGTGATGAACCAAACCGTCGTCTGCGGCATCGGCAACGTTTACAAATCGGAAATTCTGTTTCTAAGTGGCATCAATCCTGTTACGCCAGTGCGATCTTTGTCTGATGATGTTTTGATCCAACTTCGCGACACTGTGGTGCTGCTCATGAAACGAAATCTCGACAACGGTCCGAGGAAAACTCGTTTTCGTGGTGATGGACAAAAGCTCTGGGTATATCGTCGCCGTGGGGAAGTGTGTTTAAAGTGCGGCGAGACGATCGAAATGCTGCGTCAGGGAAACCTCGCTCGATCAACATATTTCTGCCCGACGTGCCAGCCACTTCCTCATGCACTTGTGTAACCGTCACGGAAAACAATTCGTTGTGTCGCGTCGCCATCATTCCCCAAGGTTGAACAACCGCTTGACGGCGTCCAGCAAACCATGAGGTGTTCCTAAACGGGCTTCATCCTTCAGCGTTTCAAGAGGAGGATGCAGCAACTTGTTTACAATTCGGTGCACGGCCTTTTCAACAGCGGCCTGTTGAACGGCGTCGAACTCTGGATTCTTGCGGAACAGAATATTCAGCTCGTTCTTGCTGATATCACTTAACTGATCTCGCAATCGCTTAATCACCGGCCCAGTCGCGCGGTGATAAACTTCATGCATGAAGCGGTCAGTCTGAGCCAGAATAATCTTCCGCGCCTTCTTGATTTCCGATTGCCTTAGCTTTCGGTTTTGTTCGCACGTTGCTTCCAGAGCATCAAGATCAAACAGAAATACGTTATCGTCAATGCCGCTGATTGATGGAGCAAAGTCACGAGGAGCGGCAAGGTCCAGGATAAATACCGGCTTGCGATCCGACGCTTTCCTAATGCGTTCAAAACGCTCGTGATCAATCAGCGTTTCGGTAGAACCTGTCGTGCTGACAATGACATCCGCCTTCGCCAGCCACTCGTCCAGGTTCTCGAAGTTGTCAGTGATACCGCCAAACTGACTTGCCAGGGCATCGGCTCGCTGCCGACTGCGATTGATGACAATAATTCGCTCAACACCCTCATCTTTCAGATAGCGAAGAGTCTCTGCAGCCATCTCACCAGCACCGATGACCAGCACGGTTTTATTGTCAAACCGCGTAAATATGTTTCGCCCAAAATCACCAACGGCAACGCTGGCAATCGAAACACGGCCTTCCGCCAGTTTAGTCTCCGTGCGAACGCGAGCAGAAACAGACAGCGCATGCTGAAATAGCACATTGGTCAGCGGGCCACACGAATCGTTTTCACGAGCAATGCGATAGGCATCTTTGACCTGCGTCACAATCTGTGGTTCGCCCAGAACCATGCTGTCCAGGCTGCAAACCACGTCAAACAGATGCTCGACCGCCTTCGGTCCATGATGAGAAAGAACGGAACCAATAAATTCGTCGGACGGAACATTATGAAACTGCGAAACGAAGTCCGTGATGTGCTGCGCTGACAATTCATGATTGTCTTCATCTGTCGCCGCATAAATTTCCACGCGATTACATGTCGACAACACGACCAGTTCTGAATCCGGATGCTTCTGTCGCCAGTCAGCGTAAGCTCGCGACAACTGTTCTTCTGATGCAAACGCGAGTTTCTCGCGAACTTCCAGTCCGGCATTGTGGTGATTACAACTTAGTACAAATACATTCATCACAATTCGGCAGAAATGCCGCTTCCTTTCGTGATGAAGGTCGAGGTCGTTTCCGCATCAGCTGAAGTTGTTCCGTGAACTCCACCAGCCAGAAGCATCAGACCGAAAATCGTCAACAGCAGAAAGCCACCGGCAACCAGCGTCAGTCTGGCAACCTGCCGACCAGTCTGTTCCTTCTGTGTTAACAGCCAGAACAGATACCCAACCATTAACAGCCACACCGCGGTTGTGCCAATGACAACGGGATCGAGCCACTGGAACGTGCCACCCTTTATTTTACTCGCCGCACCGAGAATCACACCAGTCAGCAGCCCAATTGTCAGCATCACAACCGTTCCAACCACAAGCCATCGATTCAGCGACGTTAGTTGTTCCAGACTGGGAAGCTGCAACCGATGAAGAATGGACTTACGGCCTCGAAGTTTTTGATATTGCAGCAGATACATCGCTCCGCACAGCGTAGCCGCCGCAACTGAGCCAATTCCCATCACCAGAGTGGCTGCATGCAGCATACCCCAGCGGCGAGTCGCAACTTTTCGCAGTTCGGTCGCCGCTGAATCCTCAACAAACATCGCCATTACCACCAGCCCGATCAAAGCTGGAAGAATAAACACGCCAATGGCAACTCTTTCCTGAACGGCAATCACCACAAGATAGATCACAGCGGTTAGCCAGGCCAGAACCAAAAGCCAGTCGTGACTGCTGCCAACCAAAGGTGGCAAACCCGATTCCGAGCTTCGGTTATATAAATAGACCGTATGAGCTAGCAGTCCCGCAGAACCGCACAACAAAAGAAGCCCGCGAGTAAACGCCGAACGACCGCGCAGCAACTGATACAACTCGCCCCCGAAGGCCACGAGATAACTAAGCAGAAAACACGACAGGTGAACTTTGGAAAGTAATTCCACGCTAAAAACTTTGCCGTAGTAACGGGCCGGATCAAATATCAAATCTCGCCCTGATTGTATGGTTCAAAACAATGCAGAGTAGTCCCTTTGTGGAACCGAAGTCACTTCTTTTTAACTTCATTTCGGACACACCAAAGGGAATACCCCCAGACTGACCAACCGCTCCGCCGTAAACTGTATCGAAATCAACGGAACCGTATTAGCCCGCGGATTTCACACTCTTCTCAGCAAGACCGTTCGGCCGATCTTCCGGAACAGTTTTCAAACGGGCAAATCAATTTCCACAACATCACAACTATCACCGCAAAGATAAGCAACCACCGACTTAATAAAAACGACTGAACTTGAATGACAGGGCTGGCAGGACCACATAATGCAAAGCTGCACCGAATCGATCACAAGACATAATGAGCGTCATAATCGCACGTTGTCGCCAGTACGAGTCGCTAAATCCCAATCCACACTTTTGTAGGACGAACCTGAAGCAACTACATCATCGTTACGAACAACCGTTAAAACCAAGAAAATGCGTTCTGCCTTTAAGTCGCGGAATCCCGAAAACTAGTCCGGCAGCAAGTGTCCCATCTTAGTTTTCTTGGTCGCCATGTAGGTTGTGCGAAATTCGTGAGGCTCGGCTACAATCGGCACCTGTTCGACAACCTCGAGGTCAACGCCCGAGTAAACAAACGACTCCGTCTTTTTGGGATTGTTCGTCAGCAGACGAACTTTGCTCAGTCCCAGGTCTTTCAGAATCTGCAAGCCCACCATGTAGTCCCGCATGTCAGCTTTGAAGCCCAATTTGTGATTGGCTTCGACTGTATCAAGACCTTCGTCCTGCAGCTTGTAAGCCTTGAGCTTTGCAAGCAGACCAATTCCCCGGCCTTCCTGAGGAAGATAGACCACGGCTCCTGCTCCTTCGTTGCTGATCATCTGCATGGCCAATCCCAGCTGATCGCCGCAATCGCAACGCAGAGAATCCAAAACGTCTCCGGTAAAACACGACGAGTGCATTCGCACCAGTGGGGCTTCAACGGATGACAGGTCTCCCCACACCATCGCCATCGGTTCCTGATCTTCGTGCATCACCTGATAGCCGATCATCTTCGGCTTTCCGAAATTGCGAGTTGGGATGTCTACTTCAACAACTCGAACGACCAGTTTTTCTCGCATGCGACGATATTTAATCAGATCTTCGATTGAGATCATGGGAATATCGTGTTCGCGAGAAATCTCCTCAAGCTCAGCCATATCAGCCATACCATGACCATGCTGACTGCAGATTTCAATCAAAGCGCCAACTGGATTCAGGCCCGCCATACGCAGCAGATCAATCGTGGCTTCTGTATGACCAGCACGACGCAGAACGCCTCCGTCCATTCCCAGCAAAGGACACATATGCCCGGGACGCACAAAGTCGTCCGGGTGAGCATTTCGATTAGCAAGCTCACGAATCGTGCGTGCTCGATTATTCGCGCTGACTCCGGTGCCAGCCGCGACATGGTCGACGCTGGTCAAAAACGCCGTCTTGTGAGGTGCCGTGTTATAATTATCATCAATGACGGGGCGTAGTTTCAGGCGTTCCGCATCTTCGACTGAAAGTGGAACGCACATGGTTCCCCGACCAACCTTCAGCATGAAGTCAACCTGCTCGGACGTGATGGCCTCAGCAGAGCAAATAAAGTCGCCCTCGTTTTCACGATCTTCATCGTCGACAACGATGATCATTCTGCCCTGACTTAGAGCTTTGACGGCGTTATCAATGTCTGCGAATGGCACGGTTCGTCCTGTCTTGCGAAGCTGGTTGGTTACCAGCATGGCGATATATTGGCTGTCGGTTCACAAATCGGATGCACAAAAAAATTACTTCCGACACGTGGTGGTATTCTACGCGAGTCAGCTCAATCAACAAGAACCGCGTGCGATTGCCTCCAAAACCGATCAGATTCTCCCGGAAAGTCAATACGAAATGCATTGCCCCACCGCCAGTTTGGTCGCGAGAGTAATATGGACCACCGAGTGTCTTGACTCTTACCCCACGTTAAATAGGCTATATAAGCGGATAGAATCATCCACAAACCTAGCTAAGATGAATTATGCCATGAGCTTTTCGGCCCATCCGATTGACTCTGAGTATTTCACTTGGTTTTCCTCGATACACCTACCTACTTCTTTCCTTCACGACGGCACGATGCCGTTACCCGCCTGGAGTTGCATTCATGAAGATGCCCGCCCAAAGCGCCGTTTTTTGCTGCGCCACGTTGATTGGACTCTGCGCGTCTGCCGCTGCGGATGTCGCCATGACCATTGGTCCAGTGGATGAATCCGGTGTCGTCCAAATTCGAAGTCGCGACATTCGGCAGCAACTCTTTGTGAGTTATGGCTCCGAGAGCACGACGGCGGATGTCACTCGAACGGCGACGTTCACCACCATTCCGGATGGTGTTTTGCAGATCGACAACACAGGCCTCGTTACACCGCTCGCCGACGGCGAAGCCGTAATCAAGGCACAGCAGGGCGAGCACTCGGCCGAAATCAAAGTTGTTGTCAGCGGATTCGCAGATCCACTACCACTGAACTTTCGCAACCATGTTGTGCCAATCTTCACAAAGCTCGGATGTAATGGAGGAGGCTGTCACGGCAAATCGGGCGGACAGAATGGCTTCAAGCTTTCTTTGCTGGGTTTCTATCCCGAAGATGACTACGAATTCCTCCGCAAAGAATCTCGAGGACGACGCATTTTCCCCGGTGCTCCGGCCGAAAGCCTACTGTTGACAAAAGCGACTGGTCGCACACCTCATGGTGGCGGTAAACGCATGGACCTCAACAGTTATGAATACCGCATGCTGGTCAGCTGGGTTCAGCAGGGCATGCCATACGGCAAGAACGAAGATCCATCGGTTGTCGCAATCAAATGCTATCCGGAAGCTCGCGTAATGCCGCAAAGCACCGAGCAACAGGTGAGCGTTATCGCAACCTACAGCGACGGCACAACAGAAGACGTGACACGAATGGCCCTCTATGAGCCCAACGACGCGGAAATGGCTGAATGCAGCGAATCCGGACTCGTTTCGACTCTGAATCTTGCCGGCGAAGTCGCCATTATGGCTCGCTATCAGGGACAGGTCAGCACTTTCCGAGCCACCATTCCACTGGGCGCTGACACGTCCGAAATGCCGGAACCCGCGAATCTTGTCGACACAGCAGTATTCAATAAGTTGCATCTGCTGGGAATTCCCCCATCAGAATTCAGTGATGATGCGACGTTTCTGCGTCGCGTTTCTCTGGACATCACTGGTGCTTTGCCTTCCGATGAAAAAGTTCGCACATTTCTGGCAGACACGAACTCCGAGAAGCGTGACAAACTGATCGATGAACTTTTGGACACCACAGCCTACGCAGATCACTTCGCCAATAAATGGAACTTCATTCTTCGCAACAAAAAGACCAGCGGTGAAGACACGGCGGGCACTCATTTGTTCCACCAGTGGATCTGGGACAGTGTTTACGAAAATAAGCCCTATGACCTATTCGTCCGTGAAATCGTAACCGCCTCTGGTGAACCACTTGTTAACCCAGCTGTGACATGGTTTCGCGAAGTTGATCAGGTTGAAGAACAGGTCGAAGACACGGCTCAGCTGTTCCTGGGAATCCGCATTCAGTGTGCTCGTTGCCATCACCACCCCTTCGAAAAGTGGAGCCAGAACGACTACTACAGCATGGCCGCGTTCTATAATCGAGTCGGAAAGAAGAACATTCCCGGAATTGCCGGAGGCTTCCGCGATCGACAGATATTCCACAATGAAGGCGTGGCAACCGCCAACAATCCTCGATCTGGCGCTTCTTTAAAGCCTGCCGGACTGGGCACACCAGCATTCGAAATTCCAGCGGAACAGGATCCTCGAGTAAACCTGGCCAATTGGATGAGCGACCCGGCGAATCCATTCTTTGCCAAGTCTCTTGTGAATCGCTACTGGAAGCACTTCTTCAATCGAGGCATTGTGGAACCGGAAGATGACATGCGTGAAACCAATCCACCATCGAATCCGGAACTTCTGGATGGACTGGCCAAACAGTTCATCGAATCAGGCTTCGACATGAAGGATCTGGTTCGCACGATTTGTCGATCTCACACGTATCAGCTTAGTTCGCTTCCAAATGAGTACAACGCCAGCGATAAGCAGAACTTCAGCCGATATTATCCGCGCCGCCTGAGCGCCGAAGCTCTGTACGATGGATTCCATAAGGTAACCATGACATCAGAAAACTTTGGTGGCATGCCCGCAGGAACTCATGCTCTTCAGTTGGCAGACTCGTCAAACGGACCATACTTTCTGAAGGTGTTCGGTATGCCTCAGGGCGATACAGCCTGCGAATGCGAACGCAGCCAGGATGCCAATCTTGCACAGAGTCTGCACCTGCTGAACAGCAAAGAAGTCCAGGACAAGATTTCGAAAAACGAAGCTCGTGCCGCCAAACTGGCAGCGGAAACAGAACGCAGCCACGAAGAACGCATGACCGAACTGTATCAGGTTGTCTTTGCCAGAAATCCACGTCCTGACGAAATGGAAGTCGCGATCAGCTACATCGGCCGCCATCAGGAAAACCCCAGAATCGCCTACGAAGACATTCTGTGGGCATTGATCAACACCAAAGAATTTCTGTTCAATCATTGATAGTTCGCGCCACTCGCGATCTCACGACAAACACGAAACGTTTGCTGCCAAATATCTGAGTTTCAAAAACTCGCTGCTTCCAGTCGGTTCGTTGAAACTCGAACGGCAGACGTTAGTGTCGTGACAGCCATCCAAAACCAAATTTAACAGTTCGCTCCCACCACAACCTCATCCCGCCCGAAACGCCATGAAACGAATTCTGCTATTCGGCCTGTCGCTTTTTGTCTCAGCTACGGCCTGCGCACAGCTGCCTCAGATTCGCATCACGGCCGTGTTTCCGGCCGGAGCACAGCGTGGCACCAGCGTGGACGTGAGTGTTACCGCGGGCAGTGACCTTGATGAAGCTAGCGAACTGGTGTTCACGCATCTAGGCTTAAAGGCGGTTCCTAAACTGGACGGAAATGGCAACGCGGTGGCAAACCAATTTACCGTTGCCGTCGACCCTTCCATTGAGCCCGGGCTTTACGACGTGCGTTTGCGCGGCCTGTTCGGAATCAGTAATCCACGCATTTTCCGAGTCGACACGGTTCCGGAAATTCAGGAAACAGAACCAAACAACACGCCGGAACAGGCTCAGGAAGTTGCAATCAATACCGTGGTCAACGGTCGCAGTAATGGCAGTGCCGATGTTGACATTTACAAAGTCGCTGCTCCAGCCAATCAAACTATTGTCTTCCGCACAGAAGCGGCTGTATTGGATTCTCTGATGCAACCCGTGCTGGAACTTTTTGACAGTTCCGGACGCCGTGTATCTCAGTCTCGTCGCAGCAATCAGCAGGAAGCCAGCATCGTTTACACCAGTGCAATTGATCAAACACTCACACTGAAGATTCACGACACAGTTTATGCGGGCAGCAACGACTACGCTTATCGTTTGGGCATTGATTCGCGACCAATCGTTGACTTCGCATCGCCACAAATTGTGCAGACCGGCGCAGATTCGAAAGTTACCGTGTTTGGCCGAAACCTGCCCGGGGGCGTTCCAGCAGAACTGACCCTAAACGGTATACCGCTGCAGAAACAGGAAATCGTGGTCAATCTGGCTTCTGCGGATCAGCGAGTTGTCGGAACAGATTCTTCAGCCACGTCACTCGATACCGTGATGTATTCTGGTATCGATGGAAATCTGTTACCGCTGGCAATACGCCAGGATGCCGTCGTGGTTACTAACGAAGCAGAATCGGCCGAACAGGCTCAAATCGTTTCTGTCCCAGTAACAGTAACAGGCAGCTTTGCCACTGAACTGGATGAAGACACGTATCGCTTTGATGCAAAAAAGGGCGAACAATGGCAAATCGACGTCTTGGCACATCGACTCGGCAGCGCCGCAGATCCGATGCTGATTGTCGAACAGGTTCTTAAAGCAGCCGATGGAGCTGAAACGCTAAAACGATTGGCTCGAGAAGACGAGAACAAGCAGAATCCTGGAGGAGCAAACCTACCGACTCTAACCAGCGATCCCTCTTTTCTGCTGACTGCGCCGGAAGACGGTCAGTATCAGCTGCGAATCAAAGACAAATTCGCCACATCGCGAGGTGCCGCCAATCTAACCTATGCAATTTCCGTTCGGCCACCCATGGCAGACTTCCAGCTTGTGGTCTTTGATTCTCTGCCTTCCGCCGATGGTAAGGCTCCGGCAGATACGGGGGCCATTAGCCTTCGCAAAGGCGGCACGTATGAGGTTCCCGTATACGCTTATCGCAATGGCGGTCATAACGACGACATCAAACTGCGAGTGGAAGGCCTTCCTGACGGAGTATCCGTTGCCCAGGCGAACATCCGCCCCGGCACTGCAACAACAATGATGGTGTTCACTGCCGCTGCCGATGTCGGAGAAGTGGTCGCTCCGGTGCGCATTGTTGGTTCGTCGGCAAACGGAGACGCGACCATCGAACACGCTGCCGCGATTGCAACTTTGGTACACGCAGGGGCTAACGGCTTGCCACGAACCGCTCGTGCGTCCAGCTCGTTGCTGATCAGCGTTATGAAAGATGAAGAACCATTCCACATTCAGCCGGCGTTCGCTGCTGCGGAAATGACGCAGGACCAGCAATTGCTGATTCCCCTGAAGCTGACTCGCCGCACCGGATTCGACGCCAAAGTTGATGTCACGTTTGCCGGTCAACCCGGTAACGTCGACGTGCCCACAATCAGCATCGAAAAGGGACAGGATTTCGCCGTCGCTCGACTATTTTTCAAAGAAAACGCCGCGGCTGGCCCTGCAACACTGTTGTTGTATGCGACGGCCGCCGTGCCCTACAGCCGCAATCCCTGGCAGGTTGAACGAGCCAAACAGCAGGTTGCCAAAGCCATGGAAGTGCTGACCGCCGAACAAAAGAAACTTGCCGATTCAAAAACCGCCGTTGACGAAAGCGCCAAGAAAGTAACGGAACTTGCGACCGTATTGACAACCTATGAAGCTCAACTGGTCGCAGAGCTGGTGGCTCAAACCAAGGTGCAGGAAGAACTCAAAGCGGCCATCTCTGAAAAGACAGAGGCCGCCAAACAACTGGTTGCACTGCAGGAAACACTCAATGCCGCAGCAGCAAATCAGAATCCCGAAAACGTAGATCTTGATGCTGCAATCAAGCTGGTTCAGGATGCAACAAATGCAGTCAACGAAGCCTCAAAGCCAGTCGTTGCGTTGGTCGTAAAGATTAACGGCATGAACGCTCAAGTGGTCGAGAAGCAAAAACTGGTGGCTGAAAAATCCAGTCAGATCGCGGCAGCGAAAACTCAGATGACCGTTCTGCAACAAACAGTCACAACGGCCAAGGCCGCAGTTACCACCGCCGAAGCTGCACTTAAGACGTCCGAAGCTCAAAAGAAAGCTGCTGACGACGCTGCAAAAAAAGCGGAAGAAGCTGCCAAACCCAAGAACATCAACGTCCGCTCAATCGCTACTCCTGTGCAGCTGAACGTCCATCTAACGCCAGGAAAGATCGTCGTCGCAGTGCCAGACGCAGGAGCGATCAAGAAGGGAGCTTCCGTTGCCGTAACAGTTACAGTAACACGGAAAAACAATTTTGCCGGCCCTGTGAAAGTTGCTCTGGCTTTACCCGAAGACCTAAAAAGTATCACGTCGGATACCGTCGAAATTGCTGCCGACCAAACGGAAGCTACGTTAACTCTGTCTGCCGCTGCTGATGCCGCACCTGCGGACATCGCAAACGCGGTTATCCGAGCCGCCGCTGACTTCAACGGTCGCACCGCACATTTCGATGCCCCGATCGCCTTAAAGGTGACAGACTAAGAAGATCGCCATGAATATCGCATCCCCCCACGCGTTGCTGACATCCGACGGCAGCCATGCTGCTCAAGTGCAAACTCTGAGCAAACTTCAACTCGATCAACGGCCACTAAACATGACGCCTTCCCAACGCCAAACGATGTCGACTTCTATCTGCGTTCGCTACATCCACATCCTATGCGTCACGCTGTTTGCGGCTGCGTGCACACCTGCGATTTCATTCGCAGACGAAGAACAGGCGATCGTCCCCGAAGAAATCAACCTAGGGCGACCAGTCGAATTCGAACGTGATGTGTACCCGATCTTTCAGGCGAACTGCATCGCCTGCCACAACAAAGCCAAGTCCGAAGGCGATCTTAGTCTGGAGAACATCGAGACCATTATGAAGGGCGGTTCATCAGGTCAGGTAATCGTTTCTGGTAAGCCGGAAGAAAGTTATCTGTATAAAGTTGTGGCTCGCATCGAAGAATCGTTTATGCCCCCATGGCCAAATGAAGTCCAGGCGAAAAAGCTAACTCCTCAACAGGTTGGAACCCTGAAACAATGGATTCTGGAAGGCGCCAAAGGTGGATCAGCCGCATCGGCCGCCAACATGCAGTGGCAGGCGATCAACACAGGGTTAACTGCCATCTACGCTGTTGATGCTGATCCATATGGTCGCTTTGTGGCCGCGGGACGAGCTGGCACGGTGAACATCTACGACCTGCTGGCTCAGGACAATGTCGCTTCATTAATTGACCCGGCTTTGGCCGCTGACAATTCACCATCTCAGACGGCTCACCGAGACTACGTGCACTCCATTGCATTTCATCCAGACGGTCAGATGCTGGCGACATCCGGTTTTCAGGTTGTGAAGCTCTGGAATCGCGACGTTGCCAACAACACAACTCCGTTGGCTCTTCCTGGCTCAACAGCAAATTTAACAACTAGTTCTGACAACAACTTCGCAGCCGTTCAACAGACGGACGGCGTCATTCGAATCATCGATCGCTCAACCAACAGCGTCGTCAACGAATGTCCAGGCTACGATCCTGCAGCAACTACACTTCTCGGAATACATGGCGCCGAAAACCAGTGGATCTCCATCAGCCATGCCGATGGTACAATCACGATGGTGAACCGAACCGACAACACGGTCGTCGGCACCAGCGAAGCTCTAGGAGCAAAAGCCATCGAGGCAGCATTCATTTCGGCTGCCAACAAACTCATCGTCCTGCAGGAAGACGGCACGCTCCGACCTTTAACTTTTGACGCTGCGGCAAAAACTCTGGCCGCCGCCGAAGCGATCAAGTCAGACAAAGGTGCGATCCGCCAGATCGCACTTGCAGGCCCCCTGCTGATGTGCCGCATTGATGGCCAGGCAGTTGAACTCCGCAAAACCGATTCTCTACAGCCTGCAGCAAACATTCAAAGCGGCGCTGCACTCGCTCAGGCAGCAATTTCGACTGACGCTCAACGCGTCGTCACCGTTGGGGCAGATGGCAAACCGGAACTATGGAATGCAGCCGATGGAAAGCTACTCGCAACTCTTAACAGCGACATCATGGCAGCACGAACCCTCGCTACACGAACAGCGGACAAAGCCATTCGCGATGCTCGAGTAAACGTTGTGAAGGGCCAGATTACCGAAGACGAAAAACGAGTGACTGAACAAAAAGAATCACTCACCAAGGCGGAAGAAGAACTCAAAAAGGCAACAGACGCCGTCGCAGAAGCCAAGAAGAAATTTGACGAAGCCGTTCCCAAAACAGCAGACGCAAAAAAGGCGAGCGAAGAAAAGGTCGACGATGCGGCTTTGAAGAAGGCATTTGAAGAAACGCAAAAAGCCGAACAGGCCGCCAAAGATGCACTCACGACCGCCGAAAATTCGTTAAAGTCTGCCGAGAAAGGCAAAGAGCTTTCGGAACAGGCTATCAAACGAGCTGAAGCCAAAGTCGAAGAACGCAAGGCCGTGTTGACCAGCGTTGAAGCGGAAGCGAAAACATCCGCTGAAGCTCATGCCGCTGCTGATGCGGCAGCCAAACAAACGCTGTCTGCTAAGTTTGCTGCTTTTATCGGTACAACGTTTGTTGCCACCGTCGACAACACCGGTACAACGCAATTATGGAACACCAGCGACGGATCAGCGGTTGATGTCTTCTCGGGAACTCTTCAGGAAACGTCAGCGCCAATCGGAATCGGCGGCGGAAGTGGCACATTGATTGTGCAGCAGGCCGACGGACAGCTTTCAACAATTAATGCATTCCCGCAGTGGAAGCTGCATCAGATTCTGGGACCACAAGGCGACGGCCAGCCATCGATATTTGTCGATCGAGTACTCGCGTTGGCGTTTTCTCCCGATGGTGCAATTCTGGCTGCGGGTGGTGGCGAAGCATCGCGATCTGGCGAACTGACATTGTGGAATGTCGCCGATGGAAAACTTGTCCGCTCGTTCAAGGATGCTCACAGCGACACGGTTTACGGCATAGATTTTTCTGCCGATGGAAAACTGCTGGCAACGGCCGCAGCTGACAAGTTCGTCAAGGTGTTTGATCTTGCCACTGGCGAACACGTTCGTTCTTACGAAGGACACACTCACCACGTGATGGACGTCAGCTGGAAAGGCGACGGAACAACTCTGGCAAGTGCTGGTGCTGATAACGCCATCAAAGTCTGGAATGCCGAAACAGGCGAACAGTCAAGAACGATCACAACATACACCAAACAGGTCACGTCACTGTCGTTTATTGGCATGGAAGACGACTTCATCAGCTGCAGCGGCGACAAACGAGTGTTCCGTCACAAAGCAGCCAACGGTGGCACCGTTCGAGAATTCAAAGGCTGCCCGGACTACGTTTATTGCTCAGCAACAACCGCAGACGGCAAGTTGGTAACCGCCGGCTGCGAAGACGGCATCCTGCGAGTCTGGAACGGAGCAGACGGCAAAGAAATCGCCACGTTCGCTCCACCTAAATAGAATCAGCGGTACCACACAATCGCTGCTCTCCGCCGAGCGGCAGCTAAACCCGACCGGCTTCATTGTTCGGTCTGTACGAGAAGTGTGTTTTCAGTTTGTAGCTGATAATCCCTGTAGCATTGAGCCGTAGCAATTGGACAGCATTTACAGGATAAAGAGCGATCCTGTCATATCTGGATGGTCTTATGTAAATCAAGTTCATCCTGTCAACTTCGGTCGTTGAGTGCCCGGAGTACAACTTTCACCTTCCGGTGTGATGTTGCACAGAGAAACGACCAATCATTAAAGTCTGGCAATGCAACTGCTTGCTATTCCAGACACAATTTTTCGGATACTACGGCGGAGCGTTGCCGAACGGGATCTGGCAGGTGGCACCGACAAACAGATCAGTATCGATGATAGCTGTCTGCCACTACGCTTGCAGGAAGCGGTCCGAAACCGCACCGGTTACTTTTCCTATTCATGCACGACGCGTGGAGCGAGTGAATCTCGCAATGGCTGGACTCACGTGCTCGCGCCGTCTGCTTGCATACCTTGCGATTTCAGGAACGCCTCGATTGTAAAGCCACAGGGTGCCCGTTTCTTTGCAACATTTGAGAGCCGAAGGCCATACAGGCTTGAGAGCAGCGGAGGCATTGGTAGTCCGCAGCATTCAGGAATCGGATGCTGGTACCGCCACAAAGTTGCTCAACGCAGAATGCACAAATCGCCATGAGTTACCTGTGCAGTAAATCTACATTCCCATCTCGTCGACGAACGACGCGAGACAAGCTCGTTGAACCGCCACCGCCCGTATCGCCCACAACCGGCCGCAGCGGGCTGCTCGAGACTTGACGTTTCTGGCGGCCATTCTTGTCACTCTGGGAACGTTCTTAAAGTTGCGAGATGCTGAACTCGGCCTTGCTGTCCTACGTTGCCGCAGCCACGGCAGAATCAGTCGACACGGCGGCCCAAAATACCGCCCCGGCAGAACCGCAATACCTGACGGTTCCTATCCAAGATCTGCAGGTGATGCACAATCGCGTGATGCCGCACAATCCGCTGCGGGATGAAGTAATCGAATCGCTGGGTGAGATCGATCCGGCCGATTGGCGAGTCGTCCGGCTGTAACATGAAAACCCTGATGGCAGCCGAGTATTCATCGAACGCGGCATGCCAGGAAGCCCCAGCGGGCGGGGCGTGGTGAGTCGCAGGACGTGGACACCATAACCGCCGAGTCGCTTCCGGTGGTCGCTGGGACGGTGGTCGCTGGGGCCGGTGGTCGTTGGGGACGGTTCGAAGCAGTAATCACGGCTGAAGGCGGTCGACGAATTTGACGAACAGATTTCCGTTGGCGACCTCATTCCGATTGTCTGGCAGGAACACGGCATTGATGCGGACTTCACGGTCACCGACCTCCCGCCATGCCCAACGCCGATATCCGGTGACGGTCAACTGTTTACCACAAAGTTCATCCATGAAACTGCACAAGTCTTCGACCTGCGAGCCGAAGGCTCGCAGGTCGAGTAGGGCATGCTCCCGCCTGCCTCCGGAACTTTTGAAACGCACGAATCTATTGGGGACGAGCAACCGTATCCCGCGATTACAATTTCGCTGGGTGGCCCGAATTGCTGTGCACGCTGTCGGGCCCGAAGACCATGAATCATCTCGCCGACGGTGGCAACAGGCTCTGTGCGGCGTTGCAGCTCGAATCTGCAAACAATATATTTTTCAGCAATGCCCCACCCCGCTGACTCCAGTGTGTCACGCTGACTTATCAACGAAGAAGATACGTTTAGCCCACACACAACTGATCGGCGCGAGCCAAAACTGAGTGGGTGTTTGGGTAACGTGCTCTGGCAGTGAAAACAGCTGGAAGTTGCGTTATGCTGGTAAGGCTTCCGCGGTCGGCTGCGGTACATTCAGATATCTTTTTTCACGTTCACAAACGCCTGCCACAGTTACATGCCTGGAACACTAATTCTTATTCCAACGGCCGGTGAGCTAAACGTGCTGAAGCCACGGCTGACTCGGTTGCCTGACGTCAATATTCAATTAGTTGGCTTTGGTCCCGTGGCAGCCGCTGCTCGGACTTCGCTGCTGATTGCTTCTTTGCAGCCGGAACGCATTGTGCTGGCGGGAATCGCCGGAGCATTCACAAAGCAGATTCCACCGGGGCAGGCCGCCATATTTGAGCACGTCGCCATGTACGGCATCGGAGCCGGTTCGGGCGACGCATTCCGCAACGCCGGCGAGCTTGGCTGGCTGCACTGGCAGGAAGCCGTTGATGGACAGCCGCCCGTTCGGATCGGCGATGCGATCTCTCTGCAACAAACCGCTGATGACACCCAACCATTTCATCAGCTGCTCACGGTTTGTGCGGCCGCTGCTACTCAGAAAGACGTGCGTGACCGGATTGCTAAATTTCCCCGTGCAATTGCCGAGGACATGGAAGGGTTTTCCGTAGCCCTGTCAGGCGCAATGGCTGGAGTTCCCACGACAATCGTTCGTGGCATTTCAAACATCGCCGGCGATCGCGAAAAGTCTCGGTGGAGAATTGTTGACGCACTAAACGCCGCGGCCGATGTCGTGCTGGAGATACTAAAATGACCAGGAAGATCCGTCTGGGAATTTCCACATGTCCCAATGATACATTTACGTTTAACGCCTTGATGAACCGTTTGATCGATTGGCAAGGTCTGGACTTTGACGTGGAGCTGCTGGACATTGAACAGCTGAATGTTCGCCTGTTCAATGGCGACTTTGATGTGGCCAAAGTTAGTTTCCATGCTGCCTTACTGCTTGCCGATGAAAGCGTGGTTCTGCCCAGCGGCTCGGCTCTGGGATTTGGCGTCGGCCCATTGTTGCTGTCGGCACAGAAGAACGAAATGCCAAAGGACGAAACACAAATAACATTGTGTCCTGGCAAACACACAACGGCCGCTTTGTTATTTCAATTGTTTTATCCGCAGACGACGCAGGTCAGCCACGTTGTCTTTTCGGAAATCATGCCACAGCTGAAATCATTGCAGGCCGACTTTGGCGTGTGTATTCACGAAGGCCGATTTACCTGGCAGGACGAAGGCCTTGGACTTGTCGAAGACCTTGGCACTCGGTGGGAAAAAGAAACAAAGTCGCCTCTGCCACTGGGCGGCATTATTGCGCGCACGTCTCTTGCTAAAGACACAATCGCCACCGTCCAAAACGTGATATATGACTCACTGATGTTCGCACTTGCGGACCACAGTGCTGCACTACCGACCATGCGAAAACACGCTCAGGAATTCAACGACGAAGTGCTAATGAAACACGTCGACCTGTACGTTAACGATTGGACAAAAGACCTGGGCACCATCGGCCGGAACGCCCTGAACACACTTTCAGACCGAGCACGCGACATTGGGCTCATACCGGCCGACGGTGTGAATCTAAACGTATTCGACATGTGAGTTCGCAGCGACGGTCGGTCACTGGCGGCAAATTCATTCATGAAGAACGTGTGGAACGATAACGGACCAGGATCCCACGGCAGCACGACAATGGCTCGAAAACGCCAATCACCAGCAGATCAACTTCGGCTACTTCGCACCGCGTCTGAAACGATGTTTGGTGGCGAGTTTTTCGCGACGCGTTGGAGTCTGCCATCAATGGTTCGTCCTGTCTTGTCGTTGAGTACGCCGCAAAGCTTGTCTGGAACTGGAGTAGGGTGTGTCAGAAAACCGTCTGCACACAGCGTATCGGCGTTTTCTGGTTGCGCCGCTTGAAAACGAAAAGTACTGTCGCCCCAGATTACCGTTGGTCGAAGCTTTAGCGTTTCTGGAATACGATCATCCGGATTTCTATCTGGCTGGGATTAAGTCCTCTCAATTCAAACCGGTCTGGGGTGGTTCAGAAGATACGGCTGGCAACCTTCGTGGAGCCTGTGCGTTTGGACTGATTCGCTGCCGCAGCGGATCGCCCGCAACCACCATGATCGCTCTTGTCGACCTGCTGGCGGATAGGCACCTTCTGGCCAGAATGCTGGCCGCCACCGCAATTGCAAACACTGGATCACCGTCTGTTGTGCCAGTGCTGCGGCTAAATGCCCCTTGGCAACGTGGCATCAGAAGCTATGGGCCAATGCTTTCGTAGACGGCTAAAATATGCTGCCTCAATAAATACTGAATTCGTCACCAGCTTTCTGTCAGGCGAAGAAGGACAGGCGATTGAAGCTGCAGCCGCTTGGGGAGAACGTCGAAACAAAGACGCTTTGGCCGCACTGTTAAACGCCTGTGAAACGTGCGGCAGCGAAGTTCGTGAAGCATTTCACATCAGTGCGGCGCTGTCGAGACAGGCGGCAATTGAATTTCTTACCAGCCTGATACGCCAGAACTTGCCTCAGGCTGAAGTCGCTTTGAAAACACTTGCTCCGGTGCGTTTCTGTGCAGAAATTTCACAGCAAGTGGAATTAGCCGTGAAGGCATCTGGACTTCACGAAATCACAGCAGCTTACAGACGTCTGTTTCAGCTATAAACAGTCGACTCGCTACCATTGTTCAAGACTTGACTTTCTGCGCCGGATGAGTCACCGCCCAGCAGGCAACCTGTTGTTCTTCGCCAAGTTGAACAAGAGGAGGGCGGTCGGTTTTGCAACGGGGTTCTGCAATTTCGCAGCGAGTCACAAACGGGCAGCCGGCCGGCGGATTGCTTGGACTCGGAACTTCTCCCTCAAGAATATACAGCTCTTCACGATCATCCGGATCGTTAATCGGATTCGATTTCAGCAGTGCTTTGGTGTAGGGATGCTTAACCTGATTGTAAATATCATCGCACGACAGTCGTTCGACAATCGTGCCGAGGTACATGATCACCATTCGATCGCAGAAGTGTTCCACAACTTTTAGATCGTGCGAAATAAACATCATCGTTAAACCAAACTGCTCTCGCAGATCCATCAGCAGATTCAGAATCTGAGCCTGAACGGATACATCCAGCGCCGACACGGGCTCGTCGGCAATGATAAAGTCCGGTTTAACGGCGAGTGCGCGCGCTATGTTCAGTCGTTGTCGTTGTCCGCCGGAAAATTCATGCGGATAGCGATTTTTTGAGTCTTTACGAAGCTGAACTGTTTCCAGCAGTTCATCAATGTATTTATCCGTTTCCCTGCGGGGCACGACATTGTGAAAGCGTATCACTTCCGCCAGCATCTGCGCGGCTGTCATTCTTGGATTCAATGACGAATACGGATCCTGAAAGATAAACTGCATGCGTTGTCGAATCGGCATCAGGCTGCCGTGACTAAGCCCCGTGGTTTCAACACCTTCGAAATAGACGGATCCAGACGTGGGTTCAAGCAGACGAATCATCGTCTTGCCTAAAGTCGACTTGCCACAGCCGGATTCGCCGATGACGCCGAGCGTTTCACCCTTTTCAATCCGCAGACTCACATCACTAACCGCCTGCACGTGCGCAGTAACCTGGTTAAGAATGCCTCCACGAATTGGGAAGTGCTTTACGAGATTGTTGACTTCAACAAACGACACTATTCAGATTTCTCTTTATGAACAGGAAAATGACATCTAACAGATCGATCACTGGAAATATTAAGCAGTTCGGGCATGTCTGCTTCGCACCTCGCCTGACACCCGCTGCAACGTTCAGCAAATCGACAGGCCTTTGGCATGTCCAGCAGACTGGGAACGATACCGTTAATTGTGGCGAGGCGTTTGCCTTTCTCTTTCGTCCCACTGCGAGGGATCGATTCAAGCAATGCGCGCGTGTAAGGATGCGATGGACTATGAAACAGATCTCGAACCGGAGCCTGTTCCACCACCTGACCGGCATACATCACGACCACACGATCACAGGTCTGAGCAACAACGCCAAGATCATGAGTGATTAACAGAATTGCCGTTCCCGTACGTTCGCGAAGTTCGTTCATCAGTCGCAGAATTTGAGCCTGAATTGTCACGTCCAACGCTGTGGTCGGCTCGTCCGCAATCAGAATTTCAGGCTCGCACGCCAACGCCATCGCGATAACAACTCGCTGACGCATTCCCCCGGATAACTGATGAGGATATTCGTTGTACCGCTTATCAGGATTGGGGATTTCGACCATGTCCAGCAGTTCAACGACACGTTTGCGGCGGCCGGCTCGATTCAGTTTCGTGTGAAACCGCAAAGCTTCATCAAGCTGCCAACCGACGGTAAATACCGGGTTCAGGGCCGTCATCGGTTCCTGAAAAATCATAGCAATGCGATCGCCGCGAATCTGTCGCATCTGACGATTGCTGAACTTCATCAGGTCGTCATTGCCCAGCATCACTTTGCTGTCGCTGCCGTAGCGAGTGTTGTGTTCGGGCAGCAACCGCATAATGGATTTACTGGTGACCGACTTACCGCAACCGCTTTCGCCAACCAGCCCGAGGGCTTCACCCTTATACAGATCAAACGATGCATTACTGATAGCCGTCACCAGCCCGTCATCAGAGCGAAAACTGGTGGTCAGCTGTTGCACCGACAACGCGATTTCTCGAGTGCCCGTTTGGGTCTTAGTGGATTGTGCGGCGAGCGTAGACATGAATTCTTATGGAGTAGAGGCTGCTGGCTATGGTCTCAAAACTAATCATCTAATTTCATGTTGGTGTTTGGATACAGGCAAGTCAGACACACGTCGTATTGCCTGCGAACTACGGTCACACGTGCTTCGGGTCGAGAACATCCTGTAAAGCGTCAGACAAAACGTTGAAGGCAAGAACCAAAAAAAACATGAGCGCGGTGGCAGTTCCGATCTGCCAAAAGAAACCATTAACGACTTCAATCTTTGACTGACTGATCATGATTCCCCAACTGGGCCCTTTTTTGACACCAAGCCCCAGAAAACTTAGGATTACTTCGGACTTGATGGCTCCGATAAACAGCAACGAAAAATTGATCAGCATCAGGTATGTGATATTCGGCAGAATGTGACGCAACAGAATTCGTGTGCGACCAAACCCCATCACCGTCGCGGCCTGCACATATTCCAATTCGCGAATTTTCATCGTTTCACCGCGAATAACGCGGCACGGTCCGATCCAGAATGTCGCTGTAAAGGCGATGTAAACAGGAATCAGAGTTTCATCCAGACGCCCGCCGATAAGGCGTCTCAGCAAACCGTTTGTCCAGCGATTCAGTGGTTCATCAATATGCCCACCATCAAACATAAACGCCAGCAATATAAGCAGCACGATGTTCGGGATCGATGCAAAGGTTGAGTACAGCCACGTTATCAGATGGTCGACCCAGCCGCCAAAGTAACCGGAAAGAAGCCCCGCAATTGTTCCGATCGTCACCGAAAGCAATCCAGTAATCAGGCCGACCAGTACCGCAACACGAATTGAATATATAGAACGATAGAAAATGGAACGGCCCTGACGATCTGTACCAAACAGCAGTTCAAGCCAACGAGTCGACTTTTCTTTTGCCGTCATAGGTTCCAGAAGACCTTCAACCGAGCCTTCCAGTTTTTCCAGGTCAGCCAGCACCGTTGCGCCGCCGGGAACATTAAGGGCTCCATTTGCAGCAGCTGTCAGGTCTTCCAGCTCTGCAAGTTGGTCATACGTTTGCCACGCCGATTCAACACGAGCCTGCAGTTCTTCCAGTGGCAACTTAGCGATGCGTCGCACGCCAAGATCCTGAAACGAATCAAACGCGGCCTGCGGATCGCTGCGTCCTGAAAGAGTATCAATTCGGTCAATCAGCCATTCGGCATCCTCATGGCGTTTTTCCGGCTTCTGCAAAGTGCCGAAGCCGGGAATTGTTTCCGGACCAACACGCTGCAACGTGTCGTCGAGCGTGATCATGTTTGTACAAAGCAACAGAATGGCAATGACGGCGTACACTGCAATCACAAGTGACGCCACAACGGCTGGCTTGTGCCGCAGAAATTTCCTCAGAGCTCGTGAATCAGAAGACGCTTTTGTCATGACAGTCGAACTCGCGGATCAACCAGTGCATACAGTACGTCGGTAAGAAGATTCGACGCGATATAAACGGCAGCAAAGACAGCGGTGAAGGATTGAACAATGGGGAAGTCGCCGCTTTCGACAGCGACAATCAACTGATTACCCATTCCCGGAATCCCAAAGTAGCTTTCCAGAAGAAATGAACCAGTAATCAGAAACGGAATCGTGATCACGATTCGAGTGATGATTTGAATCATCGCATTCTTCAGCATGTGAATAAACATAATCCGCGATCGAGACGCCCCCTTAGCAGTTGCGGTAACGATGTAATCCCGTGCCGATTCCTCAACCATCACTGCTCGATAAAAGCGAGTATCGTATCCCATCGCAACAATCACGCTAATCATAACGGGCAGCAAATAGTACTTCGGCCAGACCGATGTCATGAATTCCACCCAGCCGGCATTGCTCACCTCGGGATCGTAGTAGATCGCAAACACGTCATAGCCGAGCCATTGGTTCAGCCGATATGCGCAAAAATACTGACCAAGGATAATGTACACCAGAAAGCTGACACTCATGCCCAGCACAGCCACAAACACAAGTGCCTGATCAAGCGTTCTTCCGCGAAACCATGCCGAAATCAGCGCTACTGTGATCGAAAAAAGACTGGTCAGTATCAGCGATGGAACTGTAATCGCAAGACTCGGTCCGATACATCGCTTCAGCACTTCGCCCACGGACTGGCCGGTGTAGTCCCAGCTTTCTTCGTCAAACGTAAACGTCGCAACCTGCTTCAATTGAACGGCAAACTGTACAATAAACGGTCTATCAATGCCGAGTTCATGTCGCTTCAACGTGATGTCTTCGTTGGTTGCGTTTTTGGGAAGACGACCGAAGACCGGATCCCGAACGCGAAGCGCCAGCATCACCAGCAACAGAATGGACAGGTAGACTGGAACGTTGTAAGCCAGCCTACGAAGTATGTATGTCCACATGTGATGTCTCTGGAATTAATTCCACTCAATATCGGGTCGAGCGCGGAAGCCCTCCTGTAAATAAAGGGCCAGGCTCGGATGCGTGGTATTACATGCCAATTCAGTCGGTCACGTCAACATACTTGTACCACGTCTCGAAAGTCTCCGTCGGTTTAAAGTACTTCATGCGAGGAGTCACCACGTAGAACCTTGTACGCGCCATTGAACCGGCATAAGGGCAATCTTCCAGAAGGGTAGACTGCATCTGCTCGTAAATGGCCGTGCGTTCCGGAGACTGAGGCAGGGCAACAATTTTTTCGTAGAGCCTGTCGTACGCTGCATTCTTGTAGTTGAAGTGATTCGCGCCGGGTGCCTCGTTTGGTCCGTAAAACAAAGCAAAGTTGTTTTCACCGTCCGGATAATCCGAACTCCAGGCAAAGCTAAAGAACTGAGCACTCTTCTCGTCGACCTTCTGTATCAACTGTGAAAAATCCAGCAGGTGAACCTGCACGTTGATACCAATTCGCTTCAGCTGTTTGGACAGCATCTCAGACTGTTCCTGCCCGTTTTGCTGACGCCCTGTGTAATAGTCGATTGTCGGCAGCCCTTTACCTTCTGGGTAACCAGCTTTCGCCAGTAACTTTTTGGCACGTTCAATATCAGGACCACGATAGCTTTGGGGGGACTTACCATTTGACGGATAACCTTCCAGGCCAGGAGGAATCACGCCGTCATAGATTGTATTAATTCCGTTGTAAAACGCTTCATTCTGTTCGTCCCAGTCGAGCGCCGAGCAAATTGCCTGTCGTAAGAATTTCGACTTTTCGGAGTAACCTCCTAAAACAGAATCTTCCATGTTGAAGCCGCGAAAAATGAAATCCAACATGTCGACTGGAAAGCCCTTCATGCCGCTTTGCTGCATTTCACGATTCAGCTTTTTGGTGCGCTTGCTAAACGCTTCCTTAAAGTTTTCGGCTGGCACCTGAGCGTAATGCAGATTGTTGGCTTTGAATTCCAACCACATAGGCTGGTCAGTCTTGTAGAAAATAACCTGCACTTCATCCACTTGCGGAACTCGCTTACCCGCAGCGGAATGCAGATCGTCAGCTTCATCCGACTTCATGTGCTCAGCAGGGAAGTAGCATTCGTGGTAATTTACATTGCGAGTAAACTTGATGCCTTGTCCCTGTTGCCAATCGCCTTCTTTCAAGACGAACGGACCTGTACCGATTGGTCTCAATCCAAAACGATCGCCGTATAGCTCGACGGCTTCGCGCGGAACAATGGCTGTTTGGAACATGCATAGCTTCCACAGAAAACTCGGCATCGGTTGCACCAAGGCAACTGTGAATTCCTTGTCGTTAATAATCGTCATACCTTCAACGGGAGCGTCGTAGTCAAACTTGTCAGCTGCTTCCTGAGTCGCCTTAAATTCGTCAAAGCCTTTGATGGTGTCCTTTACCAACCACCAGACTTTTGAATTCGCTCCCTTTGTATCTGCGATGCGTTTCCAACTATAAAACACGTCTTCCGACTTGAGTGCACGACCTTTGCCGTCCGGAAAACATCCATCATCGTGAAAGTAAACGCCGTCTTTCAGCTTGAAGTGCCACGTGAGCCCGTCTTCACTGGTCGGCATTTCTGCCAACAACAGTGGCTCCGCTTCAAACGGTCGTTTCAAATATTTGTACTGCAGCAGCGTTTCCACAAGCTGACTGGAACACTGGTTTTCGTAAACTGTAGAACCTCGAACCGGGTCCATCGACTTGGGACCATCCGAACGCATCGGAATTCGAGCTGACTTCAGTTTTCCGCTTTTCAATCGCTGGTCGTAGTCCGACCGGAAGTCCTTGTCAGATTCTTTCGCAGACTCAGTGAACACGACCGGGTCGTTCGTGGGATTCGCAGCTTCGCGTTCGCTGGTAGATGGTTCATTTACATTTCCAGAGGTGCCCGAATTTTCAGCCTCCATGACTACTTCGCCAGCACCTGCGACTGTGGAACCAGAATCGTCCGATGTCAACTTTTCAGCGTCATTGCTGCAACCAGCCGACAGGATAAAAAACAGAAACAACAAGCCATAACCACGTCTGCCAGGCATCATGAAGTTGGAATCCATAAAAAAGAAACTCGCAGCTCAACTATGGGTCGGTAACAAACTAACGTGCACAAATCGTGCCCTAGCTCCGTACAAGTTATTCCTGAGGCACTCTGCTTGCAAGTGCAGGGTAGTAACAGTCCCGGGATTCAACCTTTTGGTGCAGAGTTCACACCACAAACATTGATTTCCTGAGCGTTTCACGATCGCTTTTGGCCACAAACATTTCAGCTGGTCTCGTGATCTCTGTTTATAACCAATCAGGGTCCGGCACGTGTTTCTGCAAGCTACTCCACGAACATTGAGCGGGAGAACGATCGGAAAATCGCGCAGCAAAAAAGCCCGAACACTACGTTCGGGCTTCTTTGGCGATT
>JBDNFN010000043.1:0-11067 GCA_041689795.1 Fuerstiella sp. | reverse complement strand
TCTGCAGCGAGAAATTGCGGCCTGGTCAGCCGATGTCAACAACACTCAGCGCGGCGTCGACTGGCAAATGAAAATCGACGACGCTCGATATAAACTCAAGTCCGTCTACCCTAAAATTCAATGCTGACAAAGCACTAGCCAATTTGGCCCGACCATCATCAAACCGACAACGTGGTTTCACGTTGATTGAATTGCTGGTCGTGATCTCGATCATCGCCACGTTGATGTCGCTGATCCTGCCGGCGATTCAGAACGCTCGGGAAGCGGGTCGCCGAACTCAGTGCCTGAACAACATTCGGAACGTCACTGTGGCCGGCATGAGTTTCGCAAGCTCGAACCCAAACGGACATTTCCCGAGTCTTGGCCTGTATCCTCCTGACCCTACGAGCGCTGCATTTCCACCGCCGTTTATGGAAGGCAGCAGTTGGGTATTGGAGATCCTACCGTTCATGGACCAACAGGGAACGTTCGACAGATGGGATCGGAACCAGCCTTGGGATGGAGCCAACAACCTGCCGCTGGCCAGCAGCCTTTATATCGAGGCGCTTGCTTGCCCGAATGACGAAAGTGCATTTGCGACCCCCGGTGGACTCACCTACGTTGCAAATGCTGGATTCGCTGAGTTAACCACTGGAGCGGACTCTTCAAACAACTCGAGAGGACACACGTTTTTTGATGCTCGCTTGGACTGGAATAGTACATCCCCGGCAGGCCCTGGTGATCCGGAAGACATTGAAATCACTTTCAGAACGGGCGTGTTTTGGTCGCATTTTTCGACGATTAGGGAAAAAGCAGTCTGCAGTAACAAATGCTTTGCCCCGGGAAAGATATATGACGGGTCAAGTAACACGATCATGCTCGCAGAGAACATCAACGCGGGAATTACAAATTGGGCCAACCCGAGCTTAAACAGTTGTGGGTTTATCTTTCCGATCAACGGAGAAGCATCAAGTCCGACGGATACAAACAAGGCCTCAATGCTGCTGCTTTCCAATTCCGTTGCCGGGACAAAGACCGGGACGCAACCTTTTCCGAACCAAAAAAAATCCGGCCCTGAAGGTGCGCCTTTCCCAACATCGAATCACCCGGGAATAGTGGTGATGTCGATGTGCGATGGATCAGCGAGAACTCTGAGTGAGAGCATCGACAAGCGAGTGTATACCCAGCTGATGACACCAGATGGAACCCGTTTGCGAACTCTTTCGTCTGGAACATTTTTCCCTGAATCCCCTCTCAGCGCCGACTCGTTTTAGGCGAACATCGTGACGCAGTGTCTAGTCGAAAACAACATTGAACCTGAACTCAGCCTTTCAAACAAAATAAGCCGCCTCGTGAATCCAAGTTTAGAAAACAGAAAGAGGACCTAAAAATGCGTTTAGTTGCTACGTTAATCGCAGGTGTGTTATTTATAGGCACGTCTGCAGATGCAGAAGTAATTGACTTTGACGGGCTCGGATCAGGAAATTTCAGCTTTGCGACGATTGGAAATTTCCAGTTGACAGCTGTTAATACTGTCATCGCTAATGCGGCCACGATACCAGGTTCTGTAACCCAGACATTGCTGCAGACAGACGCCAATCAAGTGGCAACACTGTCGATTTCGAGGATCGGTGGCGGACTTTTCAGCCTGACCAATTTCCTTTGGGGATTCGACGCATTGAATGCTTCAAATGCGGTTTCGCCGTCAACAGTGTCGTCAGGTGCTCTCTCCGAAACATTCCGAGCGGCGGGGGGAATTGGAGACACCTCACTAACAACGTTCACACCGTCTGGAGCTCTAAGCGGCGGTATCGGTGTGAATCAACTTAACTTCTCTTTGAGTAATAACGGTGGTGGCAACTTTGGTTTAGATTCCATCGACTTAGCATTAGTGAGTGGAGCGACCGTTCCAGAACCTTCCAGCTTTGTGGCATTGTTCTTTGGTGGTGCGGCTTTCTGGGGAGTGCGACGTCGTCGTGGGCAAAAGCAAGTAACTTAACACTGCAACCAGTCATAGCCAAAGCGGCTGCAGCAACTGCAGTCGCTTTTTTCGTGCATTCGTACTCGTCGCTTGTGGTAACTGAAAAGAACATTGCGGCATCCAGCTTTTGGTTGAAGCGACATTAAGCATGCAAAGAAAAACCGCGACGCAAATAACAATCGATCTAACACTGCAACTGTTGAAGTGCTCGGGGTGAAGATTGGTCTAATTGCACCGGTGGCCACTCGGCCACAAAAGCCTGAATCAACTTCAACTACGAAGGTTTTCATGCCGAACGTTGGCATCTGCGCAGGTGCCATTCGGTACAATTGAGTGGTCGGCTGATGAGTCGCCGATTGTCGTCGAGATCATTCGGTTGTACGTTTGTCAATAAAACGCGAGCTCAAGCTGTCGCGCCAGAGACCCCAATTGTGTCAGCCATTCTGTGAATCACAGCCCCACACAATGTTTTGAATATTGATGATGTTTTTAGTGTCTCTGCGCCGCTGATCAAAGCATTGCCGGGATGGAGCCCGACCGCCGTTCGTGGCGTCTTGGAGGCCACGATTCGTAGTTACGTGCCGTGCGTGAAATGAAACCGGGTGGCAAAACCTGCCGCGATGAAGGCTTGGTTCGAAAGTCTGCATTCATGTCTAGAAGCTCTCCCTCCCAGTCGAAGGTGCAACAACAATATAAAACGCTGGCCGGCGAGCGAGACGTGCATGAACAAACAACTCAACATTTGCAGATCGATCGGTAGTCCGACACCGTGACTACGGTGTCGTGACTCCGGATTCCAGATCAGCGGCATCCAGTTCTTTCAGAATGCGGCGATGCTCATCGGCCAGGGCTGGTTCATTAAGAGCATCATACACCTTCGCAATCAGTTCTCGCGAAGTGCGACTGTCCGGCCGGGTGAGCAGAGATTTCTCAAGGTCACCACGGGCTTCTTCCCAGCGTTCCATCACGACCAGAATTTCGGCTCGCGTGGAAAGTCCGTCGGGGTGATCGGGAAGAATTCGCAGCACTTCAGTCACCAGGTCCAACGCGCGCTGCACACTGGCAGCGTCATTGGAATCCTGCCGCACAATGGCCAGCGCGAGGTTGTTCAGAACCATCGGGTTTGCTTTGTTCAGGGAGTACGCACGCTCCAGGTACAGGCGTGCGCGCACTGCATCATTGAGATTCAACGCCTTAGTACCCAGCATGTTGTAGATATCTGAGTTCGCAAATCCGGTCGCCAGCAGCCGTGTCAACGCCTGATCGGCCGCTTCTGAAAACTTCGCCTTCGCCGCAGTCAACTGCACCAACCGATCAAGCACGAAGAAGGTGACTCCATCGGTTTGTAAAGCTTCATCCAGCAACTGCATGGCAGCCTCTGAATCCGTGAACGTCTCATCCTGAAATCGCTGTTCAAAGAGCCCCAGGCAGCCACGACCAAGGCCTGCCAATAGCATTTGTTTTTCGTTGTCGACCGCTGTGACGGCATCGCCTGCAGCCGCGTTTTTTATCTGCTGCAGAGTGGTCCGCAGCACGCTGCAAGCGTCTTCAAACCGGGACACCATGATCAGCAGATTGCTGTAGCTCAACACGTCGGCCGTGGACAGGCTGTCCTTTCGATTGTCAAAGTCCGCCAGCAGCGTCTTAATCATACGGTCCGCCTGTTCCTGCTGCCCGGCAGCCTTCAACACAGACGCCTGAATTACTTTCAATTGTGGTTCGGCTTCCGCTTTGGATTCCAGTGTGGCCACCGCCTCAGCGTGCCGCCCTGCAATCGTCAGCAGTTCGGCAAGGATTACGTCTTCTGAGATGCCTCGATCGGTTTCACTCGCAAGCGCAGCAATGGCCTCTACGAGATCACTCGGCGCAAACTTTGCCCCACGCCGTGACAGTTGCAGAATTTGATTAATCGCGGCGCGATTAGCGGGATCCAACTGAATTGCTTTTACGAGAATTTGGGCACTGCGATCACGATTCAAAATTGAGACCGCCATCTGTTGCTGAGCAATCTTGAGGTACAAGGCAGATAGGGCCGACTTGAGGCTCGCGGTTTCTTCCAGCTGCAGGCCTTCCAGCAGAGTTTGTGCGGCATCTTCAGACTGACCAGCCAGAGCGAGCGTTTCGGAATACTGCACACGGGCGGCGGTATTGGTCGGTGTTTCCTGAAGAATGCTTTCAAAATAGCGCATCGCTTTTGACAGGTGAAAATTAATCTGTTCCTGACTGCGGCGCAGCTGCAATTGAACTTTGGCCAGTGGCAGGCTGAGAGCGGGAACAGTTTCCACGATGTTCAGCAGACGCGTTTCCGCTTCTTTCCACTGGCCGTTTTTTAGGTGAATTCCCGCCAGCAGTCGATTCGCCTGGCGGTTGTAGGGTTCGGAAGCGACGACCAATCGCAGCTGCGTTTCCAGCAGTTCAGGCGATACAGGAATCAGGGGCGCCTGCTCACCAGCCTGTGTCACCAGCCAAAGCCGCGCCGGGTTGTAGCCGGTAGGACCACGATTAGTCAGCACCTGAAGGTAAGCCAGTCCCTTATCACGTGACCCGTGCTGCAGCAGATGCAACGCCAGGTTAAACGCATAGCGTTTTTCGTGGGGACGCAGTTTGACGAGACCTTCCAGATAGACGCTCGCTTTTTCATGCTCGCCGGCATCGAGTGCTGATGTGGCTGCAGCCTCGTAGTTTTTCACCACCGCATCCTGCGGCGCGTCTTTCAGCCACCACAGGAATGCGGGGCTCATGATTCCGAAAATCATGAACGGGACGCCGATCAGCAGTCCTCGATAGCTGCGTGACCCAAACCAGCGTTCCAGAAAACCAAAGATCCAGCCAAACACGTTGCGCAACCGAAACCAGTCGCGCAGCTCAGGGAGCTGCCGTTCACCTGCACTATCGCCCCGATCAGGAACACCATCAGCAGAGACTGCACGGCCAGTCGTTTCAGACATTCCGGATTTACCTCAAAGGAATTTGGGGGGGTTCGACGTTGGCAAACCCGCTTAAACAACCCACAAACGGGAGGATCAAAACAGCAGTGATGGCAGCAGAATCACAGTGCCCGCACTGAACACGGCGGCCGTGGTTATAATCATCGAATGCCGCGCCAGATTTCCGGTGGAGTGGCTTAGCTCCGGACGGTCTTTTCGAGTTCTGAGCCGAAAGACGCGATTCCAGAAGACAATCAACGGGTTACGAAACAGCAGACTCACTCCGCCGCCGCGAACATCCGGCACGGCATCGAACATGACATCCATAAATGCGTCAGCGCTGAACACCAGAAATGCAGCGCTGGCCAGAGCCAGATACCCGACCAGATCATGCTGCCAGCCGGTCGACAGATCGCGACCGAATTGCGCCCACGCTACCGAGATCGCACAGATTCGGAACACGTTCATCAGTCCGGCAAAACCAATGGCGCTGATCAGCACCAGTCCGGCGTGCAACCACCGGCGGCGATATCCGCAGACAATCAGACTCGCCAGAAACAACACGGTAAACAGCGATTGCACACCACTGCAGGCTTCTTCCACAAGAAATCGCTTGCCGGGAAACTCGAGGACATTGCCTTCCCGGATGTGCAGGAAACCAAAGTAGTTCAGAAGAAGACTGCCGACGCGGGTAGTGATTTCCTGCAGCCAGGAGATGATCTTCACATCATAGGCCAGCGGCAGACGCAGGGTGATCAAAGGCAACAGAATCAGATAACCTAAAGAAGTCTGATATTCGGCATCCAGACAGGAGCGGCAGACAGTAAAACACAGCAGCAGAGCTCCGACATAGACGATCCACGGACTGTTCAGCAGCGTGCCGGCAGCCAGCAATCCCAGATCAAGTCCCACGAGAACGGAACTTACGGCATCCCATTTCCAAAAACCACGCAACCGCCGCGTATAAAACAGCCAGCCGAAGATCACGAAAGCAAACGGGAAAAACTGGTAGTACTCCAGTGTCCAGAGTCGCCGACACTGCAACAGCACCAACGGCAAATGGGCCAACCCCAGCAGCAGCAGGGCGATGGAAGTCCTCCGTGACGGGGAGGCAGCGTTTTCAAATTCGCCGGTTGACATACGATTCTCGGATTTTCAGGCAGTGATTGACAAAACAAGCCGTTACAAAAATTGACAACGGTGACTCATTCCGATCAGGCCGGAGGAAGGGCAGGGGCACGGCAGCCCTATGGGTTTGCTACATCTGAACAGCCTGCGAGGCTGTTCGCCATGCTTGAATCCGATTATTGGCAAATTTCCAGGGCAGGTGTGGCTTCTCAGTCCGGATTGGCAGGTCATCGGGCGCCATCAATAAAAAACCTCATTGCCAGCGACTGATGCTCGCTTCTGTATTTTATGAGATGATCTCTACCAGCGGCGGGCTGCTATGGGAAACGCCTTTCGATTGAATCAGGAGCGGTTGCAGTGCGGGTGATCACCTGGAAGGAGCGCTGGCTGGACGGAATGCATGATCTGTCTGCCAGCGGACTGCACTGCGGAGATTATGGGATGCGTGACAGGGCACCAAAATGCGTTCAGGAACCAGTGGTCTCTCTGGTAACAACGACGCCGCGGACAGCCCGCAACAGAGCCCGAATGCCGGGCAATCTGTGAGCATCCGGCGATGGATCTGCCCCGCATTGCCCGCAGTGCAGGGGCCCGAATCGCTGGACCAAAGTTCAGACGCAACGTCTGTCGAAACTGCGACTCAGTGAAAATCGCCGGTCAGCCCTACAAACACGTGCACCCGGCGGCAAACAATGCGTGCATTCATACGGCGTGCCGGCAAACGGCCGCCGAATCGAAATTTCCGCGTGTTCGCCTCTTCCGTTTGCCTTGTGTCTGCATAAAGATACGCGTGGAAACGCCGATCGATGTTCCGGAGTCTCACACGCGTGAGTCAGCGGAATCGTTAATTTGCTTTCAGAAACCAGCAAGAACGCTTAGGCGATATGCTGCCCGTCCTTCAAAGATTTTCCGGAGCTCCCCCAGATGTCCGCTGTTTCCGAGTCAACAGCACAGTTACTGAGCGAAAAGATCGACAGCAAAACGGCTCAGGTCGGCATTGTCGGACTGGGCTATGTGGGGCTGCCGCTGATCAGTGCGTTCACCAATGCCGGCTTTCGCTGCATCGGCTATGACGTGGACCAGCTAAAAATCGATGCGCTGCTGGCAGGCCGCAGTTACATCAAGCACATTGAATCGGCCACCATTGCCGACTGGATGCAGCGCGACGTACTGGAACCAACATCCGATATGAGCCGGCTGCGCGAAGCCGACGTGGTGCTGATCTGTGTGCCGACACCACTGACGGCAAGCCAGGATCCGGATCTGCGGTATGTCGAACTCACGGCCGAAGCCATTGCAAAGGTGTTGCGCCCCGGCCAGATGATTGTGCTGGAAAGCACCACCTACCCCACGACCACCCGCGATGTGATGGTGCCCATTCTGGAACAGAATCCGGCCGGTCTGCGGTGTGGCGAAGAATACTTTGTGGCGTACAGTCCGGAACGGGAAGATCCCGGTAACCCGGACTTTACCGCGGCCGGCATTCCGAAAGTGGTCGGAGGTTACGATCAGCTTAGCTGCGACCTGGCCTGCCAGCTGTATTCCAAGTCCATCGTGCAGGTCATCCCGGTCTCCAGCGCAGAAGTGGCCGAAGCCTGCAAGATTCTGGAAAACACCTACCGCGCCGTGAACATTGCGCTGGTCAACGAACTGAAGATTCTGTTCGACCGGATGGGCATCGATATCTGGGAAGTGGTGGATGCAGCGAAAACCAAGCCGTTCGGATTTCAGGCGTTCTATCCGGGTCCGGGACTGGGTGGTCACTGCATTCCGATCGACCCGTTTTACTTAAGCTGGCTGGCACGTCGGGAAGGCATGAACACTCGGTTTATTGAACTCGCCGGTCAGGTGAATTCGAAAATGCCGCGCTACGTGATTTCGCAGCTGTCCGAATTTCTGAACGACGCCGGCAAGCCCATTCGTGGCAGTCAGATCTGTCTGCTGGGTATGGCGTATAAGAAGGACGTCGACGACCCTCGGGAAAGCCCCTCCTTCGAACTCATGGAACTTCTGCTGGAGCGCGGCGCAGACCTGACCTACAACGATCCGCATATCCCCACACTGCCGAAAATGCGTCATCACGATGTACCGGACATGAGCAGCACAGAACTGACGCCCGAATTTCTGGCAGCTCAGGACTGCGTGCTGATTGCCACCAACCACTCGGCGTATGATTACGCTTATATTGTTGAGCATTCGCGAATGGTGCTGGATACTCGCAACGCCACCAAAGACGTCAGCGTGGGACGCCATAAAATCTTCAAGGCCTGATCGCTGCCGATCACGCACTGCCTAAAATGCAAAGCCCGGCGGACAGGATCAGCCGGGCTTTGTCGTGCGCTGCACGAATCGAGGTTTCGCAATCATGCCGAACGCCTGCTGCGCCGAGTAACCGGCGCAGCAGGCACCTTTTAACGCAGATGTCTGTGAACGGCAACACGCCGCGAGTTGTTGGCGGCGCTCCGCGGCTGGCAACACAACGTACGTCTGGCAACACGGTACATCACAACACGGCGACTCACTGGTGCCATCCCCCTGTGGAGACCACCACCGTCAGCCGAACAGAACAGGGGCACGGGGCAGGGGCACGGGGCAGGGCGATTCGCGGTCTTCTTCGCAGTCTTCTTCGCAGGGCAGCACGGTCAGCGAGTTTTAATGGCTGATAGCTAAAAAAAATCGCCCGCCCCGACGGGACGCAGGGGCCCCGCCCACGAATGCGAGCCCCCTTCGCAATCGCCTTCTGTCCGGCCAGGCAGCACTTCGCCAGTTCGAGTGACAGCATAATGCCTGCCGCCACCGGCACGTTGCCTGAATGCCGACTCACCAGTTTGCAGGTTGTGGACGCCAGCAATCCCAAGCCACTGCCTGGAAGTCCCTGGCTGACCACGCCGACGATCGAACATCACCAGCAACGCATGGGCGGATCTGCCAACATACGGATAACCACCGCTGTACTCAGGCCAGGTGTCTGAAATCGCCTTGCTCCGATTGCAAACCACGGGTCCTGAACCGGCCACACACATCAAAGACGCCGACGGATCCTGGCAACGGGCATTCAGTCGGACGCATTCAGTCGGATGCAGTTAATTAAGTCGGCCGCCCGAGGCTGCCGTATCTGCGAACACCACCGAATTCGCATGCTGTTCGCCTACGGAAAAACCGACCTGAAACCTGATATAATTTAGCGACTAAGGTCGTCAAAGAACCAGTCGTCTTCTTCTGGAAACCATGAACGGCGACGATAGGCAGGTTTGACTTTCTGCCAATGGAATCGCACGTGCGGAGAAAATTGATTAATTTTAAATTTCGTGAGGGATTTTTTGAGTGCCTCAACACTGCGGTAAACTTTGTTGCCAATGTATGCATTCGTGATTTGGCCGAACCAGTCCCGAATTTCAGCCTCCCATGCGCTGAGGCTGGGAACAATGTGGAGGTGTAATCGCGGACAATGCTCCACCCACGAATTCATGTCCAGGGATCTCTCAGTAGGAAGATTTGAAATAAGCACATGCAGATTCAGGTCTAACGATACTTTCCTGTGAAGCCGCTCCAGGTCCTCCACTGAATATGGAAGATGATAAAAAAGGCGGTCAGGTTCCAGGTCCCTTAACAGGCACCGGCTCTCCGTCGCATGGATCGCTGCGAGCAGAGAGTTGCAGCTGACTTCCAGGTCTTTGTGCGACAACCCTGTGTGTGGTGGCGGAACCAGTGTGTGGTGGCGGAACCTGTGTGTGTGGTGGCGGCACGCTGATGTGATTTGGCTGCACCAGCGACGCGGTCTGCGGTAGGTGGCCCTGGGCCTGACGCCTGAATTTCCTGTCACAGCACAGCACCAATATTCGATTCGGCGGTGGGAGACACAGACAGATGACTCCCACTGAGTTCTCGGCAAAATGTTTGCTGAAGGGCTCTGTCAGCTGGGGGTGCAACCTGTTGTCACGCCAGACTCGCTCCACCATGGCGTGGCTGGTGCCCACCAGTTTTGCCATGCTGCCCGCAGACCAGTGGGGCTCTCTGGGCGGAAACTCCCGAGTTGTCCTGCGAACAATCTCTGATTCCAGCTGCAATCGAACCGACGGCGGGCGACCTGCTCGGGGAAGATCCTGTTCTATGCCCGCCAGCCGCTGTTCGCCAAACCGCTTTCGCCACTTGCCCACGGTCGGCTGTGACATGCCGATTTCCCAGGAGATGTCTTTGCTGGACAAACCGTCTGCTGCCAGCAGAATCACCTTCGCCCGCGCCACCAGTCTCATCGAGGCGGCCGTTCCCTGAGACCACTCCTGCAATGTTTCTCGCTCTTCGTCCGTTAATTTAATTTCAACCGCGCGGCGCATGCTGTCACCTCCTGTCGGAAACCTTAAACGCCAAACACAAATCGATAAATATATAAAACTTAAGACACACGACACCAGCGATCAAACACCACACATGTTGCCTGCCTCGGAAACCACCGGTCGGCCCAACAACTCGATCCCCAAGCTGACGAACCTGCGAACCGCGGATGGCTCCTGACAACAGCGGCTTACGCCCGCTCCATCCGCCCCACCCATCCATCGCCGGCTGCAGAACAACGCCGGTGATCAAGCCAGCACAACTCGGACCCTGGACCCTGGACCCTGGAAGCATAGGCAACGCGCGGATCGCCGCGCATTTATGCCGAACAGTCACACAAATCACCGTTTTCCCGCGGCCAACCTCCGATTTGAAACAACTAGAGCCACTTAACTCGCAGATTTGCGTGTTAACAATCCCCGCTGGTGTAGTGACTATTGAAAAAGATACAGCATAATCGGACTTTACGAACATGCCCGACGAGGAAAACCAGCGTTCGATAAGTTCATTGAATTATCAGGAGCTGATACGAATGGCGTTGTCCACGGGGATTTACGGGATTTTTGCAAGCGCTGCGATTGCCGCGTGGTAGATCCGCCTAGCCACCGTCATCAGTTTGAGAACCTTGGGACGCCGCTTGTTTTCTCGAGGTTCAACGCGGTCCGGACGCTGACCTATGACGGCGCACGTGCCCTGCTGTTGCGCTGAGACTGCCATGGC
>JBDNFN010000042.1:0-32756 GCA_041689795.1 Fuerstiella sp. | reverse complement strand
GGGCTCTGAAGACTCTCATTCTAACTGGTACCGAATTCGGGGAGCACGCCAGTACCTGCAAACGGACAACGCAGGACACTTTTTGCTCACCGCCTACTATGCGGCAGACAAAGTCACAGTGCACCGAATTCTGGAAGACGGATCGCTCAGCCAGCAACCGGTGCAAACGTCTTTCACAGCTGAAAAGGCACATGGAATTGCCTTCTCTGCAGACAACAAAACCGTGCTTGTTTCTCACACTGGTGCGAATCGAATCTACTCGTTCCACTTCAATGAAAAAACTGGACGACTGCTGGACACACAGCCCAAATTTCTGAAGACGCCGATCACACACGAACCGCGGCATATTATGGTGCACCCTTCCGACAACTGGGCTTACACAAGCAACGAAAAAGGCGACAGTATCAGCAAGTATGACCTAAACGACGGACAACTGCTATTGCGACAGACGCTAAGCACAATTCCGACAGATTTCGACGGGACAAAGAATTCAACAGCTCGATGTGAAATCACACATAACGGACGATTCATCTATGTCACAAATCGTGGCCATGACAGCATCGCAGCATTTGAAATAAATCAGACTTCAGGAGAAATGACATCATTAGGGCAGACACCGACTGAGGCAACTCCGCGGTCGTTCTCCATTTGCCCGTCAGGAAATTTTCTGTATGTTGCGGGTGAAAAGAGCGGGCGAATCGCGGCCTATCGAATTGACCCAGGCGGCCGCCTGAACAGCACTGGCACTGTCACGTCGGGACCAGTTTCGTGGTCTGTGGTTGCCGTTGATTCAAACTAGCATCACGTTGGCTTTTGCATGCATTACGCTGTTAGACTAACAAACAGGCTTTTAGCCAGCGGCAGACTTGCTGACACACCCAACCGAACGCTGCATGGAACAAGCAGACGACGTTAATGTCCGGTAAGTCTTGCCGCATCGGTTATGATTATTGATTGACACCTCCCCTCCCCCTGCCCCTGCCCCTGCCCCACCCCGGATTCCGATTTTTTCGGAAAGGTCTGATGAATGCGGCGAATTCTTTCAGAGTTATACATTCTACCCCTGTTGGGTATTTTCTGGGTAACGGGTGCGTACGCTGACGAACCGACTGCGACAGACTTCGATCGCAGTATCGCTCCACTGCTGGCACAGCGATGCCTAAGTTGCCACAGCGGCGACGACCCCAAAGGCAAACTAAATCTTGCGTCACGCGAAACCGCGATGGCCGGTGGCGAATCCGGTCGATCGATCGAACCTAAAGATCTCAGCAACAGCCTGCTGTGGCAATACGTTGAGTCCGATGAAATGCCGCCTAAGAAACCGTTGTCGGCTGAAGAGAAAGCAACGCTAAAACAGTGGATCGAAGGCGGCGCTGTTTGGGGAACGGAAAAGATCGACCCATTTAGATTTTCAACCGACGAACGAGCCGGTATTGACTGGTGGTCTTTTCGTCCGTTGCAGAATCCGATGCCACCGCATTCGCAGTATTCTGATTGGGCGAGAAATCCCATCGACCAGTTCGTTATCGCCAGACTGAATGATGCACAGCTAACTCCATCACCGGAAGCCGATCGTCGTACGCTGATTCGGCGACTTTCGTTCGACCTGCTCGGCCTGCCGCCCATGCCATCTGAAATCAACGCGTTCATTAGCGACACTTCAGACCACGCTTATGAAAATCTTGTGGACCGATTGCTGGCATCACCTCATTATGGCGAACGCTGGGCGCGGCATTGGCTCGACATTGTGCGATTCGGCGAAAGCAATGGCTTTGAATACGACCAACCGCGAGACAACGCGTGGCCCTATCGCAACTGGGTCATCGAAGCGTTGAACCAGGACCTTCCGTATAACGAATTTGTGCGAATGCAACTGGCGGGCGACATTCTGCAGCCAAACGATATTAACGCAGCCGCAGCAGTTGGTTTTCTGGTCGCAGGGCCTCACAACACCACGCTGCCTTCCAACGACAAAATGCGAATGTCGATGGCTCAGGACGAACTGGAAGATCTTGTCGGAATTGTCGGCCAGACATTTCTTGGACTGACGGCTAACTGCGCACGTTGTCACGATCACAAATTCGATCCAATTTCGCAGAAGGAATACTATCAGCTGGCAGCCACGTTGACCGGTGTCACCCACGGCGAGCGTACTATCGCTACATCTTTGTCAGCCGCACAGCAACAACGCCTTTCCGGAATAGACGCACGCAAGATCTCAGCGAAGAACCAAATCGATTCCATTGAAACGCCAGCGCGGAATACCATTCTGGCCGAACGAAAAAGCGGCACAGCCCCCTTGCCCGATCCTCCCCTTGCGATGGCTTGCTGGGAATTCGACAAAGACCTGAAGGACAGCCTTGGCTCACTGGATGCCACCGCAAACGGTGACGCGAAAATCGAAAATGGCTGTTTGGTTCTAAATGGTCAGGATGCGTTCGCCGCCACGAAACCACTTGCCACCGATCTTCAGGAAAAAACTCTGGAAGCGTGGGTACAACTGGACAACCTGGACCAACGCGGAGGAGGCGTCATTAGCGTGCAGACGCTGGACGGAATTACGTTTGATGCAATCGTTTTCGGTGAACGCGAACCGAAAAAGTGGATGGCCGGCAGCAATGGATTCGTTCGCACTCGACCATTCCAGGGAACAGATGATGCAGAGGCCGCAACTCGCTTTGTGCACGTCGCCATTGTCTATCAAAAAGACGGAACCATTGTCGGCTATCGTGACGGCCAATCGTATGGAGAAACATATCGTCCCGGCGATCTGCACAGCTATTCGGCTGGTCAGAATCAAATCATTTTTGGAATGCGGCACGCACCTTTCGGAGGCAACCGTATGCTAGCCGGAAGAATTCAGCGTGCTCAGCTTTACGACCGAGCATTGTCACCGGACGAAGTCGCTGCCTCGGCCGGCGTTGTTAATCTGAACTATGTTTCAGAAGCTGACCTGCTGGTCCGCCTAACAACAGCCCAGCGACAAAACCGCGAACAGCTGACATCTGAACTGGCCGCTCTTCAGCTGGAACATGACGCGATTACAAGCTCGCAAATGCAATCCCTGTACACATGTGTTTCCGGCAATCCGGGAGTAACCCGTTTACTACAACGCGGCGACGTCGGCAGCCCTGCAGAAGAACTATCACCGGCCGGGCTCAGTGCGATACCGGGACAACCTGCCGACTTTGGCCTCGCACCAAACGCGGCAGACGCTGAGCGCCGCTTGAAACTGGCAAACTGGGTGACTCATTCCGACAACCCGTTATTCGCTCGCGTCATCGTGAATCGTTTGTGGCACTATCACTTTGGTCGAGGCATGGTGACAACACCCAGTGACTTCGGATTCAACGGCGGGCAGCCAAGTCATCCACAGCTTCTGGACTGGCTAGCTCAGCAACTGCGACTCCACAATTATCATTTGAAACCGACCCATCGCCTCATGGTCACGTCCGCTACCTACCGGCAGTCGTCGAGGGCCAACCAGGCGGCGGTTAGGGTTGATGCCAACAACCGCTGGTTATGGCGAAAGTCGCCACTACGACTGGAAGCCGAAGAAATTCGCGATGCCGTTCTGGTAGCCACCGATCAGTGGAATTCTGAAATTGGTGGTCGGGGCTACCGAGACGTTCGCCACTTTCCATTTAAGGGCAGTAACTTCTACGAATCGATCAACGAATCCGAAACCGATGTCCCAAGACGCACCGTTTACCGATTCTCACCTCGCGGAGGTCGCAATCCATTTTTGGACACATTTGATTGTCCGGATCCGTCTGCAACGTCGCCTCAACGAGCATCCACAACTACACCACTTCAGGCACTCGCCCTGATGAACAACAATCTCGTGTTCCAAATGGCAGACAGATTTTCTTCTCGCGTAAAGAACAAAGCGAGCGATAACACGGCCGACCAAATTGCTCTGGTGTATCAGATTGCTTACGGCCGAACGGCAAACGAAAAAGAAACAGAACTCGGAACCAGCTTTATTAAAGAACACGGACTGACGTCGTATTGCCGAGTCGTCCTGAACAGCAACGAATTCCTGTACGTACAGTAAACCAAATGATACATCCAACGACAACTCGTCGCGACTTTCTGAATTTCTCGGGCAACTCTTTGACCGGCGCTGCTCTGGCATCTTTGATGATGCGCGACCAAACGGCAAAAGCAGACTCTGTTCCAGCAGAAGCTTTGGGGTTGCCTCACCATTCAGCCAAAGCAAAACGGGTGATCCACCTGTGCCTATGCGGAGGCGTGAGTCACATCGACACATTCGATTACAAACCGGAACTCGCTGCCTTTCATGGCAAGTCACTGCAGTCCGAAGAAAGACCGGCCACATTTTTCAATCAGATTGGATTGATCCGTAAAAACGACTGGGAATTCAAACAGCGTGGACAAAGCGGACTTTGGGTTTCCGACCTGTTCCCTCATCTGGCGGAAGTGGCAGATGAACTGACGGTTATTAAATCTATGGTGGCTGATTCTGCGAACCATACTCCCGCCACGTTTGAAGAAAACTCGGGGTTCCGACTTAACGGATTCCCCGTCATGGGGTCATGGGTTTCGTATGGACTCGGCTGCGAAACGGATGAACTGCCAAGCTATGTTGTGCTGCCGGATGCTCGAGGACTTCCGGCTGGAGGAACCATCAACTGGTCGAACGGCTTTCTTCCCGCTCAACATCAGGGAGTTGCGTTCCAGACAAAAGGTCCCATCATTCACGACCTGTTTCCGCCGCGCGAACTTTCACCCAGGCACGAACATGACAGCCGAGAATTGCTGGCCAGAATGAATGAAATGCACCTAACAAGATCCGGTGCAGAAGATGCTCTGACAGCCAGAATGCGCAGCTATGAACTGGCGGCTAAAATGCAACTTGCGGTGCCCATGGTCAGCGACCTTAATCAGGAAACAGCCGCCACTCGAACAATGTACGGCCTGGACAACGAAGACACCGCCGACTTCGGAAGCCGCTGCCTGCTGACTCGCCGACTTCTTGAAAAAGGGGTTCGCTTTGTCCAGCTGTTTTCCGGTGGCTCGTTCGGGTCTCCGCGAATCAATTGGGACGGACACGAAGACGTCAAAAAAAATCACACAAGAGAAGCCGGCCGTCTGGATCAGCCCGTCGCCGCTCTGCTGAAAGACCTGCGTCAACGCGGCATGCTGGACGATACGCTGGTGCTGTGCACAAGTGAATTCGGCCGCACACCGTTCACTCAGTCCGGAGCCAACAATATTGGCACAGGCCGCGATCACAACATGTACGGCTTTTCAATCTGGATGGCGGGTGCGGGTTTAAAACACGGCATGGCCTATGGTTCCACCGACGATATCGGGTGGAAAGCTGTCGACAACCCCGTTCATTGGTACGACTACCATGCCACTGTGCTGCACCTGCTGGGGATCGACCACGAACACTTAACTTACTATCACAACGGCATCCAACGCCGTCTCACGAACGTACACGGAGAAGTCGTCCACGACATCCTGTCGTGACGTAACATCGTCACTTTCCCGCCTAAGCAGCCTGTCGATCTTATGGCCCATCCGATGAAAAGTCTGTTCCGGTCAGCGACTGGCTGATCGAAGCAACGATTCCGAAACTTACCTTGCGGTCAGCAAATCCGGGCCGGCCTAACTCCGAATTTCCGTCCGACCTGTTGGCATGCGACTGAACCGGCAGCGTAAAGCGGGTGCCGATTGAAGCATTGGTCAACTGGCTTCATTTTACCGTGAAACCATCTGTATTCCGGCACTTAATTCAATTCAGCAGTATCATCAAGGCAACGTCATCGCAGTTTCGGGCGTCACTTCGCGTTGAATCAAGGGCTGGAACTTTGTCAGGAATTTTGTGCATGATCATCATTTCGGCCATGGGGCGAAACCGAGTCATCGGCAGTGGCGACGGAATGCCGTGGGAAGTGCCGGAAGAATACCAGCACTTTCTTAATACGGTACGAGGACAGGCCGTAATAATTGGTCGCAGGTCGTTCGAAATCTTCGGGCCCACAATGTCGGAATGCCAGTGCATCGTTGTGACTCGCAACACCCAAGCCATTGCCGGCGCAACGCGTGCCAGCAACTTTGAAGAAGCTGTACGGCTAGCCACGCAAACTGGTTTGCAGGTTTATGTAGCTGGCGGAGCGTCAATTTATGCCATCGCCATTAACTACGCAGACAGAATGCTACTAAGTTACATCAGTGGCCAATTCGCAGGCGACGCTTACTTTCCCGAAATATCAGATGATCACTGGATTATCGCCAAACGGGAAGATCGCGGCACCTATGAACTAGTAGATTACCGACGACGCGATGACCACAACTTACAGAACCAGGACGCTGTTTCCGACTCGTAAAAAACTGCAGCGTCAGGCGAGACGGATTGTCAGCGTTAACAAGCCAAAAAAACGCCTTAGCCGAACACGGCTGGCACTTTATTAAGTGCGGATCGCATCAACCGCTTTGCCTTCGCGATTTTTGGGACCGAGAACATCCTTTGTTCCCATGGCCGCCAGCATCGTGTTGTAAACGTCAATTCCTTCGGAATTGACGTCCACGATTTCACCGGTTTTGAAACGCCCGTTCGCACCGCTAATCGCGTGAAACACACCGGATAGTTCTCGCTTCACATCGTTATGGCGACCGTCGCCGGATTCGGTGGAAACGGTGATCATGGAATTTTCCAGTATCGTTTTTCCGTTGGGATCCAGTGAATCATTGTCACACAATCGGCCAAGAAAATAAGCAACTTCTCTCATCTTCATGTGAGCATGAGCTCGCAGTTGTTCGTTCTTTTTATTTTCGTTGAACTTGTGCCACCATTCGTGGCTGCAACCCTGATCGCCGGAAGCGTTTAGATCTTTAGCATCGTTGAAGCTGTAAACAAGACGCCCATCGTACTTGTAGTCGCCCACGACACGCAGACGTTCGCCAGCGGCAAGAAACGTCAACGCCCCGAAACGAACCCGATCAGTCTGAATCGCCAAAGCATACAGGTCGGCCATCAATCTCCATTCAGTGACCAGATCTTCCAGTGGCATGTCAATTCCCTGCCCTCCCGGATCTGCAGCTCCACCATGAGCCAGGTTCGATCGCGGCGGCAGTGCGGCAAGTCCTTTCGGACTGTCCTTCATTTCGAACGCTCGCTGTTCGAATTCACGAATACGGTCCAGATGTTCGGCCACTCGAGTGCGCGACGCAGATCCCAAAGGCGAGTTTTCACCCGTGTAAAAACGGTACTGATCGACCACGGAATCCAGCACACTGCGTTTCAACCGTTTGCGTCGAGCATCCCGCTCATCCCCCAACTGCGACAGTGACCCAAACACACGATCGAATACTTCTCGAGGACGTTCCTGCATCGTAGCAGCAACGGTGCCATCCATATTGTAGCTATGAACATAGCGACTAACGCGACTGCGGCGAAAGAACGTACCGGCATTCAGCGTCGATACCATGCCGCTGGGCATTCCATTCGGGTAGTGCGTCTTTCTGACTACCTGATCGATAGACGGTCCACCGGATTTTGCTTCCCCATCGGGCGGCTCGGCCGTGAACGCGGCTGATGCACCGTCAAAGTGTGCGTTGATCCCGGATTCGTCAGCACGGACGTGGTCGACGCCTCGCATGATCAGCAGTTTATCCTGCAGCGGCTTCAGAGGCTCCATCACTCCGTCAAACCCTTCGGTCTGCAGAGGGGCTGGAATTCCCAGTCCAAAAAACACGTTAAAGGCTCGAACAGGAACATCGCTGCCCGCCTGTTTGCCCGCCTGAGTCATCGCGGCACTGGCTGTCATTTCTTCCAGCAATGGAAGACCGATGGCAATTCCGCCCAAGCCTTTTAACGTTGTTCGTCGGCTGAGTTGCTGTTTCATAATTTCGCCTTTACCTGTAATAGCCCCAGATTGTGAACTTCCACCAACGTGTCGGACTTCCACCAACTGCAAATTCAATGGCATTGGCTACAGCGAAATTCGCTCACTTTTAGCCGCTAAGCTCGCTTTTCGGACTGCACTACAAATCCCCACAAGCCAGAACCATCCACATGTTTTCACAAACGGCTCTAATCGCCAAAGGCTTCCGTTCGGGTTTGCCGCACAAGGTCGCTGGTAACAATGGCCGTCATTACCGCCATCCATGTACCGCCGTTTGCCTGAGATTCTTTATGCACTTTATCGACCAACACAGCGTCCTCCGCCACTAGCGGACGACCCAGAGCAAATTGTGTTGCTTTCCATGTCAGGCTTTGACGAACTCGATCGCTGTTCGCCAGCAGATCCATCAGTTCAGCAGACGACTTATACTTTACAGCGGAAGCAGTTCCGGGAAACAGTATATCCCCATCGTCCTGCAGCTTATTGCCATGTTCGTCCACATCGTGATACGCCCCGATGCCATCGAATTTTTCAAGCCCGAATGCCAGTGGTTCAAACTTACTGTGACAGCCGCCGCACGTTGCATTGGTAATTCGCTGCATCGCGATGCTGCGTTGAGTCAGTCCCGGTTTTGTTGGAATCGGAGTTGTATCAACGCATGGCGGAGGATCCTTCACCACGCCGCGGAGAAGCTCGTGCATCACCAGCAGACCGCGAGTCACCATAGACGCATCGTCGCCGCCAACCGTCAACACGCTGCCGTGAGTTAGCAAGCCGCCTCGCCCGGGCACTGTGGAAAGATCGTGCCGTTGCAAAGAAGCTTCGCTGCCCAGCGCTGCAGATGTGGGCTGCAGTTCCGAAGCTTTGTCGGCGCCGTCCCGGGGACTGATGGTCTGTGCACCAAGTCGGTAGAATTCTGCTAAAGCTGCTGTGGCAAATGTGACCTGAGTGTTCAGCAGCGCCTCCAGAGGCTGGCCCTGCTTCCAGACAACTTCTTCAAAGTATGCCAGTGTCTCCAGACGCATGTCGTTGGCGAGTTGAGAGTTCCAGTTCGGAAATCTCTGCTGATTGGGGCGAAGATTTTGCAGTCGATTTAGATTCAGCCAATCGGCGACAAAACGCAGCGACTGCTTCACGGCTCGCGGATCCTGCAACATTCTGGCCGCCTGACTCTTCAGTTCTTCTTCATTCAATCGCCCCTGATCCGCGGCCACCATCAGCTGATCGTCTGGTGGTCCTCCCCAGATGATATAACTCAAACGCGACGCCAGTTCGTAATCGCTAACTCGTGATAAAGAACCATCGCCACGCTGTCGTTCAACTCGATACATAAATCGCGGCGACTGCAGCATTGCTTCAATCACAAAACTCATAGCTTCATCGAACGTTCCTCCCGCACTGGCAACCGTAGTCGTGATTCCGCGATAGGCAAAAACCTCACGTTCATCTACTGGCCCACGCAACAGTCGTTTACCGAGCTTCGAAATCACGTCGCCCATTTCATTATCAGTGAATTTCCGTTTGTTTGAAAACTTCGAAACAAATACTTTCACGTCCATCCGATCGACAATCAATTCCGCCAACTGCCCATACGCATTGACGTGTTTAAGATCGACACTCAAATTGTACGCGGTGTTGCTGAACCCATCGGCCCGCAGATCTGGCGGAAGCAGTTCACGAGCTTCTTTTTCTATATCAACACCAAAAGTCGCCCGAACTGTTTCGATGTATTCGTCGATAGTAAGCCGCTGCACAAAGTTTTGGTTGGCACCATTATGCGAATAAATGGCGGGATCAATTTCGTCGAGTGACCACGTGGCTCCGTCGTCAATCCATTTCTTTAGAACCGTCTTTTCAGCCACCGTCAGTGGCGTCCGTTCGTGGGGCATGGAATTTGATTCAACAGATGCCCACAGAGGACTTTCGGCTGCCTTACCCGGAAGAATAACCTTACCGTTTTCACCGCCCCGAAACGCCGCGACCTTCTTTGACAGATCCAGCCCGTTTTCGTGGTTGGCAGAATCGTGACATTCCAGGCAATGCTTCGCCAGCAATGGCGCAATGGTCGTTTCAAAATAACCTGCCGCAGCACGTTGCCGTTGCGCTGCCAACAGTTCGGGCGAAAGTCGTCCGTTCGGCCCGACTGTAAAGTTTTGTGTAACTTCCTCGGCAGTTAGAGCTCGACTGTAGATTGCGATAAGATGCAAAACACCTAACCAAGGCCGATCGTTTGAGAGTTCATTCGCGATGGCTAATTGGTGCAGCGGATCCCAGTTGGACAGGTTGCCAGCCGTTTCATTTTCAGAAACCGGCTTACCGTTGACGTAGATTCGAGTTCTGCCATTGCCTGCGTGTGTGTAGATCACATGCATCAGATTTGTCGTCACGCTGTTATTCGGTGAAGACAAAGATGGAATACCATTAGTGCTGGATTTGTTTGTTCTAAGCCGCACCTCGAACTTGCCACCATCCTGTCCGAGTGTCACATTTCGTTCACCGGAATTCTTCGAAACTGTAACTAAACGTGCGGGGCCCGACTGTTTCGTGTTTTCCGGCATGCACCAGGCTTCTACGCTGATTTCACCGGATGCTCGAACAGCGTTAAACAACTTCGTTGATGGCGTTTCGCCACGAATGATGGTTGGTTTGAAAACGTTGAGACTGCCATCGATTCGTTTCACGTTCGACAGATCGGCGATTTTTAAGTCGCACGAGGTTCCAACCCCGGAACGATCCTTCACCACATCGCCTTCGGTTTCTGAAAAGTCGTACAGAACCTGTAGCCCTTTCGACGTTCGGAATTCATCCGCCGCCGCTGAGACGACGCCTGAGCAAAACAGAGCGTGCGAGATTAAAATTAGTAGTGAAGTGTAGACCTGGCGGATTTTGTTTTGCATAAGGTTTTCCATAACTACTCATAGTGATCGAAGAATGTCTCAAATACTACGCGGTCAAGGCCGAGCCAAACACGGACACAAAGGTTTTGAACATGCACAGTTCACTTCGACATACGAACACGACCCGCCATCGCATAAATTTCCAGCGATTGCGGAACTCCCTCGCTGGCCCGTCGCGCGTAAAGACTACGCCGAAAAGACTGAGTCGCCGGGCGCCGGGGTTTGTGCCTGAGCTTACTTCAGGCAAAAGCCGAGGAATGCCAGCCATTTGGCAATCCCGGCAGAGAACATACAGCTTTGAGGCAAACACATAGGTTTTTGAAATAGAAAACTTGCCATCGGTGTTTTCTCGTCCACCTTACCGAACAGTAGCGTCGCCATGCAGAGATTGAAATAATGGCGGCCCTGCATCACGATTGGCCGAACAAGCCTGCAGCTCCGCTATTTCAACCTGAACTCAGAACCCATACCACCTGAAAGCCCTTCGCAAATGAAGAGAACGCTTCTCACACTTTCGTTTGTATCATTCCTGTTGCAAGTCCAATCGACGAACGCCGAAGAATGGACTCGGTTTCGAGGCCCCAACGGCACGGGCGTCGCCACTGCTGATTCCATTCCTGTTGAATTCACAGAATCGGATTTCAACTTCAAGGTGGAACTGCCCGGCGGATCCGGTTGCTCGTCGCCGGTAGTCTGGGACAAAAAAGTCTTTGTGCTGAGCGCTGATCCCAAAGATGCAACTCGATATGTGGTTTGTCTCGACGCCGAAAATGGCAAGACAGTCTGGCAGAAGGAATTCAAATCCGAGCCTCACCATTTACACACTCGCAGCAGCTACGCGTCGTGCACACCAGCCGTTGACGAAGAACACGTTTACGTTGCCTGGTCAACGCCGAAAGAAACACTGTTCAAAGCGTTTAATCATGATGGCACAGAAGCATGGAGCCTGGACCTTGGCACCTGGCAAAGTCAGCACGGCTTCGGAGCATCGCCGATTGTCTATAAAGACCTGGTAATCCTGCACGATTCTCAGCAGGCCGACAAGCTTAACGAAGGCGAAAAACCCGGCGACAGTTTCATGCTGGCCTTCGATCGCAGGACGGGCAAAGAAAAATGGCGAACAAAACTTATTTCCACAAACGTATGTTATTCGGTGCCGTTTATTCGCACTCCAACTGATGGCGGTGCTGACGAACTTATCTGCAGCAGCACGGGCAACGGCATCTTCAGCCTGGATCCGGTGACTGGAAAAGAAAACTGGGCGGTCAACGACGGCCTGTTCAGTATGAGAACGGTTGCATCGCCCATTGAAGCGGGCGGCTTGATTTTTGGCAGCACCGGTTCAGGCGGCTACTCAAGCAATTACATTGTTGCTGTAAAGCCGGGAAAAGACGCGGAAGTCGCCTACAAAATCGCCAACGGAAGCACATTTAAAGCGCCCTACGTGCCGTGTCTTGTCGCGGATGGAGACCTGGTGTTTTGCATGTATGACCGAGGTTTCGCCAGCTGCATCGATGCAAAAACGGGGAGCGTGCAGTGGATCGAACGCACAGGAGCGGCGTTGTCCGGATCACCTATCCGTGTCAATGATCGCATTTACTGCGTAGATGAAGATGGCACAGTCTGGGTTTTTGCAGCGTCGACAACATACAAGCTGTTAGGCAAAAGTGCGCTGGGCGAACAATGCATGTCCACACCCGCTGTAGCAAATGGCCGAATGTACATCAGAACAAATTCGCACATGATCAGCGTTGGTGGCAAATAGAGCCCAAAGGATGAACGCGTTAGATAATTTAATCAGCCGCCAATAGAAGTCGCCAGCGGAGGTGAACCTGTGACTGACGGGCGACGCAAAATGATTCGTTTAAACCAGGTTACGTCAGCGGACGTCACAAAAGTCATCAGACAGACGATCATAATCCACTCAAACAGATACAAGTTCATCATCCATTCAATCGACAGGTGCAGCGCGATTCCCAGCAACACTGCCGATCGACGCGTCTCGCGAATCCACAGCCCAATAGGTAGTAGAACTTCGACAACAAGAACGCCCCATGTCATAAATTTCAGGGCGGTCAGGTTGTTGAACAAACAATCCGGAACGGGGCCTCGACCAAACACGTCATCCAGTCTCGACGCATAGTACAACGCTGTTCCATCCAGCCAGGCATTTCCGTTTAGTTTTTCCCACGCCGTCGAGACATAGATAATCGTCATCTGCAACTGCATCAACCGCAACGCCCATGCGGTTTCCGGCAACGCTGGCTGCTTGATGCCAGCTCGTTTCAACTGAAGCCAGCGATCAACTGACCAACGACATCCACAGGGCGAGCACGCCAGCAGGAAGGCGAATATCCGAAACACGGTGTCTTCGCCATCCAGCAGCATCCCATTTCGGTGATGAAAACTGGTTAGCCAAACCAGCAGACAAATGGCCTGAAGCCGAGAACAGAACCCAACAAGCAGCAGTATCGTTTGCAACACAAAAATAAAGTAACACCACTTCAACGTCGCGATATCGTCCGGCAGATAAAAGAACAGCGTTGTGGTATCGGTGTCAATCACAAAACGGGAAACATCAAATGGCAACACGCCCATGTTGCTGAACCAGAGTTCCAGCTGCGGCATCTGCACCAGCAACATTAACAGCAGTAAGACGCTGTAGCCAATGCGCACAGCGGCACAGACCGATGGATCGGCGGATTCAAAAAAGAACCAGTTCCAGCGCTTAGTTAGTCCTGTCAGCTGTAATGGCGAGACTGTTTTTTCGACGGAAACGCTCATGGCTGATCCGTCCACGTATAAAACAGCCAGGCATCGGAATGAGACCAGTCGCCACCAACCGGCATCAGCGACTGCGATTCCAGTGGATTTGGTATCAGCACCCAGTGACGAGTCAGTTCCACACGCACAGCTCGCTGGGCTTTGTCAGGGTCACCCTTAACCGTACGAGCAAGATAGCGAGCAAATGATTCCCAGGCGGCGCTATGATCATCCATACGCAGCTTGTCAAAGTATTCCATATGCCGGAAGTGAACAAAACGCTGCCACGACGAGTAGTCCTGCCAATCAGGTGATTTCCATTCTTCCTGAGAGCCGTCATCAAAAACAACCACGGCGCTCAGACGAGTGTTGATGGTGTCCGGTTCGGGAGCAAACAATCGCCACGGTTCCTGCCACAGGCCACTAACATCCAGCGCAGGATCGAGAGCATCCTTCAGCCGCTGATGAGCGGTACAGGTTGACGGCAGAGCATCTATGGCGATAACGACAACAAACGTCACGATCACCACATTCGCGCCAATCCGCTTCAAACGCAGCGTGTTCATCGCCCGTGATCCGGTTGGGTTAGAGGGAAATCGTCCTGAAAGCCATAGCCTGAAATATTGGTCACGTTCAGCGGCGCGTCAAGCAGAATCGGGGTTCAGTGTCAGATCAGGGCGGGAGATTTCTGCGTACCATCACCGCAACAGTCTGAGCCATCTGATCGCCTACCTCATCGCCCATGTCATCAGGCGGCCACGTCATCAGGCGGCCATTCAACTGCCCAACACGAACGAAGCAGGAGAGGTATTGACGACAACCGCCCTTCAGACGCTGACAGCGCTGACTGAACAACAACAGTCTGGTCAACACTGAACAGAAGTCCATACGACTGAATGTCTATTTCGCAAGCACGTCACAAGCCACAAACTGAACAGAAGCCGCCAGTAGGGCCTAAGCTGGATTAGACAGACTGGGCCATGCATAGTTGGCAGAACTGACCACGGCAACCCGGTCGGCGGAAGCAATCATCCGCTGCAATTCCGCTGCAGACGATAGAGCCAGCATTCCAAGTTCTTCTACGACACTGCCGTCAAGATTGCTTAACAGATAAATACGAGAATGATCTAGTGCCTGAATCAGCTGGGTCAATTCGACGGCATCATCGGTCGGTTCAAGTCTTAACGGTTTCAATAAATCTTGCGGATCGTTACATCGACGCAGCATCCCAAATGCCGGACTATCCGGCATAGGCAGATCAGCGACCACGGCAATGCGGCCACCGTCTTCAACCAACTGAGTGGCCGCAGCTACCGCAGCTCCAAACTGCTTCCAGCCGAAATGTGGAAACGACCTGGGTACAGAAATGACCGCCAGTTCAAAGACGTCGTCGACAGGAAATTGCCATTGCTGCTTCAAACATTCACAACCTTCTTTAAATACATTATCCGGAGCACCACAGAACACTCGCCCGATTTTCCCCGATGAATCAGGGATCACCTGAACCGAAAACTGCGTACCCAACAGCCAACCGATCTCGTCAGAAAGTTCTCGCAGTGGCCGTTTGTCATCCGGAGACAGTTCGGAATGCCTGAGTGCATTGGCGGCTCTGACGGCTTCAGTATCTGAGAACGCCGGGTAGATGCCGCTGTTGGTGCCTCGATAGCCGAACATTGCGTCAAACCCAATCACCCCGATGGTAACAATCAGGTCTGCATCAATCACATGGTTAGCAAGATAGATTCGCTCACCCGCCGCTGATGTGGCAAGGTAACTTCGCTGTAATTCGTCGCTCGGATCGTAAACTTCAACTGCGACTGCAACGTGATTGCGAACATCAACGGGAATTTCTTCGATGATCGACTTCCAGTTGTCACCACCATTATTCGCGGGAAACAAAAGCGTAAATTGCAGATCACTGACTTCGCTTAACTGACACTGTTCCAGAACCCTGCTGATCACGTCCACAATCTGTGGCGTTTCGGGATCCACAATAATCGTGACGCGATCGCCCGCCACAACACAGTACTGCAACTGTGGCAGGCCGAGCGGTGCCTGAAGCGCGACAGTTAACGCATTGGGGTCGGCATCGGCAACCTGATGAACGCTTGCATCATCGGGAAGTGAGAGCGCCGTTTTCAACGATCCGGAATATAGTTCAAAGTCCACAGTTCAATGCCAGTTTTCTTTTGACGGACAAATTCTTCACTCACAGCAATTTATATCAAATTGATGCTCACAACGTTTTCGTCACGACCGTTCAATGTCGAAAGCCAAAGAAAAAGCCCGGCGTCTTTGCAACGCCGGGCTTTTAGGCTTTCACCTTAAAATTTATCCATCACCTAGTATCGATAGTGATTTGGCTTGTACGGGCCATCGATTGACACGTGCATGTAAGCGGCCTGTTCCGGTGTCAGCTTTGTGAGCTTGACACCGAGCTTGCCCAGATGCAGGCGAGCAACTTCTTCGTCCAGAATCTTTGGCATCAGGTGAATAGCGACAGAGTAGTTTTCTGCTCGTTCCCACAATTCAAGCTGTGCCAGAACCTGATTTGTGAACGACGTGCTCATAACAAAGCTGGGGTGTCCCGTGGCACAACCAAGATTCACAAGTCGCCCCTTGGCAAGAATAATGACGGAACGGCCGGAATCCTTGAACGTGTATCGTTCTACGCAACCAATTTCAGCAGGCTTGATTTCGTCCTTGGTTACTCGACCGGCAGCAACTTCGCTTTCCAGCCACGCAATATCGATCTCAGTGTCGAAGTGGCCAATGTTGCAAAGAATCGCATCTTCAGCCATGTCCACCATATGGTTGCCCATAATGATGTCTTTGTTGCCTGTCGTTGTAACAAACAGATTACCTTCTTTGGCGGCATCTTCCATGGTTGTCACTTCGAAACCTTCCATCGCAGCTTGCAGGGCATTGATTGGATCGATTTCGGTTACCAACACTCGGCAACCATAACGCTGCAAAGAATGAGCACAGCCTTTACCAACGTCGCCGTATCCGCAGACAACAGCAACTTTTCCAGCCAGCATGATGTCTGTCGCTCGTTTAACGCCATCGGCCAGCGATTCACGGCAGCCGTACAGGTTATCGAACTTGCTTTTTGTTGCCGAGTCGTTGACATTGATGGCTGGCACCTTCAACTTGCCGGTTTCTGCCAACTGTTGCAGACGATGAATACCAGCGGTAGTTTCTTCACTGATGCCCTTGATGTCTGCAAGCAGTTCCGGGAACTTTGTGTGGACCATTTCTGTCAGGTCGCCACCATCGTCCAGAATCATGTTGAGCGGCTTACCAGACGGGAAGTTGATCGTCTGTTCAATGCACCATTCAAATTCCTGCTCGTTCATGCCTTTCCAGGCGTAGACAGGAATTCCAGCAGCAGCAATCGCAGCGGCCGCGTGGTCCTGCGTACTGAAAATATTGCAGCTGCTCCAGGTGACTTCCGCACCCAATTCAATCAATGTTTCAATCAGAACAGCGGTCTGAATTGTCATGTGCAGACAACCGGCGACTCGAGCACCTGCAAGAGGTTTTGTCGGACCGTATTTTTTTCGTAGAGCCATCAAACCTGGCATCTCATTTTCGGCCAGCCGAATTTCTTTGCGGCCAAATTCAGCCAGTTTGATATCAGCTACTTTGTATGGGAGCTTTTCCGTGACGGTGCTCATGTCGAAATATTTTCTCTTCAAAAAGTGTGGTCGGAAGTCCAAAAGCGACAAGTGCCACCGAGGCAAGTACCGCAATGCATGCGGGCGAATAACGTCGAACAGCCAAAATCTCAACAAAAGACATTTTTGTAGCTTGACTAGCTCAAACCGCTGGTCCATGAATTTACGAAAGAACGTCTAAATAAACAAGACGTTTCCTAGGCGGAAACGACGTTTATGCGGTTCCTCATCTGCATCCCGTGCCTCGAAACTCTGCCGTTGCCGTGCGTGAGGCAATTATTCCGGGCTCTAAGAATGTGGCGAATGCAAATCGACCAACTAGAGTTCTGGTTGACCGTTTTGGAACCGTGCCCTGAGCTTACAGCTGGGTCAAGCCATTGACCGGTTCCTGAGATAATTCCCGCATTTGCTTACGTGCACGGCGAATCAGATCGGGAACGTAGATGTGCCCTGGATCCTGCTCATGGCACCATTCCAGATGCTCGATGGCCTCCGTCGGCCGCTCGAGTTCCACAAGCGTCATTCCAAGATGGTATCGCGGCTCAAAGACAAATGGAAAATCGCTGACTGCCCGGCTCAATAACTTAACCGCCAAATCAAGATCCTTCAGCCGTCGAGCGGACGTATATGCGAACATCATGAACTCCAACTGCTCGTCTTCATCCTCGAGCATTTTCAGATCCCGAGGAATCGCAACACAGAGCTCACGAAGCAATGCCACTGTATCTCGCTGCCGATTCATGTTGTCGTAAACGGTCAGTAGATCTCGAAGCTCTTTGGCCTTGGGTTGAAAATGAAGCAGGAAAAATTCGACCGGCACGCGGTGTGCCAACAGATTAATGACGTTCATGCGAAAGTATTGATTTGAGTGAAAGACAGAATTCCAGAGTTCAAGGGCTGCCTTATCATCACCATTAACCGATGCCTCGCGACCGGCAATAAAACGAATTCGGGGATCATGCCCGCGAACAAGCATGGCCTGATCCACCAAAGTCTGATGCATAGAATCAGTGGGATCGCGAAGAAAATTTGTTTCGACCAAAGCCATATAGGCATAACCCTGAACGGGGCATCCAGCCAGAGACTGTCGTGCCAGGCTGTCAGCAAGAATCGCCAATTCGATTCTTTTCCCGCAGGCTCGCGACGACCAGGCTTTCAGTTCTTCGGCAGATTTAAACCCGGAAGCGATGGCCGCATCGCGTATCATGTTCAAGGGCATTGGATTTTCACCTCGAAACTGCAGCAGGTCGAACAACTTCAATAGTTGTTCGGCCAGCACAAGCTGCACTCGATGCTGATTCGGACATGCTCTTAACGAGGCAGCTAAATGCCTGATTCGTTCTTCAAGATACTGCTTCTGAGCGGCTTCCATGCGAATCAAAGTGTCCGCATCCAGCGCTGCCTGAGCCTCCTTCGACAATGTGGGCTGGAATTCACCCAGAGAAATCTCATCACCATCCTGAAGGTCAGCGAATCCATCGGACTCGTCGTGCTGAACCGCGAGTGCTGTTCGCAGCGACGCATACCAATGCTTTTCGCCCTCAATTCTGGATAGTAGATTCGGCTGCACCTGAACCAGCCCGAGAATACAGAACCCGCCGACAATGGCCCAGCCGAGCCGTGGAAACCATAAGCCTCGCGGTGGTGATAATGATTCAAATTTCGGGTTCGCTGCCTTAAGCCCAACAACGACCAGAACAAGACTCACCACCACAATCGCTGGCACGTACCAGATAAAATCCACTACCGCGTGCAACACACCGGCCAGCGAACTCGCAAAAACGGCAACAATGCAGGTTCGACTTCCATCGCTGGCAGATCGGAAATAACCGATGGCAAATCGTCCCAATAAATATAACAGTGCCACGGCCAGCAAACCGAAACCAATCAGCCCCGCTTCCAGCGTCACCTGAACAAAACTGCTTTCAGCGTGAGTCAATTCTGCCATAGCATGATTGGCAAAGTCATCCATGTACATCGCGTAGACGTCTCGATGACTGCCGACGCCCGTTCCCAGCATCGGAAAATGCTCAACGACTTTTGCGTCAGCTGTCCAAATCGCTCGACGATTTCCTCCCGTATCGATCTGATCAGCATCAGTCGACAGAATCTGATCCACCTTTGTTTGAACCTCTTCCTGATCAACAAACGATAACAGCGTAAAAAACAACAAGCCGCCGCCAACAACAACGCCAGCCATCGCCCCACCCACTTTGAATCCTCGCCACAGCCCAACCACTGCGATGAGCCCCGAAGCAGCCACCGCAATCATTCCGCCTCGCGACAGAGACAGCATCACAGACAGTACAACGACCGCAACAGCGCTGAGTAGGAAAATTACAGGAAGCGAGATGACTCGATCGAAAGATGCAGATGATTCAGGAAATGTTCTCTGAAACCGATTTCCAGATCGCGATCGCTTTCCCTTATTGTTTGAAACACTGGCAGCAGGCGCGTGCATAAGCTGCTTCACGTTAGCAAACAGCCACCACAGCAAAGGTCCCACGCTTAACGCCAGAAACTGTGCAAAGTGATTGCGATTCGTGAAGGCGCCCTTCAGATGGACAGTCGGTTCGGTATAGGGATGTTCGTAGAACCAGAAAAACCGATCGTTTGAAGTTGCCCACTGTAACAAACCAAAACCAGTCATTGCGACACCAGCCGACGCAACGCACTTCAAAAGCCGCTGACAATCGGCGAGTTCCCTGACTCGCTGAAACAACACAATTCCAATAACCGTATAAGCGATCAGTACCCAAAAACCATGCCGCGTCTCGACTGGCGTAAGGCTCAGCGTTGACCAGCTGGTAACTCCGGAATCTGCAGGCTGAGTCTCCGCCCACGCTGGAAGTAAGCGACTGTATTCCGGCGAAAACTGTTGCAGCATTTCGGCAGATTGCGGATGAATCTGAAACGCTACGATGGCCAGACCGGCAAGAAAAAACAGTTCAAGACACGAAAACGAATATCGTGCCCCGGCAACGGTCGCATAAGTCGTCCAGGCAACACCCAGAAGCAGTGCGACCGAAATCAGAAACCAATGGCCCCACGCTTCGCGTCCACCCATGATAAACGGCAGCACAAATATCAGTGCTGCGATTAACAGATCGACTGTTCCCAGTAGAACACGTTCAATACGCTTGGGTTGAATTTCTGACATACTGAACTGTGACACGAACCTGCTCCTATACTCGGGCGGCTACGCGGCCTTCTTGTCCGATGCCTGTGAATCTGACCGAGCAGCGCCAATCATGGACAGACTGACAGCAGCATCCTGCATTTCAGCACGATCATTCGATCGGGCGTGACCGTCCTCGTTTTCTGTGTAGCCATAACCGTAGCCGTAGCCATAACCGTAGCCACCGGCATCACTGCCGTTTAGATGATTAACGACAACACCCAGCAGATTGCACTTCAGGCTTCCAAGAGCTTCAGCGGCACGAATCACCATGCGACGACGGTCTTTGTCTGGTCGTACGACAAGGACAACGCCATCGACCATACGAGCAATAATAAGTGGATCACTGACGGCAAGCACTGGAGGAGCGTCGACGATGATCTGATCGTATCGAGTTTCTGCCCAAGCCAACAAATTCGCAAATCGCTCTCCAGAAAGCAGTTCGGCGGGGTTAACTGGCCGAGGTCCGCTGGAGATAACATCAAGCCCGTTGACGACAGTGGATCGCAGATTTTCGGCGATCGATGTTTCAAGATCATCGTTCGATCGAAGAATGACTGACAGTCCCAGGTTATCACGCAGTTCGAGCAGCGTCGACAGACCGGGGCGACGCATATCCGCGTCAATAATCAGAGTTCGCCGTCCGGACTGAGCAAACGCAACCGCCATATTCGACGACACGGTTGTCTTGCCGTCACCGGGTTCAGTACTGGTACAGACAATTCGGCCAGTATCCCCAGCCGCAAAGTCCAGATTCGTCCGCAGACTACGAAACGATTCGGCTTCTGTACTGTTGGGACGAGCATTGCACATAACAGCCCCGAAGCCTTCACCATCAAGCTGTTCCATGGCCGGGACCATGGTAAGAATCTTAGTATTCAAATACAGCTTCAGTTCTTCCGGAGTTCGAAAGCGATCATCCATAATGTCAAGAACCCAGATGGTGCCGAGTCCTGCCACTGTGCCAAAGAACATCGACAGAAATCCAACAACAACAAGACGCGGCGACACGGGCTTGGTCGGAATACGCGGTCGAGTGGAAACTTCCGTTCGAATAAACGTCTCGCGGTTTAGTCCGATGTTTGTCATCTGGTCATCCATGCTGGCTCGCAGGTTGTCCAGACGTTCGATTTCCTTCGTCAGTTCATTGATCTGCCCGATGGTCATTGTTAGTTGAGAAGCGTGAGCTTTCTCGCGGCGGACTTCAGCCAACAGAGATTGCTCAGCCTGAAGTGCTGTTCGGTACCGCTGTAAAAAGCTGTTCATCAAAGTCGGGCCAAGAAAATCACGACTCTGTTTTTGGGCCGTTTCAATTTGCCGCAGCGGCATCTGCAGCAACGATTCTTCTTTGATTCGAATCTGTTCCTGAAGGTTAATCATAATGGAATTATTGGGACCGTATTTTCGGCGGCCAGCTTGCAGCTCCGTCTTCAGATCTGTTAGCTCTTCTTCTGCTCTACCAGCGTAAATCGAATTCCGACCGCCAATCCCCACAGACTGTTCAAGCATCTGCAGTCCTTCTTCACCGGCAAATCGCATGATATCTTCGTCATTGCGAATGGCGGCCATCAATGCATCCGCGCTGGACTTGGCATCTGCGATTTCCTGAAGTGCATCCGACTGACGAGCAGTCAGAAGTCTCACTTTTTCTTCGGCCACATTCAACATGTTTTCGCCACTGCCGATCAGGTCCGGAGCAGAAGCAATTAATTCGTTGCGGTAGTTTTGTTTGGATCGCAGGTCAGCCGTGACTTCGTCCAGTTTTTCACGCAGTCGTTCCAGATTCTGATCTGACGAACCTTTGTTTACGTCATTCATGAAGCCTTCGTACGCAGCCAACACTGCTGCCAGAACGGCCGCCGCGACTTTCGGATTCTCTGAGCGATATTTCAGATCAAGTACATTCGTGTTGAACTCAGACGACACAGCCAGCGATGCCTGAATAAACATGGCGGCTTCGGCATCCGTCATTTCTTCAAAGCCACCTTTATATCGTTCAGGAAGAAGTGCCAGTGCTCGCTGCATGACTTCTTCGCTGCTCATCAATCGGCGGAAGGTGGGCATGCTGCGAGACGGATCGCTTGCTCCCTGAGCACGATCTTCGGTCACGCTGTCCATCTTCACCACGTACAACGACGCCGTCGATTGGTAAATTCGAGGTGCTGTGATGTAGTAGATGGCCCCAAGGATTCCGGAAACCACCAGGCAGGCCAGCAGGATACCGCTTCGCAGCCGAACCGTTCTCATGAAACGAGCCACAGAATGCAGCGTTGTCGCCAGAGCGTCCTGCCCTCCGGCTTCGAGTCCTGCGATGTTACCTTGAGGAGATGTCATAAAGTCCGGCTTCCTGCCGTGTTGCGAATTGAGTTGGAGTGTCAGCTGCTGAACTTTAGAACAAGCCGGCCGAACCAGAGATACCAAATCGGACCAACTGCAGGGCTTCCATCATCACGGTCGCAGAAGTGTGTTCAACCGAAACTATATCGCCCGGGCCAAGCACTATGTCTGACTTGGGATTTCGTTTGGCTCTGCGAATGCTGACCTGAATCAATGCTCGTTCACCCGCATTGGCCAGCGGCCGAATAATAAATACCTTATCCGCCAACTGATTGTTCAGACCGCCGGCCTTGGCAATCGCACCCAGCACAGTAATTGGTTTTCCAATCGGAAATTCGTAAGTGTCCGGCTTTCGAACCAGCCCTACGATCTGCAACGGTGCCGGGTCACGTTTTTCGACCATCACCACACCGCCATCCTGAATGTTGTAGCTGTTGGTGCCAGACAATGCTGCAGATACAAGATTGATGCTGTAGGAATTCATTCCGCCGCTTGCTTCCGCAGAATCGCCTTCTGCAGAAGCACTGATCGTTGAAAAAGGTGCTTCGGATCCACTAGCCACTGACGGTTCTTTTGCTGCCCCGCGACGGCCTGGATTTCGAATTTCAACTTTTTCACCAGCATTGTCAGCCAAACCGCCAGCCGCGGCGATGGCCGAAACAACGTCACTGGCACTCGGTGGAAGTTCGTAAACCTGAGGTTCCTTAACCGCACCAAGCACTCGAATGCGGTTCATCTTCTTGTGTGTCATTGACACCGTAACCGTTGGGTTGTGGAACAGACCTTTACTGATCGCTTCCATGCGAATTAAGGATTCAGCCGCCTGTGGTTCAAATCCAGCCAGCTGAACCCGACCAATGTCCGGCAGGTTCGCAGCGCCATCGTCGCCGACTCGGGCGGGAATCAGAATTTGATCATCTTTGCCCAGACCGGCGGCGATCGATATTTCCAGCACGTCGCCGGGACCGATCGTTTCGCTGCTGCCCGAAGCACCCGCGAGTCGCGACAGATCGACTTCCTGAGGATTCGCCTGAGGAATCACCGCGAGCCCCTTCGGCATGGACTCCGCCTTGTAAAAGTTGGGAGTCGCCTGGCAGCCAGTCATCAACAGCACGACAAAAAGCATGCTGCCGAAGCGGTATATGAATCCAGAGTTTTTCATGGTCATCTGGAAGTATGCCCATTCAGATTCGTAATCAACAGCGGCCCAGCGGAATCGCGATACTGCGGTGCCCGATGGAGCTTCAATTATTGACACAAACCAGAAGTGATGAGAAAGGAGAGAGAATTACGGCAGTGATTGCCAAATTGAGACAGGAGAGAACAATGCGCGGATAATTGAGGGGGCAATGACGTCGCGAGAACGACCTCATTGAAGAGGTTCTAAGTGAATTTACAAAAACGGGTCAAGACGAATCGAAACAGTGAACCCACCTGAACGGGCAAAACATGCTCCATAGAACAGCGCCGCCGGCAATTCCTGCTGCAGGAAATTGTACCTTGCCACGATAAAACGCAGCTCAACGTCGTAAACGGAGCCAAACTGAAAAAAAGTCTTATTCAACAGGTATCAGCGTCATCGAAAGCCAAGAACTCAACAGCGATTTATTGAGGCAAGTCGTGTTTACGATTCTTGTTACGGCGAGGTGGCTTTTCCTTAGGAGGAGCATTTCCCTTCGCTTTTTGAATTGACCGAATCAATCCCAAAATCTCGCCCGGCAGGTTCTCAGAGGCCGTACCGGTGGTCGACGAAGAAACGTTTCGAATCAAATCCATCACCGCGCTGGAAACCGGTGGAGGTTCTTCCGTGTAACTTTCCGGAGCAACGTTCAAAGAAAGCTGATCGACCAGCGAAAATCCCGGTGGAGTGATAAGTTTAGGCTCAGCGACGGTCCCTTTGATCTGCAACTGAAACGGATTACTAACCATCTTGGCCAGAACCGTCATGATGGCGTTGCTCGGAACAATTTGCGGCAACTGCAGTGCGAGAACCAAGTCAAGAGTTTCGTCTAATCCGACAACTCCTGACGATTCAATTCGCATTTGAGCGGCCATATCAGGCAACAAAAACACCAACCCATGGTGGTGAATTCCCTTGGCGTCAACGCTAAAGGCCACCGTTGAATTTCTCGTAATCTGCAGTCGATCGGGTACATTTTGCCCCGCGACACGTCCCAGCATCTGGCTGATGGCCGCCGCCCATTGTGATTTTAGGCGAGCATTCACTTCATGAAACACGGCCGTCCCACGGATCGATCGTGGCGAAGAAGCATCGCCGTCCAATCGTATTTTCACGGGCTCCATGTTTACGGAAACCTGTCCAACCAAAGCCGTCGACTGGGACAGCACTGGAGCAATCAGCGCCAGATTTTGTTCGGTATGCAATTCCGACAGCGATTCATGATCAAAGATCTGTGTCGAATTAATGGTGAGCCAACGACCATCGTCTGTGGTCTGAATGGCACCGTTTATGTCTATATTCTTCAAATCAATGTAAGGAAGTTCTCTGTAGTCGGCCTGCAGTACCACCGCAGCGTTCTGTATTTCAAACTGCGCGTCCCACTGAACCGCTTCCTGAGAATCCTGGATAGCTTTAAGTGGCAGGCGGCCATTTTCGTCCAGCGTGGCGGTCAGCAATGGCTCGATAATGGTGACCTTGCCAAGATCGCCACCGTTCGTCAAAAAGCCAAACAGTGATTGCGACATTTGGAGCGATTTCAACTCCAGTTGCAGGCGGCCGGATTCGTCCGAAATTTTGATATTCCCGAACTCAATTGGCGTAAACCAACTGCCCGCACCAGATCCCGACGCAGCAGTAAACCCGAATTTTTCCAGTTTCGAATTCAGTACGCTGTCGCGATAAGCAGACTTCATAACCGCCACTGGAAGAATAGCAGCGCCGGAAAACAGCATCCCACCGAGCACTGACGTGGCGACAAACGCCCGTCTCCACCGCGTCTGCTGCGATGAAGGGCTCTTAGAATTGTCTGTTTTTTCCGAGTCCATCAATCCAGAGGCTTTATGTAGGTCACGCAGCAGGCTCAGATTCAAGGTAAATCGAGCATGCACCGACTTCCTGATGTGTCCGCTGCAATTCGACGAAGGCAGTTAAACCTGTGGCATTGTATTTCAGATGTTCAAACAAGTCATCATCGAAGTTGCTCAGTTTGTGGCATCGCTGGAAGTGGTTTTGTAGCATTGATGTTGAGTAAATCCCCACAATGAGAAATACAGCCAGCAATCGCTCAGTCCCTGAGTCCCCGACGACTCAGCCCCGCGACTCTTCTGCATCCGCAGCTTTTTCCACGCCCCACAGCTTTTCACACCGAATATTTCACTTCCCATAACAGAGGCCATTTACCCATGAAACAGTTTCTGCTTCTTTTGACAGTGCTGGGATCATTCATTAGTTCCGTTGTCGCCCAAACTTCTCAGGCAGTCACGTTTCGTGAAAAAGACGGCGATCACCTGGAAGTCCTGATCGGCGACAGTGTTTTTGCGGTGATGAATCACGGCAAAGACTGGAACAAGCCGTTCCTGTTTCCGGTGAGTGCCCCGGATGGCACAAACGTTCTTCGCGACATTATTCCAACGGAAAAGGAACAGGGATCTTCCAAAGACGGAACCGACCATTTCCACCACAAGGGTGTGTGGGTATCTGTCGATTCTGTGAATGACGAAAAACTTAACTTCTGGCACGAGAAAGCAAAGATCGTTTGCGATAGTGTCGAGCACTCAACCGGCAACGATCATTCGGGCCGCCTGATAATTCACAATACGTGGATGCAGGATGGTAAGCCGCTGTTGAAAGAAACGACGACCGCAACGTTTTATCCTTCGCGACTTGTGACGTATCACATCGTTCTGGCCGCCGTCGACAAAGACGTGACTGTTTATGACACGAAGGAAGGCTTCTTCGCCGTCCGAATTGCTCACACGATGCGAGAAATGCAGGGCGGTCACATTGTCAACGCCGAAGGTCTGAAGGGTGAAAAAGATTGCTGGGGTAAACCTTCGCCCTGGATCGACTATTACGGCGAAGTCGGCGGAGCGACCTGCGGCGTGGCACTAATGGATCACCCACACAACTTTCGCCCATCTCGCTACCATGTGCGAAGCTACGGCCTGTTTTCCATCAGCCCGTTTGGTCCTCACAAGTACAGCAATAATATGGAACCGGAATCTCCGGTGACCATTTCTCCGGGCAAGGATAAGCTGCAACTGACCTACGCGATGTTTGTGCACAACGGCGATACCGAGTCCGGAAAAGTGGCAGACGCTTATCAGCAGTTTCTGGACGTCACTAAAACAAAGTAACTTAACCAATTTCAGGCAGTCGCAAGTCAGCTGTGACAAACTGCGGTTAGCAACTGCACTTAATATTTTAAGGTAAGACAGCAGGCTATAGATTCAACAGCAGGAAGACACGCATCTATGTTTCACCGTTTTCTGTTTGCAATCGGCGTGGCCCTGATGGCTCAGCGAGCTGCTGATGTTTATGCCGATCAAGCTACAAATACCGACCGCCCGAATATCGTCGTCATCCTTTGCGACGACCTGGGCTTCGGCGATCTGGGAATCCACGGTCACCCGCACATCAAAACTCCGCACCTGGATAAGCTTGCTAACGCTGGGCTGCGTTTTACAAATTTCTATTCCACTGCACCGGTGTGCTCGCCTTCCCGAGTCGGGCTGCTGACGGGCCGCAGTCCCAACCGAGCTGGCGTGTACGACTGGATTCCTGAATCAAAAGGCCCAAGGTCTGACGCCCGCGAACAGGTCCATCTGAAAAAATCAGAGGTCACAATCGCCAACTTACTGAAGCAGGCTGGATATGCCACCTGCATGGCCGGTAAATGGCACTGCAATGCAGCGTTCAACAGCCCCGATCAGCCTCAACCCGGCGATGCCGGTTTCGATCACTGGATGGCCACCCAAAACAACGCATCGCCTTCGCACGAAAATCCCAACAACTACGTACGCAACGGAACACCCGTCGGAAAAATTGAAGGCTACAGTTGCCAGATTGCTGCCGACGAAGTCTGTAAATGGGCGACCGACCACACAAAAAAACACCCGGAACAGCCGTTCTTCATCTACCTGCCGTTTCACGAACCTCACGAACCAGTTGCCTCGCCGCCTGAACTTGTCGAACAATATACCAGTGTCAGTATGTCAGCCGATCAGGCACAATATTATGCCAATGTACATAACGTTGACCTGGCCGTGGGCAAAGTCGTGAAGGCACTCGACACGCTCAGCGTCCGCCAGAATACGCTGATTGTATTCACCGCCGACAACGGTCCGGAAACATTAAACCGGTATCGAACCGCCAACCGCAGCTGGGGCAGCACCAGCTACCTTCGAGGCATGAAGCTGCATACTCATGATGGCGGATTTCATGTTGCCGGCATCTTCAACTGGCCCAACGTTATCAAACCAGGACAGGTTACCAATGTTGTCGGATCTGCGCTGGACCTCCTTCCAACGGCATGCGAAGTTGCCGGAGCACCTCTGCCTGAAAACAGAAGCTTCGACGGCATCAGCCTTGTACCTTTCTTCAGAACCGGCACCGGCACAGAACGCGCCAAGCCATTGGTCTGGGCATATTACAGCGGCATCAACGATGCACGAGTCGCGATGAGACATGGAAAATGGAAAGTGCTTGCCCGACTCAACGCTGGCAGATTTCCAAAACGCGAAAACCTGACACCGACGACACTGGCCGAAGCAAAAGCAGCCGAACTAACCGACTTCGAAATTTACAACATCACAACCGACCCCGGCGAGATCTCGAACCTTGCTGGCCGAGCACTCTCCGAAGAAAACGACCTGTTGGCTGCCATCAGACTGGGCTATTCCGAGCTGGTCAACGACTCACACGCGTGGACTCCCGTGAAGTAGCCACGACAAATATCGCTTTAAACTCCATCACAGGCAACCATCATGCAGCAGCTTTCTCATCGCTCAATGTGGTTCACTTTTTCAGTTCTACTGCTGTGCGTTTCTCAAGCGCGTAGCGAGGAAGCCAGCCTGACGCTGAACCTTCGTGCTCGGTCCAAAACTGTGAGTGAAAGCGTAAATTGGCAGACCGAAAATTCACCTGCCAATTGGAAGGCGGCCGAAACAGCCATCGTAGTATGCGACATGTGGGACAGGCATTGGTGTCCACAAGCCACAGCTCGCGTGGGCGAAATGGCACCGCGAATGAATGAAGTCATCAAGGCCGCTCGAAAACAGGGCGTCTTAATCATTCACTGTCCCAGCGATACTTTGGACTTCTACAAAGACACTCCGCAACGAAAGCTCGCTCAGTCAGCACCCAAAATCGAAACAGCAATTCCGCTTCAGCAATGGTGCCACCTGGACAAGTCAATCGAAGGGGCAGTTTTGCCGATCGACGATTCCGACGGTGGCTGCGAATGCGATGAGCCAGTAAAAAACTATCGAGCGTGGAGTCGCCAGCATCCGGTCATCGAGATTTCAGACAATGACGCGATTACAGACAGCGCTGAAGCATTCTATCTGATGAAGCAGCGGGGAATATCCAACGTTATTGTCATGGGCGTCCACACAAACATATGCGTTCTGGGACGACCGTTTTCCATTCGCCAGATGGTGCAGCAGGGACAAAATGTTGTCTTAATGCGTGACATGACAGACACCATGTATAACCCTAAACTAGCTCCATTCGTTAGCCACTTTACGGGAACAGATCTTGTTGTTGAACACATTGAAAAGTATTGGTGCCCAACGATCCTCAGCACCGACTTAATAGGCGGAAATGAATTTCGCTTTGCAAACGACAAACGCAAACACCTTGTCGTGCTTTGCGCAGAACGAGAATATCAGACGAACGAATCGCTGCCGAAGTTTGCAAAAGAACAGCTTGGCCATGACTTTCGAGTCAGCTTTGTCTGGGATGATGCCAACGACACAAACAGCATGCCCGGCATCGAAGCGGTTGCAGATGCTGATCTGCTACTTGTGAGCGTTCGGCGAAGAACTCTACCTGAAGCCCAGCTTCAGTTTGTGCGAAAACACATCGCCGCTGGAAAGCCCGTCGCTGGAATTCGCACGGCAAGTCACGCGTTTTGCCTGCGAGGAAAATCGGCTCCTGATGGCCTGGCAGACTGGCCGGAATTCGACAGGCAGGTCTTTGGTGGAAACTACTCCAACCATCACGGCGCAGGCACCAAAACTACAATCACAGCAGAAACGCTAAACGCGTCCTTACAACAGTCAGTGTTCAGCAACGTGGATGTGAAGCAACTTCTGGGCAATGGCTCTCTGTATGTTGTGAGCCCGTTGGCCGCATCAACAACTGTCATTTTAAACGGACAGATAGACAATGCAGCTCCCGAACCCGTCGCCTGGTTCAACACGCGTTCGGACGGCGGTACCAGCTTCTACACCTCGCTTGGACACATCGATGATTTCCAAAACGTTCACTTCAATCAACTCCTGAAGAACGCTTTGGCCTACCTCGCTCAACAGCATTCCAATACTGGCAGAACTGAATAACCAATTTCAGTTCGCAAAAATAGACAGCAAGCGAAGTGTCATATTCAGACAAGGCCACTATAAACCGTCAACACTGCAAACATCGCTTTTCTTTTTTGTGGCCTTTGATATCGTGACGAATTCAATCGACACGGAATTAACTCTGGTACATCTGCACGACGTTTCCGTTCGCTACAACTCTGCCGCACCAATTGTGCTGGCGATACCCGAACTGACCATTCGCCAAAGTGAATTCGTAAGCATCGTAGGAGCATCGGGCAGCGGCAAATCCACCCTGCTGCGACTTGTGGCTGGGCTGACACCGCCAACTTCCGGAACCGTCAGCACTCAACCAACAGGCAGCCGGACTCAGACAACAATCGGCATGGTCTTTCAAAGTGCCAACCTGATTCCCTGGAGAACAGGTGCAGGCAATGTCAGGCTACCAAGCGAACTTGGGAAGCACGCAGCGGCCGTCAGCAGTTCACGGATTGATGAACTATTTCACATGGTCGGTCTGACTTCCGCAGACAAAAAAAAACGCGCCTCCGAACTTTCCGGAGGCATGCAGATGCGCGTCTCGCTGGCCAGAGCCTTAGTTCGAAACCCCAACCTGCTGCTGATGGATGAACCATTTTCTGCTCTGGACGACCTGTTAAGAATGCAGCTGGAAGAAGACGTTCGGCGTATTCACGACCGACAGTCTTTAACGACAATTCTGGTCACTCACAATATTTCTGAAGCAGTCTTCATGAGTGACCGCGTGATCGTGCTGGGCAACCGACCATCGATAATTCACAAAGACATTGAAATAAGCTTTCCGCAAGGTCGAACGGAAGCGACTCGAATCATGCCTGCATTTTATTCGGCCGTCGCAACTGTCACCGATGCACTACGGTCAGCCGCTGTAACGATGCCTGCCACGTGAGCAGATTCCCAGGTAAGCCATCATCCATGTCAACTCGTTCATCATTGTCAGTACTTGCTCCCATGCTGGCTCTGACGCTTGCGATCATCAGCTGGCAAGCAGCCGTTTCGATCACTGGTGTTTCGGATATCATTGTTCCTTCGCCCATTGCGGTCATAAAAGCCATTCGAGACGACGCGGCTGTGCTTTTTCTTGCCGCACTGCGAACCAGCGCCGCCGCATGCCTTGGACTATTCGGCAGCACGCTGCTGGGCGTGCTCTGTGCTTTCGGCTTTTCGCAATCGAAGTTAACCCGTACGACCTTTTACCCATTTGCAATTCTGCTGCAGACGGTTCCCGTGATTGCTATCGCACCGATCATTGTGATCTCGTTCGGGCGAGGATTCCTGAGTGTCGCTATGATCTCAATGATCATCAGCGTGTTTCCGATCATCACCAGCACGACGACAGGCCTGCTGCAGGTCGAAGCCTGCCTGCTGGAACTGTTTCGGCTAAACAAAGCGACGTGGTGGCAGGAACTCTGGAAGCTAAGACTGCCGAGTTCACTTCCCTACCTGATCAGCGGAATCAGAATCGCGGGAGGCGCCGCGATCGTTGGGGCAATCGTCGGCGAATTCTTCGTCGGCTCCGGCCAGCCTGGACTCGGAGCAATGATCCAGAAAAAATCACAGGGAATCAATATGGACGAACTCTACGCCACCGTATTCGTTGCAACATTTCTCGGTGTAATCTTCTTCACAGCCGTCACACTGCTGGGCGAGTGGATCCTGAAAACATTCTTCGCCATGAGCCTGAGCGGAGTTTCAGGAAACTAGGAACTGACGTCACAGTCGTCAGTCAAGAAAAGCAAGTCGAAACTCGGCCCGAAGTTATCAACTCAAGTTTCATTGCACAGCTTCATCGCACAGCTTCATATGACGATGCCCGCCCTTCGACAACGAGAAACGTGGTATCACCCTGTGGCCTTTCAAGAAGAGTCATTTCACCAGACGGCCAGCGAACTTCTACAGACGTAATTTCAGAACTTCCCCCAAGCCCCAATTGCAAAACTCGCTCGTTACTGGACATGAAGCCATCACCGGCAAGCAGCTGTTTCGTCCACGAGTTATTCGGCGTAGATACCTTCACAACTGTACCGATCGCATCACGAGTTAACTTTGTGCCACACAACTTAACATTCACGTAGTGTCCCGAATCTGAAGAATGGTTCGTCACAATCAATGCAGGCTGCAGTATGTTCGAGACAAAAAAATCCATACGACCATCTAAATTCCAGTCGAATCTGGCGAGCCCGCGCCCCAGGAATTTCTTAGCGAAGTAATCACCAACAAGTTCGCTTTCCAGTTCCTTAAATGCCACCGAGTTAGTGTAGAAAGTTGTGTTTGGCAGCGAGGTTGAAAGAGACGGCGTATTTCGCAATGAATTGATCAAAGACCAAAGATCACAACTCAGTTCGAAAGAAACGCCCCCCGTGATTCGGAGTAGTAATTCCAGCGTTGCAGACACGGCCGCCGCAACAGATTCCGGCGACTTAATTACACGTGATACATTGACCGAGATCCTTCGAGCAGGTGCTCAGAAGATGCTGAAAGC
>JBDNFN010000041.1:0-3741 GCA_041689795.1 Fuerstiella sp. | reverse complement strand
TGATGAGTCGCCATTGACAGCTGGTTCGACATGCGGACCTCCCCCGACACTTCGCGTGCCGAAATTGATCAACATACCCAACCCCTCAGTGGCCGGTTTTAACCCGCACATCAATGGCTGGTTTTAAACGCTCACTGACAGGCTGGAATTTATCACATGACACGGAGACAAATCGCCTTCCGCTGCCAGCAGTTGTTCGACCACTTTCTCTAGATGTGGCCCGTCTGGTTGAAGTCTTCGCGGCACACTTCCTTCCGTTCTGCTGTCGCCGAGCAGCAGAATCTGAAGCTTTCCTTCATGCGCGGCAAAGGCTTGCGGTGACGAAACAAAGAATCCAATTGCAATCACGACCGAAAGGGATCGAAGGAGCGAAGCACGTCGTGGTGAAACTTTCATCCGTGATCTCCTGTTCGGTGAGTCTGTTAAGTGTGCTACACGGTTGGAAGACGCATTCTATCCGTTGTCATCCAGGGCGGAGCGAAGGACCTACTTCACTTTGTCACGACTGGCAAACACTTGGATTCTCAGACTAAAAACTATTCGTTGAATTTGAATGAGTACAGGTCGGCGTCTTTGATCATGAATCGCAAACGCACTGGTCTGCCTGCCAGAGCAGAAACGTTGCTGCCCTGTTTCCAAGTCACCGTTCGAGTGATCTCGTTGCCAATCTGTTCCGTTGCTTCAGCCAGTGAGAAGCCTGGAATCGGTCTGCCATTAGTATCCTGAATTTCCACGCGAATACTGCCGGCCGCTGACGTGCCAAAGTTGATGGTAAGTTCATTTCCCGCAAAGGTCACGGGTTTTGTCACCAGCTCGCCTCCAGTATAGGTCGCTTGTGCAGAAGCAAATCCATCTAACCGCATTGAGTATCGGTGCAGGTGCGAGGTCGGCTGAGCGTAGTCCTGGTTCAGATACACTGACATCTCTGTGGGGCCCGTCTGAACAATGTTCAGTGCGGGATAGTTCGTTCGTGACACCCAGTTGCGGGCACCAATACCAGGCCGCACAAATCCGCCCAGGAACGTTCGGTCATAAAACGAACCACCTCGCGAAGTCATCAGCACGGCATCCGACGTATCTTTGAAATATTTCGGCGATACATTGATGGCCTTCGCCTGTTCGTCCGTCAGCACCTGACGGTTTGGCATAAATCGAGCGGCCACGGAAACGTACAAATGTGGAGCTCGGAAATAGGCATGCGTCTGGTTCGTATAAAGATGCTCAATCGGAGCTTCCCCGCCGTGATGGCGATATTCCATTAAGATCGGCGCCGACCAGGTTACGAAGTCATCGCTGGTTGACCGAGCGATACGGCGGATCCCGTCTTTGAACACTCGAAAGAAGCAAACGTATTTATTCTCCAGAACGGACCAGAACGCCAGGTTCTGCGAATCGAACATGTATTTGTACGGCACCATCTTCACCGAAATTACAGGTTCTTCTCGCAACTTCTTCCAGCGAATTCCGTCGGCTGATACGAGAGCGATCAGGCCGCTGTTCATTGTCCCGCCGATGGCTTTGTATCTCTGTTCGGCCGGCACGCCGGGGCGAGCATCCAGCATCGGACTGAAGTTGTGGGTGATCGGAGCCGCGTCCGCCAGAATGATGTTCGTTTTCGGGTGGCCCTCCAGCGGGAACAGATCCAGTTCCGGCTTGGTCCACTGAATGCCATCTTTCGATTCCGCATAACAATAGACTTCATCCGGGCTTCCATCGGCTCCAACACTGGGCCGACCGCGGTAGTACAGTCGATACAAATCCCCGTCTTTGATCACCGTACAATAGCCGCAGAACAGTCCTTCCCACGGCTTGTCAAATTCCAGTGCCACACCTTCATCACGGGGCCGGTTGAGCGTTAGCTCAACATTATCCAGCTTATCGATGAGGAAATGGTCGACGAATAATTCTCGACGACTGCCCAGATCAATCACATCTTCAGCACAAACAAAAGATGCGTTCAACGTCGCCAGGGACATTGCAAAAAGCGTCGACAAGAGAGTGACAATGTGCATCGGAAAACAGTCCTTCGAAGAGAATGATGAATGCACTGAATGGCACTCTGTCAGATGACGACTTTGGCAGCTACGACGGTCAGCGGGGTCGGCGAATCAACCAAGTTCCGGGATTGGGCGGCCGCCTTCCTGGACGATCGGAATAGGTCGCCCCTGGTTGTTCACCCAATGTGAATTCAAGTCGATCCCAAGATGGCGAAATGTTGTCGCTGCAAGATCCTGCGGTCGGACCGGGCTGGATTCGATCGCCCCGCCTCGTCGGTCTGTGGATCCAATCACCTGCCCATGATTCAGTCCGCCGCCCGCGACGACCATTGACATCACATTCGTCCAGTGATCTCGCCCAGCTTCTTTATTAATGACGGGAGAACGACCGAATTCGCCCATCATCAGCACAAGCGTGTCGTCCAGCATCCCGCGCGATTCCAGGTCATTCACAAGAGCGTACAGAGTTCGGTCGACTCGAGGCAGCAACGGTGTGAGACCTTTTTCAATGCCCTTCCACCGCACGTTGTCTCCGTGATGATCGAAGTACCCCCATGCTCCACTGACAAGGACAAACGAAACCCCCGCTTCGACAAGTCGGCGAGCCAGTAGTGCCTTTTGAGCGACACTTTCCGGTCCATAAGCAGCCTTTGTTTGAGCCGACTCTTCGTCGACGTTAAACGCCTTCTGCACTTTTCCAGAAAGCACCAGGTCATGGGCTTGCTGAATAAATCGGTCCGTACGATTGAGTGTCTGATCATTTTCAATACGACGTCCGAAGTTGTCGAGCTGCTTTCGGATGTTTGCACGGTCTTGCATCCGGCTAACTTCAATACCTGGCGGCAGCGCAAACCTGCCTTTGAGTTCCGTCCCTTTGACCGGCGAGAAATCGCTACCCATGTGACCGGATTCCCACACGTCCGCATTCCACGAATCCGCCAGCCCCACAAATGGCGGAAGATCAGTGTCATTGGCACCGCGAAACTTAGCAGCAATGGAACCCATCGATGGATATCCGCCTCCGTCTTTCCCATCGTTTGTTCGCTGCGCCAGAGGATTGCCAGCCTGCATGGTGATCGGAGTGTGATTGCTGGCCGAACAGTCGACCGATCGAATGATCGAAAGCTTATCAGCGATCGAAGCCTGCAGCGGAAGATGTTCGCTGAAGCGAACTCCAGGAATCGCCGTGGGAATTGTAGCATACGGCCCGCGAATCTCTGTGGGAGCCTCGGGCTTTGGATCCCACATGTCGATGTGACTCGGGCCGCCGGATAACCAAAACAGTATGACGGCCTTTCTGTCGCCTTTGTTGGCATTAGCCGCTGAGACTGACTGCAGCTTCATCAACTGCGGCAGACTAAGTCCACCAAGTGCTGATAAACCAGTCTGTAGAAACCAACGTCGCGACGTAACGCTGATTAATGAGCTTGGCGAGGAAGGAAAGTCGAGCATGGTCAAGCCCTTTCAACTCATCAGGTGGGAGTGCCAAATGGAATGGCACAGGTGGCAGGGTCGGAAAGACGTTTATATGGTAACTCTCAAGGCATCAGCTCGCAATTGTCTTTCTTTGATAGGTGCTCACCAGGGTGCATTCGCTGGTGGGTGAGGTGGTGACAGTATCAGGGACAGGTCATTCTCTTAGTCCGTGAGATTAATGATCTGTTCGAACTGAGCTGGTGAGCAATATTCGATGCCAGAATGTCGGCGATCGGAATTGTAGTAGAGGATGTATCCAGCGATCTCT
>JBDNFN010000040.1:0-8834 GCA_041689795.1 Fuerstiella sp. | reverse complement strand
TACGACGGTGTCAGCGTCGGCGAATTGCTCGGCGGTCGGCCATTCCATGGCGGTCTCGACCGTCACGTCCTCCGCGCCGCGCAGCAGTTCGCTCCAGACTCGCAGCCACGCGGGATAGTCGTGCTCACCCGGCCCGTGATCTTTCACACCGGCGACAAGAAGAAGGCGTAACTGTCGAGAGTCTCGCGGTCGAGAGTCTCGCGGTCGAGAGTCCCGCGTCGAGAGTCGAGGGCCCGAAGCAGGCAGCTCTTGCTTCTCCGGCTTTCCGCCCTTGTCTCTGGACTCTGGACTCTCCCCCAGCACTCGCGCGACCTCGGCTCGCGTGCGCGGCTGAGGCGGCGGCAGTTTGGCGTCGCGCGGCATGTGCGGCGGTTCGGTCAACAGAAACGTGAGTAGATCGCGCAGCCGGTCGGGGCCGAGCTTTTGCGGCATCCCTTCAGGCATGATAGACAGCGGCGAATGGTGCAGTTCCTCGACATCGTCACGCGCCACAATGTGGACTTTGCCGTCCTTATCGCCGATCAGCAGCTTGTCATTCTCCGTGCGAATGGATCCCGTCAGAACCCGCCCGCTGTTGAGCAACACGACAGACGCGAGAAAATCGGGATTGATCGTGAAGCTGGGCAGCGTCACGTCGCGGAGCACGGAGGCATAGTCACGATGGCGGAGATTCGACAGGTCCGGCCCGATTGCACCGCCTGATGCGTGCATGACGTGACACTTGGCACAACTCGCTGCATCGCTGAAGAACACTTGCCGCCCCCGTCCCCAGCTTCCTCCTGCCAGTTCGGGGATGTCGCGCTGCGGCGGAGAAGGGTCGTTCGACGGTTTTGTCTCGGCCCACGGAAGCAGGAACCGATGCAGGGGAAGTTCACGGATGTGGGCATCCTCATCGGATCGCGACCAACCAATCCTGTTGAGCTTGACCGCCAGTTGGTCGTTCCGATTCTGCTCACCGGTCTGAATCAGCAGTGTGACGCGAGGCAGTGCATCGCTGGTGCTGGAAAACTCGGGCGCGAAGTCCAACAGAGCATCGCTGGGAGTTGACCGTTCGTGCGCCTTGTCACCGATGGTCCATGTGAGACGCCGCGCGCCGGGGATTTCCAAGTGGATACGGATCGACTCGTCCGGCCACTCGTGATCGAGCTGGCTTCCCGGCTGCACCGCCGGATGGAGCAGGTCGCGCAGATCGAGTTGTGTCTGGAGCGTGAGTGTTCCCGGCTGTTTGAGGACTTCCCGGAAGCGTTCATCATTGGCATCGCGTGGCGAAAAAATTTGGCAGACAGCCAGATCAAGATGCGGCAGCACGCCGCTCCAGCCGGGCAGCGTCTTGTCGTCGGGTTCCCACGTCGCCAGCACGCCGTTCAAAGAATACGCGAGGTCAATCGGTGAAGCCTCTCGGCTCTGCGGGGCAAGTCCCGGCAGCGTGATCGCGTACTGCACGGCGGGGCGATGCGGCGCGGTGGCGATCACGAGCGTCCGCCGATCCGCCGTGACGCTCACTCCATACACCTGCAGCGCGTCGCGCGGCGACGCCGTCTGGTGCTGAATGGCCGCGTAGCCGGGCCGCAGCGTTTCAAATCGGTCTCCGGCCGCGACAAACTCGCCGTAAGTGATACTGGTCCTCGCGGTCAGGTCCTTGAGCTGCGTCGGATCAAGCGGTCGATCAAAACCCACTCGCACTTCTTGCGGTCCCGCCCCCCAGGCCGCGATCGGTTGTGGTACTTCCCGCTCTGAGTACCGAATTGCGAACAGTTTCCCCTTGCCTGTCGGCCCGGTTCCCCAGTCAGGTCCGCCACTGTGACAAGCCACAATCAGGTCGCCGCCCGGCGAAACGCAGCAATCGACCGTCAACATGCTCAGACACGCGATGATCTGATTCCGCGCGACGTACTGACCACGCCCAGTTCTCGCCAACTCCGTGCGATAAAGCTTGCCGCGCGATTCACCCGTGATGAAGACGTCGCCGCGCCAGTCGGCGGGACCGAACAGTGCTGTCTGCGGCGGCACAAAACGATCTCCCTGTGTCAACGAGAAAGGGCGGGGCAGATTGAACGCCAGGCCGCAGGTCGATTGATGCTGGGGGGCGTAATCGAACAGGCTCGGTTCGTCGAACACGTTCGGAAGGTGTTTCGGATGGCGTGGCGGAAAACCAAAATGCCGCTTGGATTCACCGTCGGTCGGGATGTGCAGCAATTCATCGAAGGGGTTTCCGTTGGCGAGCCACGTTGCCCCTTCCTGATCGGTGGCGAACAACGCGCCGTGCTGGTCGAAGCCCATACCGATCGTGAAACGAACGCCCGTGCAAACGATCTCGCGCTTCGACAGGTCCGGTTCGATCCGCTGAATCGTGCCGCGTTCGCTGGCGAGGTCGTAATGCGACTGGCCCTCCTTGTCGACCAGGTAGGCGTTGTTGTACGCCGCCGTGCCAAGTCCGAAATAGATCGCACCCGCCGCATCGATCGCCACGCCGATGGCATCTACATTGGGAGGAATTTCCTGCCAACCTTCGGCAATGATCTTTTCTTCCTCCGCGACATCATCGCCGTCTTTGTCGAGGATCGCCGAAATCTTCCCTTTCGAGGCGACGATGATTCCCTGAGCGGCCGCGGACAGCGGTCCGGCGTCGTCCGACTCCAATTCAGGGCCACCGAGCAAGACATGCTGCCGCGGGATGACCGCCATGCCGATCGGCCCGCGCAGCCGGCCCTTGCTGTCGAAAAACAGCACGGCCTCGTCCTCGAAACCGTCACCGTTGGAGTCGCTCAGCATCCAGATGTCGCCGTTGTAACCAAGCGCGTACAACTTGCCATCCGCGCGATAGCGCACGTTGTTGATGTTCGGCAGGTCCACCGGCAACTCGTGGACGGCGAACCCGGGCACGAGCATCTGGATTGGCGACTGCGTGTCGTCGGCACTCGCCAACGCGGCACCCACAAGCACACACGTGATTCTCAGCAGACTTAGAAGTTGTTTCATCTCAGAGATTTTAACACGGCAAAATGACTTCGCCAGTGAGCCCGTTCGTTTGAACTGCTGAAGCAACCGCAGCGGCAAAGACTCGCAGCAATCGACGAAAAGAACCCTGCCGACCTCGCTGGTTTGTTAAACTCGACCCATTGCAACGCAAACGGCGAGAAGTAGTACATAAAAGCGTTTCGGCATAGCCGAAACGCTTGTGCAAATTACTGAGTCGGGACGACAAGATTTGAACTGTTTCACAAATTCTGGGTTTGATCACGCTGCAGATTCGACGATTCTGCTCGTTCAGTCACACCTCGCCAAATGGAGGCGGATTCCCAGAAAACGTATGGACCAAATGACACGGAATTCGTGCGTCATTAAACATATGGGAATTCGGGAACCGTGGTGTCAAGGTGTCAAACGGTTGAGTTGATAGGCATGTGATGGTGTTCCGGAGGTTCTGCCTCGTTGCTGCGATGTTTCCTGGGCGCATCTTTATTGTGAAACCACAAAGTGAAGTTCCCTGGAAATTGTAAGCGCTCTGGTTTGGCAACATTAGGATCCACACGGCGCGGACTCCGTTTGTGATCTCACATCAACTGTCAGGCGAAACGAAGACGAGTTCTGCTGGGAAGCAACTCGTCGCGGGAAAGCCTGATGTGGGCGGGGAAATCCGTCGCGGCTGCGTCGTCTGGCGCTGGACGCGTTGTCCGCAGCCGGGCCGCCGACCACCGAAATCGGCTTGGCAGTGTGACTCGCGAGAAATCGCAGGCCTGATCGTGCCCGGACGATTCGATCATCACGTCCAGCGGCCTTCGGCCCGCCACTCGCCCATTCGACACATTGCCGCCGCCCGTCCCCGAATCCCGCCGCGCCCCCGAATCGAGCCGCTCCAAAAAACCCGGTCACTCCAAAAAACCCGGTCACTCCAAAAAACCAGTCACTCCAAAAAACCAGTCACCGTCGCGGCGATCCACGTCAAAGTGTCCTACTTCAACGAGCCCCTTGTACGGATGATCGCACTGATGTAGCGTTGTCATTCGATTGCCGCCCAAACGACCGCTACAGCAGGCAACCGCTGGAGACATCAATGATCAAACGATTTGCCACCGCTCTTGTCCTGTTGTTCTTTGCTGGAAACACGTCAATCGGCGCAGACTGGAAGCCGCTATGGCCAGGAGACGCTCCCGGAGCGAACGGCGACGCGGACCACGACATCCCGGCTTTGTTGGCGTACCCCGCGCCGAAAGAGACGGCGAACGGCTGTGGCATCGTTGTGTGTCCAGGCGGTGGTTATGGCGGGCTGGCGATGGGTCACGAAGGCTACGACATCGTGGAATGGCTGAACAAACGCGGCGTCAGCGCCTGGATTCTGCGATATCGACTCGGTTCCAAAGGCTACCACCATCCCATTCAAAAGGGCGATGTCCTGCGGGCGATCCGCACCGTTCGTCACAATGCAGCAGCGAGTGGTGTTGATGCCAACCGCATCGGCGTTTGGGGCTTTTCAGCGGGCGGACACCTGGCAGCAACGGCGGCCACTCACTTCGATCACGGCGTGACGGGTGCATCCGACCCGATCGAACGCGTCAGCAGTCGTCCGGACTTTGCCGTCCTTTGCTATCCGGTCATCACTAGGGATGCGTCCTTTACTCACACAGGTTCGCGTCGCAATCTGTTCGGCCCCGACCAGTATGACAACGCTGAATTGGTGGAATTGCTGTCCAACGAAAAACGAGTCACTAAAGAGACACCACCCACGTTCATCTTCCACACGACCGAAGACAAAACAGTTCCTGTGGAAAACGCGATCATGTTCTATTCATCACTCAGAAAGCACGGAGTCAACTGCGAGCTACACGTCTATCAGCACGGCCGACACGGCGTTGGCCTGGCCGCCAACGATCCGATTCTGGCGACCTGGCCTGCCAGATTGGAAGACTGGCTGGAGACGAACAGTTTTCTATCGCAGGCAATACCGCTACCCACAGCACACGCTCATAACGACTATGCGCACGACCGACCGTTGCTTGACGCTCTGGCACATGGGTTCTGTGGTGTCGAGGCGGATGTCTATCTGATTGACGGCCAACTTCTCGTGGCCCATGACCGGAAGGACGTTCGCCCGGATCGCACGCTAAGTACGCTCTATCTTGACCCGCTCAGAAAACGAATCTCAGAGAACAACGGGCGGGTCTATTCCGCTGGTCCTCGTGTTACGCTGCTGATTGATCTCAAATCGGAAGCGGAAACCACCTACATGGCGGTGCATAAAGTGCTGGCCGAGTACCGCGATATGTTGACGACCGTTGATGACGGAAAGCTCAGGCCCGGACCGGTGTCCGTAGTGATCTCCGGCAATCGGCCACTTGAGCTAATGGCATCACAAACGACTCGTTACGCTGGAATGGACGGTCGTATCGCCGACCTCGATTCCAAGACTGCAGCCCATCTACTACCTATGATTAGCGACAACTGGGGAAAGCACTTCCGTTGGCGAGGCGACGGGGAAATGCCCGCCTCGGAGCGAAAAACTCTGCGTGCTGTCGTCCGTCAGGCACATGCCGCCGGGCGAACGGTGAGGTTCTGGGCAACGCCGGAGAGTCCGAAGGTGTGGCGTGAGTTACTGTCCGCTGATGTCGATTTCATCAACACCGACGACCTTTCCGGTCTAAGCACGTTTCTGCTGCAACAACAGTAACCGAAGTGTGGCTGCCCTCGCCGGTCGGGCGCGAACCGAACTTTCTCTCCGCCCTTGACCCGAACAACCGCGATGAATTCAGCCCGGCAACCGGACAACGACACACCACTTGACGCTGGCAGGAGTGGAAGGACGACGTCCTGCGACGTTACCCGCAGCCGGACAGCCGGCAGGTGGCTTCGCCGTTCACCGATCCCGGCCCGAAGGAGTCGGAGTTTTGCAACGATCAGGCCACGGTTCGCGACTCGGTGAAGGAATTCTACCGGCTGATTTCCCGTGGACGATCCGCCCGGGCGGACTCAGACCTGCGTGACAATATCGTCGAACGGCCGTCGCAAGGTGCCACTCGATAGTCTGGTTGTGTTTGCTGAGAATTTGGTAGTGACAGAATTCTCATGAATTCGGCCACTGGTTTGTCCGAGAAATTTCCGGGCATTCAGAAAATTCGGGGATTGCCTTTGCGGAATCTTCAACTCACGCCGTACACTTTGCTGTCTGGTCGGGCTCGGAGTCCTTTTCAAATCTGCTCTGATGTCCAAAACGCTTCTAAAAACTCGAACGGCTTTTGTCGTCTTCGTCGTATTGCTGCAACTGATGATGCAGCCGGCGACGCAGGTGCTGCACCTTGGGTGCCACCAGGCGGCAGTGCGCGTTGACGATTCCAACACTTCCATACTCAGTGCTGTCAAAGGCGCGTGGGACTGGTGTTGGACGCCTCATTGTTGCAGCCATTGCGTTCATCACAACGCCGACGCATCACATGCTGCTGGCGAAGATTTGCCCGCGCCTTCCCATGACGAAGATGAATGCCGGATCTGTCAGGCTGTGTTCGCCGCACGAATTGTGGCTGGCGACGCTTGTGTTCTGCCCTCTTCCGAGCACGTATGCCAATACGAAGCTGCAGTAATGCAACCGCCTTCTGAGGCTCCGCGCTATAGTGTGTTGAGTCGCGGGCCGCCTGCCTTGGCTACGTGATTGACAGGCTGTGTGGCAATGTGTCTGCATGCTTTGCTGAATTCGTGCTTCCTTCACTGATCGTTTCGCTGAAACGCCCATCTGTTTTGAAAAGTACGGCATCACTCAACCGCTGATTCGCCATCAAAGCATGTCTGCCGATCACTCGCCAGGTTTTCACGCGGTGTCATCACGTAACGCAGGACGGCCTTTTCAGACCGTCGTGACTGTATTTCCGACCTGGAAAAGGTGTCCGGCGGGTTGCCAGCCATCCGGCGGATCCGTCCGCAAACCAGACGTGTTCAAAGTCTTTCCTGTGATTTGAATCAAGGTTCCTCGGTCGCGGCCCGCAACACTCTTCGGGTCCGACCAGTCCTGAGGGCTGCGCGGTCGCGCCGAGGTGCCGATTCTTTCGATTCACTGACCACGGATTGTTCTTTGACCCCTCGTTGATCTCAAGCTCCCACATCACGGCCCTGCCGCTCAGGGAAAGTCGCTTGTGCTGAACACGCTTCCGCCTAATTCGAGCTTCCTGATAACAACTTCTCCGAAATATCCAATACGAAAGAGCAACTATGAAAACGCGTCCGTCGATCACCCGCGGCTTTACGCTGATCGAACTACTCGTTGTGATTGCAATCATCGCCATTCTGATTGCGTTGCTGCTGCCCGCGGTGCAGCAAGCGCGCGAGGCGGCGCGCAGAACTCAGTGCAAGAATAACATGAAGCAACTGGGGCTGGCTTTGCACAATTACCATGATGTTCACACGGCGTTTCCGTCCGGCTGGATTGCCGTGGATCCGGTGACTCGTCAGCAGACGGCTCATGACGGACTGAACGGGGCGGGCTGGGGCACGATGATTCTGCCGTATCTCGATCAGTCGCCACTGTACAACCGGTTTAACGCCAATCTGGCCATTCACGATCCCGTCAACGTGCCGTTTATCAACAATGTGCTTCCGGCGTGGCAATGTCCGTCTGATCCCAAACCGGACAGGTGGGAAATCGAAGAAGAAGGCAGCCCCGGCACTATTCTGGCCGAACTTCCAACAGCCAATTACATCGGCGTATTCGGAACCGAAGCACTTGACGGTTGCGAAAATGCTCCCGGAACTGCTCCGGTGGCGGGCAACGGGCAGTGTCGAGGTGACGGGATTTTCTATCACAACAGTCGAGTCCGCATGCGTGATATCACCGATGGCACCACCAACACATTTATCGTTGGCGAACGCCGTACCAACACACAGCGGGGCTGGTTTTCGACATGGCCGGGCATGGTGGCCGAAGGCGAAGAAGCCTTCCAGCGCATCCTTGGTTCGGCGGACCATGTGCCCAACGATCCGGTCGCCCATTTGGACGACTTCAGCAGTCCGCACGAAGGCGGAGCTCAGTTTGTGCTGGGCGACGGTTCCTGCCGCTTCATCAGTGAAAACATCGACCATGGCCTGTACCAGTCTCTGGCCACCATTCAGGGCGGCGAAGTGGTGGGTGAGTTCTAAAGGGGGGGCCGGCCCGTCACTTAAAGTCGAGCGACCGTAGAACGGCCTTTCCAAGTCGTTGGCGCAACCATGACGGCCTGAAAAGGCCGTCCTACTGTCTACCGTAATCAATCGTTTGATCGAGACCACATATGAGTTCCGAAATCTGCTCACCAAGGCGCTCGTCAATCGTGGCGCAGGGTTTTGCCCGAGCTGGGCGAACGCTCTCCATCGATATCTGCCCGTGGGCCAATCGCTGGGTGTACTGGTTAAGAAATCCGTTCTGGGTGCTGACCGTGGCCGTCGTTGGATCGGCGGCTTGCGGCGTTTTTTTGAATCCGTGGATCTTTGCTCTGACAGCCCTGCTGGTGACTGTTGTCGGTGCCGGCACGGTGTTGCCCTGGATTGCGATGCGCGGTGTTGAATGTCTGGTAATGTTTGATGTGCGTCGAGTTCGTTTTGGTGAACCAGCGCTGGTGCGATTGCGAATTCGCAATCGCTGGCCGTTGCCGGTATGGGGCCTGTCGCTGATCAATGGTTTTGCTGCATCGGATTTATTTGAGGATTCGCAACGGCCGAACGATTCGCAACTGACCGACGGGCGAGATGGGATCGCGTTTGCTCGAGTGCCCGGCTGGTCGACGATGGAATACACGTGGCCGTTTGTGGCCAAGCGGCGAGGTCAGTATCCCATCAACGGAATGGCGGAAGTAGAAACCTCGTTTCCGTTTGGGCTG
>JBDNFN010000039.1:0-41937 GCA_041689795.1 Fuerstiella sp. | reverse complement strand
TATCGACTATTTCAACGAGACCATGGCCAAACCCTACCGCTGGACATTCACGGGACGGCCCCTCACGACCTGAAATTGATCTTGACACGGCACACCAGGCAAACAACAACAAATGCGAAAAACAACTCACTTCATCCACTGCCATTTAGCGGATCCACATCTAGTGCAGATCGCCGGTGCGCACCCCGCTGACGACGCCCAACGTTGTGCAACTAACAAAATACAATTCGCTGGCTAGAATGCTCACAGATCGGTCTGTTTTCCGCTTTTCCGTGAGTTCCCCGTATGTCGTTGCCGTCATTCAGTGTTCGCAATCATGTTCTGGTCAACATGCTTATGCTGGTAATCTTGGTGGCTGGCGTAATCTTTGCGATAACTCTACAACGGGAAATGTTTCCCGAATCGCGTCCGGACAAACTGATGATTTCGGCCATCTATCCGGGCGTTCAGCCGGAAGACGTGGAGAAATCCGTCACGATCAAAATCGAAGAAGCCGTCCGCAGCCTGGAAGGCATCGACAAGGTCGAATCGCAGGTGGCGGAAGGCATTAGCTTCACAACCCTGACTCTTGCTCAATCCGTTGACGACGTGGACGTGATGTTGCAGGAAATCCGCAACGAGGTCGATTCGATCCAGGACATGCCGGATGATGTGGAAAAAATCAGTCTCCGAAAAGTCGAGCCGCAGTTGCCAGTGATCTCAATTGCAGTTTACAGCGACGAAAGCGAAGGGGCCTTGAAACGAACGGCCCAGGCTTTGCGAGACGATCTGCTGAAATTGCCTGGAATCAGCCGCGTCGTCCTGAACGGTATTCGCGACGACGAAATTTACGTCGACGTTCAGCCCGATAAAATGCTGAAATACGACGTGACTTTTGAAGAGATTGCCGCTGCAATCCGCTCAGAAAACCTGGACGTCAGTGGTGGTCAGCTGAAGGGCGATCGCAGCAGCATCGCCGTTAGAACCGTTGGCGAAAAGCAGGAAGCGAGTTCGCTGGAAAGCATAGTCGTACGTTCTCAACCGAACGGAAGTCAGATTTCACTTTCAGACGTTGCAACACTCTCGGACGGATTTGTCGATTCCGACCTGGAATCCTTATTTAACGCCAAGCCGTCCATCAACTGCGTCATCTTCAACGGCGACAACGAAGACGCGGTGCAGATATCGGCCGTTATCAAAGCCTATTTCGCGGGACGTTCCGGCAGCGATTACACGGGGCCCGGCGAAGGTCTTTCAAAGCTTTATTCTGCAATTGGCAGGCCGGATGTATTTAAGGTTTATCAACAGTCTCAGTCACGTCCGTTTCCGGAAGCGTTTCGATTCAAGCTGCACACGGACATTGCCAGATTCGTTGAAGGTCGCCTGGAACTGATGACTCGTAATGGTGGCATGGGACTGATTCTGGTTTTGATATCGCTGAATTTATTTTTGAACTGGCGCGTCGCATTCTGGGCCGCCGTGGGGCTGGTGGTTTCGTTTATGGGAACCTTCGCCGTGATGTGGCTGCTGGGAGCATCGGTGAACCTGTTGTCGATGTTCGGACTGATTATCGTGCTGGGAATCATCGTGGACGACGCCATCGTAATTGGCGAAAACATCTATCGCCATGTTGAAGAAGGAATGCCGGCGATGGAAGCTGCCGTCAAAGGTGCTGAAGAAGTAATGTGGCCGGTGATCGTGGCGGTTTGCACTACCATCGGCGCGTTTGCTCCATTGTTTTTCATTCAGGGGCAGATTGGCGACTTCATGGCTCAGTTACCGCTGGTGGTGATTGCGGCGTTATCGATTTCACTAGTTGAAGCGTTGGTGATTCTTCCCGCTCACCTGCGACATCTTCCTCCTGTGAAAAAGCGAACTGAAACACAAGGAGGCCTTGCGACGGGCGCGGATAGCTTCAAAGAAATGTTGCTGAAGAAACTGCTGCAGGATCCATATGAAAAACTACTATTGGTTTGCCTAAGATGGCGCTATGTGACCATGGCGGCAGTTGTCGGAGCGTGCATTGTGGCAGCGGGCATGATGGCGGGAGGCATTGTGAAATGGCAGTTTATCCAGGACATGGATAGTGAAAGCATAATCTGTGCATTGGAAATGCCGATTGGTACGTCGACGGATCGGCTGCAGTCCGAGTTGCAGAAGCTAACCGACTATATTGTCGATAAACAAAGATTTCCCGAGATCGTGAACGTGCAGACAATTGCCGGCCGACAGTATGACGTGACCGGAGCGGGTTCTGTGGGCTTTGATGATCAAAGTCACCTTGGACAGCTGATTGTGGAAATCTGCCCTGCTGAAGAACGCACTCGGTCCAGCAAAGCACTCGTCAATGCGCTGCGTGATTTCTCTAACACGCAGCTGACCGGAGTTAACTCAGCCAAGTGGGAAGCCATGAACGGCGGTCCCGGTGGCAATGATATTGAAATCAGTGTGTCCGGCATCGATAACGAATTACTGCCAAAAGCCGTCGATGAAATCAAAACCATCGCCAGCAAACTGCAGGGAGTTTATGACCTGGACGACAACCTTGATATTGGCAAGAAGGAGCTGAGGCTTTCACTGCGAGAATCTGCGGCCAGCACAGGCATAACCGTAGGAAGCCTTGGAGCGCACGTTCGTGGTGCACTGTTTGGTCAGGAAGCCCGACGGATCACTCGAAACCGGGAAGACGTACGCATTATGGTGCGTTACCCGGAATCATTTCGGGAAAGCAGCTGGAACGTAGAAAACATGTGGATTCCCAGCCGAGTGCCAGCTGCTGCGATGGCAGCTATGGCAGGCCCCTCAGGAAATGCCGGTGGAATGTCGGCCGGTGCTTCGTCGGCCAGCGGAAGCGTGGACGAAATGTCGCAGGCCCGCAAATGGATCCCGATTACTGAAATTGCTGAGATCAACATGGGGGTCGGCTACTCGACGATTTCACGATATCAGCAGACACGGTCAGCTAAAGTCACTGGAGCCGTCGATGATGCTCGCGTACCGAGCACATCCAGTGTCGTTGACAAAATCCGTGCTCAGGTGGAATCAGAAGTCGTGCCCCGTTATCCCGGCATCGACATTCAATATCTTGGTCAGGCTGAAGAAATGCGCAAGAGTTTTTCTTCGCTGCAAATCGCGTTTCCAATTGCTCTGCTCATCATCTATGGAATGCTGGCCGGGCTATTTCGATCGTATACTCAGCCTCTGGTAGTAATGTCCGCGATACCGTTTGGTTTTCTGGGAGCCGTCATCGGACACTGGCTGACGGGAGAAACGTTTACCATTCTAAGTGCCATCGGACTGGTTGCGCTGGCCGGAATTCTTGTGAATGACTCGCTGGTACTGGTAGACTTTATCAACCGCCGAGTACTGGAAGGGCTGTCTCCGTTTGACGCCAGCGTTGATGGCGCGAAGAAGCGACTGCGAGCGATTCTCTTGACGACCCTCACAACCGCGGCCGGGCTGATGCCGCTGATGTTTGAAACCAGTTTTCAGGCGAAGTTTCTGATTCCCATGGCCGTGACTCTGACATTTGGACTTCTGTTTGCAACCGGGCTGACTTTGATCGTTGTTCCGTGTCTGAATTTGATTCGAGACGACATTTTAGATGGCATTTTGCAAATCAAGCCTCGGTCATAAACGTACAATGCCTGCCTGCCCTGGCGGTAAATTCCGCCGCACCGGACACGCATCGGCAAAATCCGCTCACGCAGCACGCGGCATCAGTTTTGCTCCAACGAACGCTCGGCATGGCGCCATCATCGGCTGCACACAAAAGGGTGTTTTCCCTACGCTCCGTGTTCAGTTATTTTTTGAGGGCGTTGGCGGAGATGAATTCATGTTGCGTTTCTGTATGACGGTTGTCGCACTGCTTGGTGTATTCTCAGCAGAGCTTTCGGCTCAGGGACTGCGTGTGTCGACGGTTGTGTACGACGCTTCAAAACTTGATGCTGCCGGTAGGGAACCCGTCGTGTCCAGTAGCTTTTCGCTGTTCCATACAGGCCGAGTTTACGACTATGTGGAATCGCTGGGCGAAGTGGTGATTTTCGAACCAGCATCCAAACGCTTCACTGTTTTGAATAGCGTTCAGGGGGTGTACGCGACCATTGCATTTGCCGAAATTACTCGGCTGCTGGATGCTCGGGAACCGCAGACTCAGCAGTACATCAAGGACCTCATCGCAACTCAATCGACCGACGCAGAGCGAGCTGCTCGTATGTTACAATTTCAGCTACATCCGGAATTTGAAAACAAGTTTGATTCACGCAGTGGCAATCTTGTGTTGTCCTCACCATCGTGGAAATACACCGTCAGTACTCGAGAATGGGCGGAACCGGAACAGGTTGAAAAATATCTGGCCTACACGGACTGGACGGCAAAACTAAACTGCGTGTTGCATCCATCCAGCATGTTTCCGGAACCTCGCGCGGCGCTGAATGAGGAACTCAGAAAACTAGACAACAGGATGCCGGTTGTCGTGCATCTGGACCTGCGTCCGGATGAACGCTGCATACTTCGAGCCGAACATCAGTTTGTGCTGAACCTCACAGATCGCGACAGGTCGTTAATAAATGGCTGGAATGAAGCGTTAAAATCCAACGAACTCAAGAAGCTGCCATTCCGCGGCTATCAGCAAGTCGTTTTGGTGTCACAACGCCGCTAAATCTGATGTGGATATCTGCAACGATTAAATAACCTCATCATACGGAACTTCTTTGCGTCGTGATACGGCCCGGCGATTATCGACCGGCAAACCCCGTTGCAACTCTGCATCATTGGGTGTGCTCACCGTGTTATTGTTTGCACTGCCCGGTTAACATCGCACATACTTCTGCAGTGCCATCGTAACCGACAAATCCCCCTCGAGACTCAAATCTAAAACCACCGCTCGGTTTCCCAAGTTGAGCAATATTTCAGGTACCGACTGGCTCGGCTAAACTTCAGCCCCGTCATTTTGTTCGCATTATCCGGTGTTGGGAACAAGACCGTCTGAAACTGAGGATCCGAGAGGTTGGGACCCGGATTCGCGTTGCGGTGAATACACGGTGCGATACCATCCGCCTTCAGACAATTGCGCCCAAAAAAGAACAGCAGCAAAATGACAGTTAGAACTCGGTTTGCTCCAAGCCCTACAGGATATATGCACATTGGCGGAATGAGAACCGCTTTATTCAACTGGTTGTGGGCTCGCAAAAATGGTGGGCAGTTTATTCTGCGGATCGACGATACAGACGCCGACAGAAACATAGACGAAGCGTTGGCGCCCATTTTGGATGCCTTCCGCTGGCTCGGACTCGACTGGGACGAAGGTCCCGAAGTCGGTGGAGATTATGGCCCTTACTTCCAGTCTGAACGCCGATCGTTGCACGACGCCGCTTTAAAGACATTGCTGGACAGCGGAGCCGCTTATCGTGATTTCGAATCGCCGGACGATACAAAAGTCCAGCGGGAAATGGCTGAGAAAGAAAAAACAGTTTACGTCAGCAGTCGAATTTCCGCCGGTCTGCCGGCGTCGGAAATTCAGGCGAAGCTTGATGCCGAACAGGCCTATGTCGTTCGTTTTCTGGTGCCACGTGACCGAAAGATTTCGATTGTTGATCAGGTGCGAGGTCACGTGGAATGGGACAGCAATCTGATGGTCGATCCTGTGATTGCTCGCTTCGACGGTTCTCCGTTATACAACTTCGCCACAGTGGTTGACGACGGTCAGTTAAAGATCACTCACGTTATTCGCGCGGAAGAACATCTTTCGAATACGCCGATTCAGGTCCTGCTGCATGAAGCCCTTGGAAACGAACTCCCGGTATTTGCACACATTCCGTTTGTGGCGGCTCCAGGCGGAAAGAAGAAACTTAGCAAACGCGATATCGACAAGTACCGCAAAAGCCCGGCCTTCCAGAAACTGTTTCAGCTTGGCGATGACGTGTTGACTCGTCTGGGAATTGACGCCACTGATAATGCATTGTCGCCGGTAATGGTCGCGTATTATCGAGAGGTCGGATTTCTTCCGGCTGGCGTGCTGAATGCGTTAGCGCGACTGGGCTGGTCGCTGGACGACGAGACTGAAAACATGTCGCTCGAGACCGTGCAGAACGCGTTCGCTCTGGATCGAGTGGTAAAGGCGTCGGCAGGGCTTGATCCTGATAAACTAATGAGCTACCAAGCTTATTGGATGAGCGAACTTCCAGCTGAACAGAAGGTGGCTGGCTGTGCCCGTTTTCTTTCTCGAGCGGGTTTGATTCCGGAATTGCCCGACTCAGAAACGATTGCTCGCGTGGCTCGTGTTGTCGAACTCGCAGCCGATCGCCTGCGAGTCTTTGGCGACATTCTTGGCATGGAAGAATTCTTCGTGTCGGTCGAAGACCTTACTTACGACGAAAAAGAGTTTCAGAAGCGAGTCGTCAAGCCAGAAGAAGCCATCGACCTGCTTCGCGGAATTCGCCGCGTGTTAGCTGATGCTGAGCCATTTACGACTGACTTACTGCACGATGCCGTGAACATGTTTGTTGAAGAACGCGAACTGAAATTGGGCCAGATCGCTCCGGCATTGCGGTTGTCCGTAACAGGGAAAACGAAAGGTGCGGATCTGTTTCCAACTCTGGAATTTCTTGGTCGAAACGAGTGCCTTGCTCGAATCGACAAAGCTGTTGGCGCCGCTGAATCACAGCGAATCCTGTAACCCCGGTATACTGCCGAATTTTTCTTGCGCACTATTGAACTGGATTAAATCATGAGCACAGTACTCGTCACGGGCGGAGCGGGTTTTCTTGGCAGTCACCTATGCGATCGACTGATAGAACGCGGCGACGATGTGATCTGCCTGGATAATTTTTTTACGGGCAATAAAAAAAACATCGAACACCTGTTGAGCAACAATCGTTTCGAACTTGTTCGTCACGATATTGTGCATCCGTTTTATCTGGAAGTGGATCGAATTTTCAACCTCGCGTGCCCGGCGTCTCCCGAGGCTTACCAGTACAACCCGATCAAGACCATCAAGACATCAACGGTTGGCATGGTCAACGTGATGGGCCTGGCCAAACGCTGCGGGGCTCGAATTCTGCACGCGTCGACATCTGAAGTTTACGGAGACCCACTCGTTCATCCTCAAACCGAAGAGTACTGGGGACATGTGAATCCAATTGGTCCACGAAGTTGCTACGACGAAGGTAAACGAATTGCCGAATCTCTGATGATGAACTACCACCAAGCTCACGGTTTGGAAATTCGCATCATTCGTATTTTCAATACCTACGGTCCTCGAATGGACCCCAATGATGGTCGCGTCATCTCAAACTTCATCACTCAGGCCATTCGCGGAGAAGACATTACGGTTTACGGCGAAGGTACTCAAACTCGCTCGTTCTGCTTCTGCAGCGACCTGATCGAAGGCATGCTTCGCCTAATGGATCAGGATGATCATACAGGTCCGGTGAATATCGGAAATCCCGTTGAAAACACGATGCTGGAACTGGCCGAAGCTGTGATCGCCGCCGTTGGCAGTACGTCAAAGGTGGTTCACATGCCTCTCCCCAAAGACGACCCTCAACGACGTTGCCCGGATATCACTTTAGCGAAGAAGGTGCTGGACTGGGAACCACAGGTTGATCTCAAGGATGGCCTGAAAACGACGATTGACTGGTATCGTAAACTGATTACAACCCAAGCCTAAAGAGCAGGTTTTCTAAGCAACCTGGCCAACGCCAGGCGTTAGATGAATTAATTTCCAGAATGCACATAAGTTGGCCGTAGCGGATTTAGAACTCAAAGAAATGAATTCAACGTCCGAAATTACCTGGCTACTAGATCTGCCCGCCATAATCGGCAGCGGATTAAGCATCCTGTTGCTGTTGCTGTTGCTGTTGCTGTTGTTTGTCGCGATTAGCATGCCCAGCGATGAAAGTGCAATAAAGACGTGCGTGCTAATTGGCTTGGGGTTGCTGATCACCGCCAGACTTCGCTGGCCTGATGGGGTCATATTTTCTTGTTCGCCTGTCCGCACCCAGCAACAGCATAACGTTGTTTGGCTTATTGGATTTACTTACGACAATACTGCATTTCGTTGCGATAGCCCTTCTGATCGCCGCTGCCTTCACCGGTCGCTCACCGAAATCCTATCTCTCCGGTTGATCATTTGGCCTTTAGAAGTCTGATGTCAATCCCTATCAACCACCTTCAGTCTGATTCAAAACAATGGCACGTATTTTGGTAACGGGAGCTGCTGGCTTCATTGGGTTTCACACGGCTTCTCGACTGCTTGATCGAGGCGACGAGGTTGTGGGACTGGACAATCTAAATGATTACTATCAGGTAAAACTGAAGCAGGATCGTCTTAGCCAACTGGCAGGACGAGACGGGTTTCAGTTCGCGAAGGCTGCTCTGGAAGACAAAGCCGGTATCGATAAGCTGTTTGCCGACGGTAGTTTTGATAGCGTGATTCACTTGGCAGCTCAGGCTGGAGTCCGCTATTCGCTTGAGAATCCTCAGGCATACGTGGATTCAAATATTGTGGGCTTCATGAACATTCTGGAAGCCTGTCGCCACAACAATATCGGCCATCTGGCGTATGCGTCGAGTAGTTCTGTTTACGGAGCCAACAAGAACAAACCGTTTCGCGTGACAGATCGAGTGGATCATCCGGTGAGTCTCTACGCGGCATCAAAAAAAGCGAATGAACTAATGGCTCATACTTACAGCCATTTGTTCGACCTTCCCACAACCGGACTTCGATTCTTTACGGTCTATGGCCCCTGGGGACGCCCGGATATGGCGTTGTGGCTGTTCACTGAAGCGATTCTGAAAGGCAAACCGATCAACGTGTTCAATCACGGAAAAATGCGACGTGACTTCACATACATTGATGACATTGTGGAAGGTGTCATTCGAGTAAACGACAACGTTCCTCAGCCAAATTCAGACCAAGATCCTCTGGACGATTCTACCACAGCAGCCCCCTACAAAATCTACAACATCGGAAACAATCAGCCGGTGGAACTAATGCATATGATCGAGACGCTTGAAAAATGTATCGGAATACCTGCGAAGAAACACATGATGGAAATGCAGTTAGGCGATGTGCAGGAAACGTTTGCCGACATCGATGCTCTGCAGGCCGACGTTGGTTTCCGCCCAGACACGCCAATTGAAATCGGGATTGATCGTTTTGTGAAATGGTTCAAAGCGTATCATGGCATCGACGCATAAGGATTACCGATGATTCCAAGAACGCTTGAACCGGAAGTGATGGATACGGTTGAAGAAGCTGTCGATTATGATTCGATGGACCATTCCTCGGTAAACCGCGTCTTTGTGAACGACCTGCTGCATCTTCTTAGTTCGCGTGCTGCAGAAGACGCTGATAAGACATCGCTGGGTGGCACTCACGTGTTGGACCTGGGAACCGGAACTGCCTTAATACCCATTCAAGCAGTTAAGACCGACGACCGATTCGCTTCAATTCTGGCGTGTGACCTGTCTCTGGAAATGCTGAAGGTTGCTCGGAGGCATCTTGTCGCTCAGCGGCTGGATGCCACAATTCTGCCAGTCTTCTGTGACGCAAAACGACTGCCGGTGGCCGCTCAGTCCATAGGGATTGTTATGTCGAACAGTATTGTGCACCACATTCCCGAACCATTGGATGTGTTTGTGGAAATGCGACGAGTCATCAGCAAAGGCGGCACGCTGTTCGTGCGAGATCTGATGCGACCTGAATCAGGTGAAGCAGTGGAGCACATTGTGCAAATCTATGCGGGCAACGAGAATGCTCACCAGCAGAAAATGTTTCGCGAATCATTACACGCCGCGCTCACGGTCGGCGAAGTTCAATCGCTGCTGCGTAGGTCTGGATTTCCACCGGAATGGGTATCTCCAACCAGCGATCGCCACTGGACCATTGCCGGAACCTGCGGTTAACTGTCCTACGCTGAATGCTGTCTGGAGACGACGCGAAATGCAACAGCGACCACATGTTCGACGAACCCTGGCGGCAAGCCGTTTTTTATCGACGCATTAGCCTAAGTACTCTCGCACACGGGCACATATGATCGCCATCAACACAGACAGACAAAATGAGATGTGTAACGGAACAACGTCATCCCTTCTTTTGTGTTTCCTGTGATAGTTTTTCACGCTGCGTAAACGTGTCTCACGGTCGGACCCGGTCACCAGAAAACTTCATCACGTTGATCTGTAGCGGCGATTACAGGTATTTGTTTTGTCCCTGCTGCTTCAGCTCGGCCAGGATTTCTTTGATGCGTTCGGAATCCTGTTTACGAGCGATCAGTGTGGCATCTTCCGTGTGAACGATGATTAGGTCGTCGAGACCCAACGTTGCGACCAAATGGTCTCCGCTGGAACGCACAATGCAGTTCTTTGTATCGATTCCGACAAACGTTCCGTCAATCGTATTGCCGTCTGAATCCTGTCCGGCAAGTCGAGGAACGGACAGCCAGCCGCCGACGTCGTCCCACGAAAACGGGGCCTCTATCACAGAAACTCCAGCGGCGCGTTCCAAAACAGCGTAGTCGATGGACGTGCTGTTCATCTTTGGAAATTCTTCTGCCAGCACGTCATCGTAAGCGTCAGTACCGATTGCCGACTTCACTTTCAACAGCCGCTGGTGGGTATCGGGCTCGTACTTTCCCAGCTGCCGAAGAATCGTATCTGCCTTCCAGCAGAAGATCCCACAGTTCCAATAGAAATTGCCGGCGGCGACGTATTGTTCGGCCAGTTCCAGTTGCGGTTTTTCGCGAAACGCCTTCACGTCAAAAACGCCATCGGTGTCGGAATCAGCATCTCCGCATTCAATGTAACCGTAGCCAGTGGATGGAAACGTGGGAGTAATTCCGAACAGAACCAGCCGCTCCGGATGCTGTCTAACGACGTCGAACGCTTGCCTGGCCGCCGTCTGAAACACTTCAGGGGGCGAAATAACATGGTCGGCCGGCATGATAAACATGATGGCATCGGGGTCGCGGTGCAGGCAGTGGATGGCAGCCAGCCCAACGCATGGAGCTGTGTTGCGTGCCTGGGGTTCTACAAGAATATTTTCGGCCGGTAATCCTGGCAGTTGTAGCCGTGTTTTTTCGACCTGAACAGCATTGGTAACCACCCACGAATGTTCAGCGGCAATCATGTCGCAACAGCGATCAATTGTCTGTTGAATCATCGTGCGATCGCCCGCCAGCTTCAGTAGTTGCTTAGGCATCTGTTCACGGCTTTGAGGCCAAAATCGAGTACCGCTTCCCCCAGCCATGACGATCGCATGCAGCATTGTCGAATCCTGTTTTTCTTCAGTCTGAAACGTCGAGCCAATAAAGCTCTATTCCGCAGAAAGGGTTTCTCGCGGTCCGACGCCGACAGTGGTCGTCATAGTAACCGGAAATTGTTTTAGTAGTGCGTTGATGTCGTTCAATGAGACAGCTCGAACAGTCTGTAGATCATCGGCAACAGAACAGTACTCTTTTCGATAGACCCAGTTTCCGCCAAGAGACGACAGTCTCCCCATCGGCCGCTCGCCTCGAAGTACAATTCGAGATGCAACTTTGTTTTTAGCCTGTTCGAGCTCTTCTTCCGTGACACCGTCGCGATTCACTTCATCGAACACACTTTGCATTCGCTTCAGGTTTGTTTCGACATCTTCCGGAGCACAGCTTAAATACGTCATCCATGTTCCGGCGCCGTCGTATTCGTTGTAGCTAAGTTCCGCCGAATCGACGAAACCGGGATCAACCATGTCCCAGAACAGTCGGCTTCCGGAATCATCACCGACGACCACAGACAACAGTTCGGCGGCAAACCGCAGATCGTCGGTCCCCTTGGGAGCCGACGCCATTTGCATGATGTGCTGTTGCACACTGGAATCACGCGTAACCAGTTGCAGTCGCGGTTCGGCTACAACCTCAGGGAGAGCTCGCTGGCAGTTGCCGGCGGGAATATTGGAACAGTGTTTTTCAACGATTTTGATCAACTCGTCAAAGTCTGTGTTACCCGTGACAGCCAGAATTATGTTGCCGGCTTTGTAACGATCGGCGTGATAGGCACGCATCTGTTCCGCAGTGAGAGCAGTGATGCTTTCTTTGGTTCCGAGGATGCTTTGCCCCAGAGGATGGTTGGCGAAATGCGTCGCCATAATGTTGTCATATGCCGTAAAGGAAGGCTGGTCGTCATACATTCCGATTTCTTCGAGGATGACATTTTTCTCCATGTCAAAATCTTCCTGCCCCAACGAAGGCAGCATCAGCACCGACAGCAGTTCCAGCGTTGTGTCCAGGTATTCCGGCAGCACGGCGGCGTAATACATGGTGACTTCTTCGCCCGTCGACGCGTTGTAGTTGGCGCCGATTTCATCAAAAATTCGATTTACGTCGTCAGCCGAATATTTTTCGTTACCTTTAAACGCCATATGTTCCAGAAAATGACTGACGCCCGATACGTCTGCAGTTTCGTCACGTGACCCGGTTCGCACAAAAAATCCGGCGGCAACGCTGTAAACAGACGGGTTCAGTTCGGCGATGATCTTCAGGCCGTTTGTCAGTGTGTGCTGATAGAATTGCATAGGACAGAATACTCAGAATCCGGTGATTGGCTGAAGCAGCCTGACATGAACAGAAACGCGGTGCACTACTTTTCAGATGGCGACAGAATCGCCACTGACACTGGTTGGATCAAGTTGTTCAGGGCCGATAGTGACCAGCACCATTTTCTTCGGAGCGAACTCAATCGCGAACTCGCGAACCTGATCTACCGTCAGAGCGTCGATGCGAGATCGAAGTTCTTCCATCGGCATCACGCGGCCAAGATGCAGTGTGTCTCGGGCCAGCGAACTGGATCGCGACATCGTGGATTCCTGCTGCATAATCAACGTGCTTTTCGCTCGCGCTTTGCAACGTTGCAGTTCGGCTTCGGTGATGCGTTCGTGGACGCGGCGGATTTCAGCAACCATCACGTCCAGAGTTTCCTGAGCTCGCTCGTTGGTGGTTCCCGCATAGCCGAAGACACGCGCTTGATCTCGCTGAGTGTTGATCGACGCCGAAATCGCGTAACACAATCCACGTTTTTCGCGAACCTCAGTAAACAGCCGAGAACTCATGCCGCCGCTTAATAAGCTGACGGTGGCCCAGGCTTCGAAATAGCGGTCATGACGATACGGTACGGTTTCCCATGCGATACCAATGTGTGTCTGAGTCGAATCGTGCTGCACGTGTTTTGGCGACGCGTCCATGCCGCCCGTCTTCAACTCCGGAAGCTCACCTTGCTGCCAATCGCCGAATGCTGAGTTCAAAGCGTCTTTGATGACTGCGACATCGACGTTGCCAGCAATACCCAAAACAGCTTCATTGGGAAGAATCAGCGATTGATGATGACGCTTAATGTCATCCAGATTGATTGCTTCGATGTCCTCAAGAATACCTTCCGCCGGATTGCTCCACGGAGCCGCATACGAACAGCCTCGTAAAAAGTAACCTAGCCGCTGTTTCGGTTCGTCTTCAAGAGCATTCAAGCCCTGATGCACGAGTTCTCGAGCTGGTTCGAACTGATCTTCTGCCAAGTGAGGCTTCAGCAGCATTGTGGAGATCAATGGAATCGCGTCAATTAGCCGATCGGCGGTGGTGGCGGCTGATATTGTGATGTAGCCCACACCACCCGAAACACCTCGCTGCAGGCCAAGGTTGTCCATTTCGGACGACAATTCGCGAGCCGAAAATTTACCCGCCCCGCGAGGAATCATTTCGGCAAGAATAGCGCCCGTCCCGAACTTTCCGGGTTCGTCGTAGATGCTACCGCCGGGCAGCATTAATGTTAAGGCGGCAGATTGAACGGCGGCCATCGGCTGAACAATGACGCGGAGGCCATTCGCCAGCAAAAATGACTCAAACTGTTGACTTCCCATGTCTTCCTTTGAAACCTGTCTGGTGAGGCAATGCCTCAGACTATTCGATACACGTTCTTAAAAAAGTAACCATCATCGGCTGAGACTCCCATCCGGAACGCTGGGGTTTTCGGACAGAGTCTCTCAAACCGTGAAGGCTATCCTTCGTTCTGCGGGACGCCTGTATTCAATCGGAGAACCCGCATGGCTTCGCCGCTTTGCAAACGTACCATGCGGCAACGTCAGTTTCCTGCAGGCAGGTTGAAATCTCCGCCAAGATTTCGCCAGATCGCGTGAACGTGATTGGCTTCATTCTGAGTATTGTTGTACTCAATAATGAACGATTTCCCCTGAACAACGTAGTGATGAGGTTCGTTGCGTTCAGAACCACCCCACCAGCCAAAATGGATATCGTCCATACCATCAGCTTCAATCATCTTCATTCTTTCGCGAACAACGGTTGCTGGCACTGCGGCCAGATATTCGCCGATTAGTTTCTTTAGCAATTGTTGCTGTTCTGGATTCATTTCTGAATAACTCACTCCTTCAGCCGCAGCAATGATGGGCTGAATCACTCCACCGCCGCGAATGTCGCCGGGAGCTTCCTTTGACAGCCAAACCTTATCACGTTGTGATTCCGACGCGGCCTTCAGAATCGATCGAGCGATATCTTCTCGTGATCCAAGAACACGCAGTGAACGTCCCGGACCGGCATCAATCAATCCGGGATTCGCCCCGAAAAATTCTGGTGTGCTGCTCACAACTTTGCCGTCTTTAACACTGAAATTCAGTGAAAGATGATGACCTTCGAAGCGCCACCCCCACAAACCTTTGGGGCCGGGTGCGCCAAAAATGCTGACGTAGTATTTGTGAGGATTTCGTTTTTGGCGCCGAGCTTCCTCTTCACCCCCTTCGAATAGATACAACACTTCTTCAAGGCTGCGAACTTCAAGTACTTTGTGATAACCGGTCGCCGACAACCCGGATCTGACAAGATCCTCAGCGGCTTCCAAAGCTGCTCCGTTAAGATCCCATAATCCCAGACCCTTGCGTTCGCGAGGAATGAAGTGCCAGTTCAGTCGTTCTGGATCGTCGTAAGTGAAAATCGCTTTCAGTTGGTTGCTGTGGTCAAGAACCTCAACAAATCGTGAGGCCGCTTGTGCCATCGCCATTCCTGGAGGAGCCGCTTCCTGAAAAGCGACGCTGTAATCAGCAGACAGTGCAAGCGTTGTTGTAACAAGACAGGAGGATAATAGGCTGGAGGTACGCATGTAGTTTTCTCGAAGGCTAACAAAAAGAAAGTCGCGGAAAGTGGAGGGATTATCCAGGAGGCCATGCCAAATGGCGACCTCCCAGAATGTGAATATGCAGATGAAAAACAGACTGCCCACCGTGTTCGCCAGTATTAATTACTGTGCGATAGCCGTCAGCAAGTCCCAACTGAGCGGCAAGTTTGGGAACCATCAACATTAAGTGCCCCACCAGTTGAGCATCATCGGAAGTGAGTTCATCAAGCGAGACAACCGTTTTTTTTGGAATCAGCAGAACATGCACCGGAGCCTGAGGACTGACGTCGCGAAATGCCAGACACAGATCGTCTTCATAAACGATTTCCGCCGGAATTTCACGGTTGATAATTTTAGTAAAGATAGTCACGTTAGGTTCTCCGAACTTATCCCGTCACAGAATTGTGATGGGCTGGAAACTCGGGAGAAAGCGTAACAGCTACAAACCAAAACGCCAGCGGATTCAGACTTCAGGTGTTTTTGTGGTATGACGCTGCTATCATCCACTGCGTGCTCACCTCTACGCAGCCCATTCGTCGTCATGTTCAGAGAAGCTATTTCCAGATGTCTGAAGTTCCCCCGAATCCCGATGAAAATCACCCCGACCAACCCCAAAGTCAGGAAGTTAGGCACAGCCACGTGGGCGCCTTGGTTCCCGGCCATGTTGCTCGCGGCACTTTTAGCACTGGGGCGGTGGTTCTGCAGGGCCAGCATGAATTTATCGTGGATTTTCTGTTGCGCATGCAGCAACCACAGCAAGTGGCCGCTCGCATCGTCATGCCGCCGGCCGTTGTGTCACAGTTTATTCAGGCCTTGAGGGAAAATATAAAGAAGCACGAAGATCGCTTCGGCCCCATTTTGCTGCCGTCGAATCCTGTGCCCTCGCCGGATGCACCGAAACAAACAGCTCAGGACCTCTACGACCAGTTAAAGCTTCCCGAAGAAACCCTATCGGGAGTCTACGCCAACGCGGTGATGATTGGTCATACCGCGTCGGAGTTTTGGTTCGACTTCATCACTACGTTTTTCCCGCGGTCGGCGGTTTCCAGCCGAGTGTTTCTGGCGGCTCAGAATGCCAAACGATTACTTGATTCGTTAAAGCATGCCTTCAACCAGTCTCAGCAAAAACCAAACGCTCCGCCCGGTGCATTGGAAAGCCCTCAGGATCCACCGATCGATGAGCCGCCCTACGGGTATCACCCGGAAAATAATTGAACTACAGCGAATCTCGGTAATTCATGTCCGCTCATGACGCTATTTGGGCTGTAAACCGCGAACCAGAACCCTGAGGTGTTTTGGTAACCTGCCTTGAGTTAAAGCAGCAGGGCATTCTCGCTTCACTGACAAGGTCAACTTGCAACTAGCTGCAGAGGACGTCTGTTAACCAGCGTTCATCTTCGTGAGCGATTGCAGTTGCAATGATGAGTTTTGAACTGCCATTGCCGATTCAATCCGGATCGTTGCGTATCTGCGAAATACGTTGAACAACTGGATGGATTGTCTGGCGTTCACCGACCAAAGCGCCATCCAACACACCGTCGTCTCGCCAGTTCAGACAGAAGAAACCGGAAACACGTTCTTTTGAAAGACACATCAACATCAGGTCTTCAACGACATCCGCCTGCCAGGTGACAAGGCTTGCGATGTCGTCGTCAATACCGAAAACTCGTTCAGGCAGTGCCACCATCACATTCAGCGGCAGTTGCAGCAGCGACCAGTGATCCAGCAACTGTGACACGCTCAGCATGTCTCGCTGCAGACTTTGAATATCGCCATTACCGAAACGCAGATCAATGTTCACCTCAGACAGTTTTGCACCGCTGCGTCTTAACGTATCAACAAACTGAATCGGCGGCAGTCGGTTTTCAGTGGTGCTTAGGTACTCACCCCATGGCTGAATCACTCGCAGGCTGATCTGAATCTGTTCATCCACTTCCTGAGCTGCTTCGACGGCGCGAATGATCAGGTTCAGTCGTTGTTCTTCGGAAAGATCATTTACCCCGCCGCGGTTTGCACCTGACACAACTTCCCAATGCCGAATCCGGCCGACATAGCGGCTGACGACTGTTTCCACAAAGTCTGATGTGAAACTTTGCAGGTTCAGCAGGTCACCCTTCCAGGATGACATCCATTCGGGAAAACACCCAGAGGAAAGATCCAGCAGCGGGCCACCCAGTATAAACAAACCGTTTTCCATGGCCCAATCGACCAGTGAATCCAGTTCGTCCCATTGGTAGTCGCCATCGTTAGGTTCGACGACATTCCATCGAGTCCGCACAATAATGGCATTAAACGCTTCAAGAAACACTTCCGACTTTTCCGGAGGCTTGATCAGTCGGCATCCAATGAACATTGGAATGCGCCGCGTGCGCTGCTTCCGAAAGGCAATTCTTTGAGACGTATAGACCAGCACCAGCAGGTCTATGGCATCATGTGTCAGCGCGATTGACTGAATGGCAGCATAACTTTGACGGTCGGTGAAGATGCTTTTCCTAAACGCTTCATGAGCCGCATGGATCGTGTCGTCTAGTTCCGGAGTACTCTTCAGACCAGCGCCGGTCCATAACGCATAGAAGTTCCTCAGGCGAGACAGCTCACCCCGGGCCAGTTCCATTTCCAGATTATAGATCATCTGATTTTCGCGAAGCGAAGTGGTCTGGATAACCAGATGCCGACCATTCAGCGTGCACAGAATTCTCAGCTTACTGCTGTCCGCCTGACCTCGAAGGCAGCTAAGTACTCGGTTCGACAACTGGGACTGAGCAGCGATGACCCGACCGTCGAACGTAACGAAATCCGCTTTCGCGATTTCGGATTGAACAATCAGGTCGTCCGACTCAACGTTAAATTGGATCAAACCCATGGTATGGCCTTTGGGCCTTCCTACTATCTGATTCCCAAACTTGTCTGGGCTGATTTATTGATGCTTTTTCACCTATCGACAAATATCGTTTCTTATCACCTTGTTTTTGCGCTGCCGATACGGGATTTCCGCTGAGTTTAATCGGATTGCGCTGCGTTGTTCAACAAGCGGCAGAAAGTTATACTTCTGCGCCTTCAAGTCATACCGGATTGACCGTTAACATTGTTAATGTAAGCGATTGAAAATCGTCATTCAGGACTGAAACTCATGCAGACCTGCATACTCGGACTTTATTGGAAGATCGTTCTGGAATCGCAAGAAATCTAATTCGAGCAAATCCACTTAAGGCCTAGGGGTAGGTCGAAAGTCACAGAAACAGCCAGAAGTCGCAGATGTCTGGCTGTTGATTGCTAGATTGGCCGAAAACCGGACATGGCACCGTAGATAAGAATAGTAGTCATGAATTCTGTAATGCTGCAAAGTCACCTACAGGGAGTTCCTGTACGCCACGGCAAGGTCCGCGATGTCTACGATTTTGGGGACAAACTGCTGTTTGTCGCAACAGATCGCATTAGCGCGTTTGATTACATTCTACCAACAGGCGTACCTAGGAAAGGCGAAGTACTGACCCGCGTCAGCAGGTTCTGGTTCGATCGCCTGAAGGTTACTAACCACTTTCTTTCTGACGATCCAACGACACTGCCTCTTCCCTCAGGAACGGACACCCAAAGCCTGGTTGGGCGAAGTATGGTCGTTCGTAAGACCAGTGTCGTACCCATTGAATGTGTCGTGCGCGGCTATCTTTCTGGCTCGGGCTGGCTGGAATACCAACAAAACGGCACGGTTTGCGGTATTCGACTTCCTGAGGGAATGCAGGAAAGCAGTCAATTGCCAGAACCGATTTTCACTCCGGCCACAAAGGCGGAAGAAGGTCATGACGAAAATATCAGCTTCGAAAGAATGTGCGAACTGATCGGTGAAGACCTTAGTGTGCGGCTTCGAAATCTAAGCCTTCAGGTCTATGGTCAGGGAGCAGCGTTCGCTTTGGAACGCGGCATTATTATCGCTGACACCAAGTTCGAATTTGGCCAGCTTGACGATCAGCTGATTCTGATTGATGAAGTCATGACGCCAGACAGTTCAAGGTTCTGGCCGCAAAGCGAATACCAGCCCGGTGGCCCACAGAGTTCCTACGACAAGCAATTTGTACGAGACTGGCTGCTTTCATCCGGCTGGGACAGAAACAGCCCACCTCCGGAATTGCCCCCCGAAGTGGTGGCTCGCACCGCAGAAAAGTACATCGAAGCGTTTGAAAAGCTGACAGCAGAAGCCTTCTGAGTGGCGGATCATGGCGGTTATTCCATTTTTTTCTCTTTGTCGACCGAAAATAAATTCCGTAGTGGGGTTTTTCATAAACATCAGCTCAACTGATATGGACTGTTACGTAGATTGTGTCAACGGGATCACGAACCGTTTACAATTTGGCTGATCCTTGCCCTTCGCGATCGGTGAAGCTTCGATCTGCGATGGCCAGATCAACAGTATGTCAAATGCCTCCGTTGAGGCTTGTTACGGAAACGTGCAGCGGTCACCGGTGAGGATTGACGTGTCGGAACGCAACAACAAAAAAACTGACGCGAATACAAGCGATAAATCAGGAGCAGCCAAGGCCAAAAACGCCGTCACGAAAGTCGGCGACTTTGAGCTCAAGAAACGCCTCGGCAAAGGCGGCATGGGCGAAGTCTTTCTGGCAAAGCAGACCAGCCTCGACAGGCTCGTAGCACTAAAGACGCTTTCGAAGGATTTAGCCAAACGAGAAGACTTTGTTGCTCGTTTTCTACGCGAAGCACGATCCATGGCTAAGCTGGATCATCCGAATGTCGTCAAAGTGTACGCAGTCGATTCGTTCAAGGGGCTGCACTTTGCGGCAATCGAATATGTCGACGGAAAAAGCGTTCAGGATTGGCTTAACAAGCTGAAGCAGTTTTCGATCGGTGACGCCGTACATATCGCGATGGTCAGTGCGGAAGCAATGAAGCACGCACATGACCTGAACATGGTTCATCGTGACATCAAGCCGGACAATATTTTGCTGACCAGCAAAGGCGTCGTAAAAGTCGCGGACTTCGGATTGGCTAAAGTCATCGACGAAGATGTCTCCATGACACAAAGCGGCACCGGCCTCGGGACTCCGTTGTACATGGCCCCAGAGCAGGCTCGCAGTGCAAAAACAGTCGACCAGCGCAGCGACATTTATGCTCTCGGTGCCACCCTGTATCACATGCTGACCGGTGCACTTCCATTTAACGGTGGAAGTGCTCTGGAACTTATTATCGCTAAGGAAACAGGTAAGTACGAAACGGCAAGGAAACTCCGACCGGAAATTCCGGAACGCCTGGACCTGGTCATCGACAAGATGATGGCTAAGGACCCCAAGCACCGTTACAGCGATTGTTCGGAAGTTGTGCGAGACCTTGCCGCACTGGGCATCGCATCCGACGCTCTCACTTTTCTTGATGGCGCTGTGCCGACAGGCATCACGCGATCCGCTTCGCCCACGTTATCCGGTTCATCCAACACAATGTCCCTGGGCAGCACAGGGCTGCTGTCGTCGCGTGTCGACGCCAAAATGTCTGAAACGAGAAAGGCATCCAGAACCTGGTACGTGCAGTTTGACGACGCCAAACAGAAGACTGTCGTCGAAAAACTTTCCACGGGGCGCATTCTGAAGATGGTCAACGCCGGTATGCTGACAGCGAAAGCGCGGGCGAAGGCTTCCGCCGACGGGGCATATCTGCCGCTGTCACAGTATCAGGAATTTACGGATGCCATCGAATCATCATTGAGCCGCAAGACGAATCAAATCAAAAAAGAGGATCTGAAAAGCCTGTATCAGCAGGTCGAAAAGGATCAAAAACGACACAATCGCTGGAGGTGGATCACCAACAAATTCCGCAGTTTTGTGGGAACGATTTCGCTAATCATCTACCTTGCTCTGATCGGACTTGTGCTTTGGCTGCTGTCAACATACGGCGCCCAGCTGTTCAACTATCTGGGACAAAAAGTAACAGAAATGATTAACTGAATAACTAACGAACAGGTACGCGACACGCCCGCACCAATTCTCCCTGTTCTAATAGTAGCCAAGCCCGCGAACCGAACTGTGTTTCCGTGGCAGAGTCCGAAAAAAGTCCGCCACGCCAATGCGGAAGTCATTTAGCTTCAGGCGGCAAAACACCTGACCAGCTTCAGACTTTGCCTGCCAGCCACGCGATCATATCGCTGAAAATATTTTCACGGTTGGGTTCGAATTCCAACGTATGGCACGCATCGGGATAGTTTACGAGCGACAGGCGGTCCGTCGGAAAGTCAGAAATGCGACGCCGCGTGGCTGCGTTGTCGATAATCCTGTCACCGCCAGCCAGCATCAGCAGCAGCGGATGCTGGATGTTGCCCTGACCAAGAGTGATCAATTGATCAAGGTCGAGTCCTGAATTAATCAGGCCGCTGGAGACTCGATGCAAAGCCAATGGGTCATTGACAATGGAGTTCTGACGATCCCGATTGTTGGTGAACATCGCAGGATCATCAAGTGGAAGAGCAATCGACTTATGTCGCATATCGTGACGCCTGGCGAATCGCAGAAGAAAGTTCTGAAATGCACTCGGACACAGTTTCGGAATCAGTCCGGGATACAGCAGGGCCAGCCGTTCAATTTCGCCTGGATACGTGGCAGCGAACGCAGCAGCAATTTTTCCGCCCCAACTTAGCCCCAGTAGAGTCACCGGGATACGGCTTCGATCGGATGCGTCAACGATTGAGTGTTCTCGTCTGGCAAAGCGAGTTAGGTGCCGGACATCGTTAAGCAATCGTAGACCATGATCAGCGTGGCCTCGCAGTTTGCCATTCAAACCGCTACCACGTCGATCCGCAAAATAGACCTCAAATCCAGAGTCAGCCATCCGCTTAGATGAGTACTCGTACCAACGCGAGTGGCTCTGGAGGCCATGCAGACAGACAACAATGCCCTGCAGAGTTCCAATGGCCGGCCAATGACGAAAGTGCAGCCGAATTCCGTCTGAACTAACCAACGACCGTACGGTCTGCGAACTCATGAAACGTCCTTCATTCCCGCCGAAAGTATTCTGTTAAAGGCAACAGACTACCTGCGTGGACGGCTCAAAGAAACGCTCGATTTTTCCAATCTTCGGCACTCGTGAAAGCCAGCTATTCGCTCGATCCTTCGATATCGTGTCCTGCTTTATCGCTGTCTGGATCATCTACGTCAGAAACATCGCTGTCTGAGTCGTCAGCTTCGAAGTACTGCGAGAAGTTTTCGTCGGCGCACATTTTGGCAAACTGAACAGGGTGCAGATCAAACTTCTCTTCCAATGCGATTTGCTGGTTCTTTTCCCACATGTTCCGGAGTGCATCATTAAGAGTGCTGTCGAATTGCAGCTCTGCCCGAACAGTTTCGCGCCAGTCGCCATCGCCACCAAAGATCTTTCGGATCAGCGTGGTCATCCCGGCGTGCTTTTCCGGCTCAAGCTCGCCAATGCAATCCAAAATATAGTTTTCCAGTACCAGCAACAGCGGACGCTGTTCGTACCGATCCATTTCTGCTTCAGCTGTCGGAAGTTCCATGAACCTGAACCTTATCTGGAATTATAAACAACGTGTCTGAATTGCTGTCGGAACTGCGGCAATCGCTCCAACGTTACATTGACGGGCAAAGCACGACTTTCATCGCATTTGGTTCGCCTGCGTAAAGGCGGCTGAACCATTCGTGTCCCTGCTCAAGCGGAGCTCGGCCCGTGATCAGACTTTCGACCTTGATCATGCCCGTTGCCAGCAGGTCAACGCAAGCTGGATATTCGCCCGCCGAAGCGCAGCTGCCAAAGATATTTAGTTCTCTGGTTACAACTGCCTGCAGTGGAAGTTCGATGGTTGGGGCCAGGTTGCCAACAATCGTCACCGATCCGCCTTTGCGAGTACAGTCGATGGCTGACTTGATGGTTGCAGTGGCACCGACAACCTCGAGAGCCACATCTGCCCCTCGACCGTTGGTAAGTTCCTTCACACGAGCAGCGGCATCTTCTTCGCCAACATTGATCGTGACGTCGGCACCCAGAGACTTAGCCACTTCAAGTCGCTGAGCATTCAGGTCTGTTGCGATAACCTGACTGCAGCCCTTTTGCTTAATGGCCTGAATAACAAGCAATCCGATCATTCCGCTGCCAACCACAACGGCCGTGTCACCCAGCGAAACGGGAGTTCGGTTGGCCGCGTGTACGGCCACGGAAACAGCCTCGATTAGAGCGGCGTGTTCGAATGACAGTGCATCGGGAAGCTTGCAGCAGATTCTCGCTGGTACATTGACATATTCGGCAAAGCAGCCATAACGGCGGTAGTCGCCACAGCTGACGCCCAGCACCATCCGGTTGTCGCACAGGTTTGGACGACCGCTCAAACAGTAGCGACACTTGCCGCACCAGACGGTTGAGTCAAACGTGATGCGATCGCCTTCGGTATAGCCGACTACGTCTTTGCCGATGGCAGCCACAACCCCCGCAGCCTCGTGGCCCATTACAAGAGGCGGAACACGTCGTCCGCTGCTGCCGTCCCAACCGTGGATATCACTGCCGCAGATTCCGCAGGCCATGACCTGCACCAGAATGTCTTCCGGACCGATTTCAGGTACGGGGATGTCTGTCAGTTCCAGCTTCTTGTATTCAGAAAGTAGAAGAGCTTTCACGTTCTTGCCTTGGTGAATGTGCGGTGAATGTTTATTTTAAGAATTCTTCTATCAAACGGCCAAAGAATGCGTCCTGGCAACAGCCTCAGGGCCATTTCCATAAGTCAGGCTGCATCCTGCGGCCGTCTATTTTCGAAGGTCGTACTCTTTAATTTTTCGATACAGCGTACGTTCGCCGATTGCAAGCAAGCGTGCTGTTTCCTCGCGGTTGCCGTCTGTTATTTCAAGTGCTCGCGAAATGTAAAACTTCTCAACTTCATCCAGAGGGCGTCCGACAAGCGAATCGACTCCGGAAACTCCGTCGCCTTCGCCTGGTGATTCGTCATTTGTGACCAACGGAAGTATCTCGGATGGCAGACCATCGACATCCAGCAGGCCATCTGTGTCCATCACCAGCATGCTTTCAATTGTGTTGCGAAGCTGACGAATGTTGCCTGGCCAGTGGTAGCTAAGTAGTGCTCGTCGAGCTGTCCGAGAAAAACCTTCCACCTCGCGTCCGGTCTTCTTTGAAAGTTCCTTCAGGAAATGTTCCATCAGCAGCGGAATGTCTCCCGGGCGTTCTCGCAGAGGAGGCAATTCGATATTAACGACATTCAGACGGTAGTAAAGGTCTTCACGAAAAGCGCCATCGTCAACCATCTTTTTAAGATTTGCATTTGTGGCGGCCACCAGGCGAACGTTGATTTCCATTTCGTCGTTGGCACCAAGCCGAGTAATCTTTCGATCTTCAAGAACTCGCAGCAGTTTGACCTGAGTGTCGATTGGCATTTCACCAACTTCGTCCAGAAACAAAGTGCCACCGTTGGCGTATTCGAACTTGCCGACTCGTCGCCCGGACGCTCCGGTGAATGCCCCCTGTTCGTGCCCGAACAGTTCGCTTTCCAGAATGCTGTCCGGCAGGGCGGAAATGTTCAGCGGAACAAACGGTTTACTTTTCCGAGGGCTGTTTTGGTGGATTGCCTTGGCGACCAGTTCTTTTCCGGTGCCGTTTTCGCCATGAATCAGAATCGTCGTGTCTGTGGGCGAAACGTTTTTTAGAATCTCGATGATACGATGCATCTGAGCACTGTTGCCAATGACTCCCTCAAACCCAAAACGCTCCTCCAACGAACGACGAAGTTCGGCATTGCGGCGGATGAGTCTAAGTCGAGCGGCCGCTTTTTCCACTGCCGATCGTAGTTCGCCAATATCCAAAGGCTTCGTCAGATACGTGTAGGCTCCGTGTTGCATAGCAGTCACGGCGGACGTAATAGAACCGTGGCCTGTCAGCACAATCACTTCGGCGTCTGGCAGTTCTTCTTTCGCGTGCCTTAGAATTTCGATGCCGTCCACATCTGCCATCTGCAGATCGGTGACAACCACATCCCAGGATTCGCTGGAGATCAACTGAGAACCGGCGGCGCCGGATCCAGCCACCTTGCACTCGCAGTTGATGCGTTCAAGACTTTCGGCGACGGCTTGCGCATGTGACTCATCATCATCCACGACAAGAACGCGGATTGGGATGGAGCTTAAGTCCGGAATGTCAGTTTTCGAATCGGCCATATTACGTGATCAGGCTTCTCAGAGGCAGCCGCGATGTCCAGTAATCGACAGGACAATCGAGGGCAACTGTTCCCGCTAGAACTGTTCCCGCTAGGTAGTTCGGGGAAGCAAAATAGTGAACCGGGTCCCTCGACCGGGTTCGCTGTCGCAGGCGATAGACCCGCCGTGAGACTCGATGATACGACGAACTGTCGGTAATCCCAATCCACTGCCGCCAGAACGAGTCGAAAAGAAGGCTTGAAACATGTGAGAAACCGTTTTCTCGTCCATACCCTCACCCGTATCAATAACTTCCAGTGCGATTCCGGTATCCCTGGTCATTGTGATGAATTCCAGCGTGCCTCCGTTTGGCATCGCCTGCAGGGCATTTCTCGCCAGATTTGCCAGCACCTGCCTCATCAAAGTCCTGTCCAAATTGACGGTGGGCAGATTTGCATCCAGATGAGGGATTAGTTCAACATCCTGTTCCGCAGCCTCCGCAGTTAGAAACGTCAGAAACTGATCGACTTCATCATTCAGGCTGCATGGGTAGAGGTCAAGTTGTCCGGCTTTCGCAAACTGCAGGAAAGCGTTTAGCACACCTTCCAGATTCAGACACTCAGTTTGCAGCTTCGCCACTCGACCAAGCATTCGTCGAGCATTGCCGCTGTCTTCTTCTGTTAGGTCTTCCGCCAGCAGTTCAAGATTCATGCGGATCGTTGACAGCGGATTGCGAATCTCGTGCGCAAGACCGCCTGCAAGAGTTGCCAGTTCAGTATTCTGAGCCTGCAATCGCTCGCGTTCATCAGGTTTGATCGCCGAAGCCATGTCGGAGTGCCAGCCACAAAATCGAAATAAGCTGTCTAACGCCTGAAGAGTTCACTTCATCGAGCGTTGAAAAACAAAACAGAAAGCCGACACTGATCGACAGTGTCGGCTTCTGTTAATCACACTAATCTTCCTCGTCGAATTCAACCGGTGCGTCAGCATCGACATCGCCGCCACCCTGTTCAGCCAGAACAGCTTTGCGAGACAGCTTCACGCGATTCTGGTCGTCAACCGCAATTACCTTGACTTCCAGAATGTCGCCAATCTTGCAGACGTCATTGACGTTCTTGACAAACCCATCAGACAGCTCGCTGATGTGACACAGTCCGTCTTTGCCAGGAGCGATCTCGATAAAGGCACCGAAGTCCTTGATTGACGTAACCTTGCCCTTGTAGACGCGGCCAGGCTGAATGTCTTCTGTCAACGCTTCAATGCGAGCCAAAGCGGCATCCGCAGATTCAGCATTAGCAGCAGAAATTGTGACCACTCCGTTTTCAGCGATGTCGATGGTCGCTCCGGATTCTTCCTGAATGGCTCGAATTGTCTTGCCACCAGGTCCGATCAGCAGACCGATCTTTTCCGGATTGATTGACGTTTGCACAAGCTTAGGAGCACTTGCAGAAACCGATGGACGAGGACGTCGAATCGCAGTCAACATTTCGCGAAGAAGTTCTTTTCGAGCCTTCAACGCCTGTTCAAGCGTCGCACGAATGATTTCTTCGCTGATGCCGTCGTTCTTCAGGTCCAACTGAATACCCGTCACACCGCGACCAGTACCAGCGATTTTGAAGTCCATGTCGCCGAAGTGGTCTTCGTCGCCCATGATGTCGGTCAGCAAAGTCCATTTGTCACCTTCTTCGACAATGCCGATTGAGATGCCCGCAACAGGTTGCAGAATTGGAACGCCCGCATCCATCAGTGACAAAGTTGCACTGCAGACCGACGCCATTGAACTGCTTCCGTTGGACTCGAGAATGTCAGAAATGACGCGAATCGTGTACGGGAACTTTTCTTCCGGTGGAATGACAGGTGCCAGTGACCGTTCAGCCAGACAACCGTGACCGATTTCACGACGACCAGGCCCACGAATCGGACGACATTCGCCGACAGAAAATGATGGGAAGTAATAGTGCAACATGAACCGTTCAGAAAACTCACCGAACAGACCATCGCTGCGTTGCTTGTCTCGAGTGGTTCCCAGTGTAACAGTCGCCATGGACTGAGTTTCGCCACGAGTAAACACGGCAGATCCGTGAACGCGCGGAAGAACACTGACTGTACTCTTAACATCACGCAGATCTGCAGCGCCACGTCCGTCAAGGCGGGTGCCGCCCAGAATCAATGCTCGAACAGCCTTGGCTTCCAACGCGTAAAACGCATCGCTGAACTGCTCACGAGTCAACCCGTCAGCCGTTTCAGTTCCGTCCTGCGGGAAGAACTTAAGCAGCAATTCGCCCTTCACAGCACTGACCGCATCGGCGCGATCCTGCTTCATGCGATTGGCTTTGGCAGCCTTGATCTTTTCAAAGTGATCAGCCAGCTTAGCAGCAAACGGGTTCGCGGCGGGTACAGGAATGACGACAGGAGCAATTCCCATCTTGCCGGCCAGTTCTTCCTGCAGCTTGCATAGAGTCTTGATGTGACCGTGAGCAAACATGATGGCATCGCCCATTTCCTTTTCAGGAAGCTGATTAGCGAAACCTTCAATCATCAGGATCGACTTGTTTGATCCGGCAACAATCAGGTCAAGTGTGCTTTCTTCCATCTGCTGCACGGTAGGCATCAGAATCAGTTCGCCATCGATCAAGCCGATACGAACAGCCGCAATCGGACCCCGGAAAGGCATGCCGGAAATACGCAAGGCTGCGCTGGAACCGGTGATGCTCAATACATCCGGATTGTTCTCTCCATCGCAGGACATGACGTTTGACATGACCTGAACTTCTTCGCGGTATCCTTTTGGAAACAGCGGACGCAATGGGCGGTCGGTCAGACGGCATGTCAGAATTTCGCGAGTTGTCGGGCGACCTTCACGTTTAAGGTAGCCACCAGCGAATTTTCCAGCCGCAGCAAGACGTTCACGGTAATCCACAGTCAGTGGGAAAAAATTTGTCCCAGGACGGGAAGGGCCAGTTTGAGCAGCAACGAAAACCACAGTTTCGCCGTACTGGATCAACATCGAACCGCTGGCCTGTTTGGCCAGTTCACCGGAGGTCAACGAAAGAGTTCGGCCCCCAAATTCACATTCAACAGTGACTTTTTTCACGATCAATCCTTCTCCGGGTAATCCGGAATAAGTGACCACTGATCGCGGTTCTTAAAGTCAGATTTTCGGCACGTGTAGCAACTTCACGGCATCAAAACAGCAAGCCGCAGACCCCGATGGTCTGCGAAACAACGCACTTCTCAGATAGCCTCAGATGAAATACTTTCTCACAGCCGCACGATTGCCGCCATGTGAAAGCTAAACCTTAGAGATCAATCAACGAACAGCGTCGAGGGTTAAACAACGTCTTTGAACTTCAAACCCACGTCCAACAACAAGCCTGCAAATTCCGATATCTTTAAAGTTACCCCAGGTGGCGGCAATCCGCGACGAACCTGCGGCAGCAGTCAAACAACAAAACCTAAAACTTCAAACAACCTGAACCCATCAATGACGAAATCAGCCGTATCCAAGCCATAAATCCCGACTTGCAATCAGCAGGCTATTCGACAATCTCCACACTTACAATTATGCGGCGATTAAGTCCATCAACAACCGGACTGCTCAGAACAACGTTGCAGTCCCCAAACAAAACACGGCGTTGGCTCAAAAAAACTGAGCCAACGCCGTCATTCACTACTTTCGAATACCCAAGCGGGTAATCATATCAACATAAATTTCCGGAGTATTTGCTTTCAGATAATCCAGCAGACGTCTACGTCGGCTTACCATTCTCAACAGACCGCGTCGTGATGAGTGGTCTTTTTTGTTCGATCGAAGATGTTCAGTAAGAACATTGATCTGAAAAGTAAGACAGGCGATTTGAACCTGAGGTGAACCTGTGTCTGTTGGGCTTGTTCCGAACTCTGTACGAAGCTGCTGCTTCATTTCCGTAGAAATTGGCATTCTGTCAAAATACTTTCTTGTTCAGCACGTAAAGTGCCGCTGTCCTTCATTTGGCGGGGACGATTGGTAGCTATTTCCAGATCGAAGAAACCGGAAAAATGCCTCCAGAGCCCTAGAACGCCACGATGAAGAGTTGAAAAGGCGAGGAAAACACAATGTTTCTCTCAAACATCGCCGGGATTGTATCGTCCAGCGATTCTCAATCAATCGACATCTGAAGATGATCGACGATTCGTGGTTCCGCTCTGAACAAAACCGTTAGATTTTCACAACGAAGACGCCCAACAGGCTGCAAATTGGCGTGAGCCAATACTTCTTCAGTTCTGTATTTAGTTACAAAAATACGCCAAACTGCGGTTCGCAACAGACGTCACGATTCAATGACAACACGTTTTTCTAGACAAATGAGTTGCGATCAAGCTTCCACAATCGTGCCGATCCACAATGCAGCCACCTGCTACATCATACCTGCCCGGTTGCCCCGCCATGCGGCAAGATGACGCACGACTGGTCGTCAGCACAGAGATTTCCAGTGCAGACCGCACGCAGTACGATTTATTGATCCGGCAACCGCTTTAACCAATGTTTCGCAGTTGGAATACAGCGGCAACTGTAGACTTTTACTTTGATGCACCTGGCTTCGAATGTACAGGAAAGAGTGATGAACCCGACTGGGGGACTTTGCAGCGAGACAACGTGGCCCCCTTGGTACTTTCAGGGCCGAATGACCACGAGCGCGACGTTCAGCCTTGCTTTACCGGGTCTGTTTACTTCACCTGTGACAAAATTGATGACCGCATCAGAGACCGGGTAAAAGTCTGCTATCCAATTGAAGATTTCGTCTACGGCATGCGAGCGTTTGCCAACTGCGACAACAACGGCTACCTGCTACAATTTGGCATGCCTTTGGAATCATAGAGTCCTGAGTTATGTCAACGTTCGTCCTGATGTGAATTCCATTTCGATTCCGCCGGTGAACGTGCTGCAAAGTAATACGCCAGACCACTGATGGCCCCGATCGCGACCCCGACAACACAATATGCTATGGGTGCTCCAATTAAGATGCTTGCGGCCGTTATGATGTGCTCAATCGGAACCCCGTTACCAAACCCCGTTACCAAACCCCGTTACCAAACCCCGTTACTATCAGAACTGCGACACCAACGCCAAAACCTCCGATCAGTCCCAACATGCCACAAACCGCCCCAGTCGCAACGGCTACCGACCTTACGTCCAGTCGTTTAAGATGAAACGTAGCCACTGCGGTCATTTAGCCAAAGCTCGTTGGTATCTCAAACGGGTTGGACATAATCGATTTCCGGATAGTAAATGCAATGTACGGAAAGACAGACTAAGCTGGATCATAGCCCGATCAGCACTAACCTTAACGCCATTTGACGCAGTTGTGACTACTTGAACTGGCTGTCTGCAAAATTCATGTATTGCGTCCAGTCGAAGTCCGTCACATCGTGTTTGCCCGTGCGAATGTGGTAGCCGACATCTGTCTGCACTGGCTGATCAACATCGGGCATCACGTCCGACGACAGCGGCTTGCGGCCAAACAGTTCAAACGCCGGCCCCGCAAGAAACAGTGACAGCATTTCTCCTTTGGGATCCGCCCACTGATCGTCAACAGCGCTGGCAACGTACAGTGGTCGAGGTGCGATCAATGCCAGCAGCATGTGGTTATCAACCGGCAAAGCGTTTTCGTTGTCGTTGTACTGACGATGGTTAATACAAAACCAATGAGGGAACGAAGTGTTGATGCGACTTATAGTTTCTCCGAAGCGACGTCGTGACAGCGCTGCTCCACCACAACCGGAATCGTTTGAAATCACCATCGAAAATCGTTCGTCAGAAGCCCCGGCCCACAGCGAAGTTTTTCCCAGCCGAGAATGCCCGAACACCGCCACTCGACTTCCATCAACCATAGAATCCGCTTCCAGCACGTCCAACGCTCGGCTCATACCCCACGACCATGCACTGATGGATCCTCCTGCGTCGTCCGCCCGTTCTGCTTTTCGATTCGGTTCCGTGATGGCATGAATTCCATTTTGAAAGCCGTCGTCGAAATCCGGGTCGATGTCTCCATAATAGATCGTAGCCAAGCCGTAGCCGCGCGAGACAATCATCTTAGCGGGCCAGCGACTGCTGGAAGTTCCCCGAGATTCTTCGGTGGCTCGGTTGTCGACAACACCGCGAACTTTATCGTTTCGCACCCACGACGTTGTCACGTGGATTGATGGATCCGGGTCGACCGTGTGATTCCCGTTAAAATTCAGCCCAATAAAACAAGGCACCGGGCCAGCCGCATTTATCGGTGTGTAGACCAGCATCTCCATGAATGGCCCGCTATCATCGTCCGTGAAAAAAACGGTAATCTCGCGTCGCACCGCGGTGCCATCCAGTGCACCGTCCACGCGAGATCTCAAGCGGGTACGAAGTTTCGGAAATGGTTCCGAAATATGGCCGAAAACGTGTTCCTGAAACAAAGCCAATACTTCCGGCCGGCGTTTGGATGTCCACGTCGACGCATCAGCCACTACCTGCCCGTCATTTGTCCTGAGCAGTTCCGGCAGAGCAAAAGACGGAACTTTCGCTTCGTCGTAGTTAAAGCCCTGTGGTTGAGCGGTCACGGGTGCGATGCCCACGGGAAGATAGATTCCGGCAATGATCATCGCCAAGAAACGAACAGAAGGATGAAGCAAGGAAATCATAGCGTTTTCTTTGGTTGAATTGGCGCCTGAGGAATCAACACTAACATAGGAGGGTAGATATAGCGGGGTACACCCGTCCTGAGATCAGATCGTAATTCGTGAGTTCTCAATTCGGAAGCCACTAATGCAGATTCGACGGCCAACGCCTGCCCTGACGGCGGTCGGAATTATCTGCATTCTGCTGTTCTTTCGCCTGTCAACGCAACAGGACCTCAACGAACGAACAGGACGGCGGTACTCAGTCGCCGTAAAACTGGTTTACGACGGCGACACGTTTGAAACCACCACTGGACAGAAAGTGCGGCTGCTGGGTATCGACGCTCCCGAAGTTGCCCATTACGGAAAACCGGCTGATCCGTTCGGCGATGAATCCGGCGTCTGGCTATCTCAACAGCTGCTAAACCAAACAGTCACAGTGGAAGAAGGCGTCGAGACAATCGATCGCTATGGAAGAACTCTCGGTTGGATATATGCCGAAGACGGATGCCTGATCAACGAGACCTCGCTGGCAACCGGCAACGCAAAACTGCTGGCTCGGTTTGGCCTGCCACTGCATCTGGAAGGCCGACTAAGAACTGCGGAAGCTACCGCACGACAACAGAAACTGGGACTTTGGGCGACAGGCACGGAGGCTCAGTTTTGAAACGGCATTGCTTACAACCGTGAAACGCCAGTGAGTAAGTCACGAAATCAACAGTGACTCATCTGCTCGGCGATTTGCAAACACTTGCAGCCTCATCGTAAGATTTCAGTGGCCTGCTCGACACAAACAATTGCTAAGCAAATACGACAAATTTCAGGCCGGTATTGGTGATTGAGGCGTGTCGATGTTGGCGTGCCCCTTGGTGACAAGTCGGCGGATGATCCAGACTTCTAACGTCAGCATGCCGAGAAACAGCCACATCAGCAGTCCCCAAAGTTCGCTGCGAGATTCGTTTCCGTACATATTCTTTTGCAGGGTTTCCATCGAATCCAAAAACAACATCCGCTTGTTCATCGCCAGGTACGCTTTGTCGTCGTTTGTGAGTTCCTGAGGTTCGTCTTCAGAGTGGTCGTAGTTAACAACCCACGCATCCAGAACCGCGGCGTTCTCCTCGCTGGACTCAGCTAACTCATATACCCCGGGCAACCGAGTTCCCGGAAGCCGCGCTGTCAGCAATTCAGCTGATTGAGAAACGATCGCCTTTTCGCTTCTGTCGAATGGTCCGCGAAAAATGAAGTCGCCTTCATTGCCATCATCAACAACAATTCCTGAAACCGATCCCTGCAATTCCGTAAACAGCGGAGCTCCAAAGCTGACGTTGCGGCTGACACTGGAAGACGCCATCTGAAACAAAGCTTCGTGCAAAAACGGAACAAAGTCTGGCTGAGTCGGTAGCGAATTCCATTCCGCATCAATATTTGATGTCATAAGCAACACAGAACCACGACCGCAGAACGATTGCAAAAGTAATGGGTCGCCTGTAATCAACTGAGCAATTGTAGCTGGAACTGCGTTGGCATGAATTGGCTGAACCAATCTGGTGTCCGTCTCAGATTCCGGCAGAATGGCCGAACCGGAAACCATCGCTGGCTGGTCGACTGCGGCAACGGGCCGTTGGATTTCGATTAACCACCATTCGCGAAAGCTGGTTCGCAGCAAACTGGCGCCTTTACGTTCGCGAAAACGAGTTAGCCAGTCAGCTTCAAGACTGTAAGGGGCAATTGTTATAGGGACGTCCGCAGCCGGCGCGGCCGTGCGAATGCGTTTCAGCTTGACTCCCGACACCAGTCCAGTATCGCCATACAACGCGTCAAACGACTGAACAGACGTGGCGTCGCCGAGCGTAATAAAAACACCTTTACCACCCGCTGCAAATTGCTGAAGCGCGACTGCCATGCCTTTCGGCAACTGAAACACGTCGGCCAGCACAACCGCCGAAACTGATGCCAGATCTTCCGCAGTCAGGTCATTGGCTTTGATTGTGCGAGCCTCAATCCATGGCGACGTTTCCTGAGACGGACTAAGTGCCATCTGTGCAAAGAAAGTATTCCAGCGTCGTTTGCTGAGACTGTTCGAACTTTCGACCAGCAGCACTGGAACTGTCGGCGTAACACGCACAGCAGCATGACTTTCGTTGTCAGCTGCGACTGCGTCGCTCGGCAGGTCGACTTTCACGGAAATGAGATTTGTGCCCTCTGTGTTAAAACGCATTGAACGGCTGAATATTGCGTGGGACCCGGCGGGCACAGAAACGGTGGCATCCATGCCGGCAACTCGCTGTCCATTGACAAGCACCTGCACCGGAGCATTCACCAATGATGTTCCTGAGTTACGAATCTGCACCTGAAATGCCACTGGATAATTTACGGGCGTGAGGTCGCGGGAAACTTCCACCTGTCCAACAGAAACGTTCTGGCGGATGGCCGACAGGCCATGACTTAGATCAACAATCCAGACGGATGGACGCACAGCCGGAAATTTCAGAATCTCGTCAAACCGCTGCCACGAAGAATCACCTGCAAGTCCCCAGCTGGCGCGTTGTCTGTCGGTCAGTACAACAATTTCACGAGCCCCATTGCTGCAGCGTCCCAGAACACCAACAGCTTCTTCGCACGCTTTCCGCAAATCAGCTGCTCCGGTAGCAGGCGGAATCGTGTCCAGTTTCTCGCGTACCAGTTCAAAATTCTGAATCGAAGAATCAAACATCTTGATCGGCAGGTCGCGTGCGTCGATAACCGACACCGTGTCGCCCGGCCCCAGCGTTGTTAGAAACTCCTTTGCTCGCCGAACAGCTTTCTGATGTAGCGAAGTCAGTCCATCACTTCTAGCCATTGAATTCGACCCGTCAATTATCAGCACAACATCGCGACTTCCTGCTGAGTGGTAACCCATTAGAAAGCCGCTGTTGATCCACGGTCTTGCCAAAGCAAACCCTATCAGGGCAATGATGCCGATACGAATCAAAAGCAGCAGCAATTCTTCCAGCCGCATTTTCTGGCGAGTCTTCCGACTGGGATTCAGAAACTGCATTGCTGCCCAGTTGACGACATCGAATTTTCGACGGCTCAATAAATGAGCCACCACCGGCAGCGCAATGCCGGCCAGGCCAATCAGCATCAAAGGGTTCATGAAGAATTGCAGCATCGCGGGAGACTATGCCACGTTGTCGGCGATTGCCAGTCGGCGAGCCCCATCAGGCTGAACCGGCTGCTTAATTTGTGACATCCAGTCTACGAATTCGATCGCCTTTCAGCTGATTTGTGCGGCGATAATATTCAAATCGATTGCCGTTGAATTGATTAAACCGGCTTCCTGTTCCTGAACGATGATTCACTGTCACCTGACCGTCGCCGTCCGCTCGCATAATAAACTGCTGCTTAGAATGGTCATAAGTTATCACATCCGCCCCGGCAGAAATCGATCGCGACCATAGTCCGGCGTTTTGCCGGGCCACCATTGCAAACGAACGCGGTGAATCCCCCGCAGCTTCCACGCCGCTGATCGTCAAGTACTCCGAACGCAGAATTCCAGCTCGTTCAGGCAGGTCATCAATAGGAACGTTGCGGATATCAATCTTCTCGTCAACGCGACGCACGGGAGCCACCAACGCCACTACGTTCTGGGAAAGACTGGCCTCACGACGATGCAGATTTCCGTTAAGTTCGCCAATGAATTCAGTCTGAGTATAAACGAACGCAGTTTCAGCAGTCTGGGCCGGCGAATTCGCCCGGGCTGTGGCTGGAGACGATCCCTGCAAATTACCATCTTTGTCCGGGCTGACGGATTCCAGCCGACCAGGGCCTGTCGCATGAAAGTCGCCCGTCTGCAGGTTAATCACAAGATCTGCAAACAAAGCTTTGTAGCGGCCACTTAAAGTACCATCCACATTTTGATCAACCGTTACTGTGACTTTACTATGACACTCGATGCGTTCAATCTGTCCGTTTGCGGAATTGCCCACAGCAGCGTCCGGAGAAAACGTGGCAAACCCGCCATCGGCATCTTTGGGCCCCAGTGATACGTCTTTAGTAAAGTGCACCGTAAGTCCGGCACACAACAGTTCCACATCCTGCGTCGTCCCGTCGCTCATGGTAACTCGAATGTTGCCCACAAACTTTGCCGACCGCTTCTGGAAGTCCATATGGTCGCTCCAGTAAATGTAAATCGGCATCGGAGATGGCAGCGGCTTTCCATCAAACCCCTTGTCGGTGTCAAATCGAATTCGACCGCTGCCTTTGACTTCAGCCATACCGCCGAGTTCTTTGAAGTCAATTCGAGGCCCCTCAAGATTACCCGTTTCACGGATAACGCGAGCAGGATCACCAAACAATTGAATCTCTCGCTGATTTGCCAGACCATTCATGGCATACAGCTGATTTCCCTTTGCCGTGAATCCTCCTTCATCTTTGCCCGATTGACGAATGACTTCCACATCACCCTTCAGCCACATGTCATGAAACTGCATCGCTCGGTCTTCGCCGACTTTTACCACAGCTTCCAACGTATCTGACACAAACGAAACGGACTCACCGGAATCTGCCTTTTTCGCATCTCCAATTGCTGTTGCAAACGGGTTTGAATCGTTTGAAGCAGAAACGGTACGAATGGGCGATGTGCCATCCAGTGCAATTGCCGCTTCCAACGGTTCAAACCGCACACTTAGCTTTTCACGAAGGGTGCCACTGCCATGTGGCGAATTCAGACTTACGTTGCCAACAGCAGTCAGTAGTTCCGGCCGAAGATTTCCAAAATCAAACTCTGTCGCAGAACCATTCAATGCAGAACCTATCGACGGAGTTCCTTCGCTGGTTACCGTGTCCACTGCAGTCGTCTCACCTCCAGCCAGTCTCATGGAAATCGTTTCACCTTCAAGCCGGAAGTCGCGACTTTCTTCAGCAACGCTGGCGTTTCCTTCCAGTTTTAACAGACGCGTGATTCCGTCTGATGCCAACTGCACGTTCATCGACTTAAACCAATTAGCTTTCAGTGCAAGCTGGCTTTCGGGCTTTGTTGCATCGGCGTGTCCGGCGTTCAGGGCATCACCTGAGCTTTGGATATTTCCGGGCCCATTGCATTCGATTCTTAAAAGAGTGCCATCCGCCGCATGTCTGATCTGAATATGGGGCACTTCAAGTTCCGTGCCCGAACGACGCACTGAAACCAGACCGGAATCACCGGTCGAGCCTGTGTTTCGAATGTCAATGCGGCGCTCATCCAGAAAATACTGCAACTGATTCGCGTAAAGTCTCAATTGATTTTCGGTCGACACAAACACCACTTTGCGGCCCCAGGCGATCACATGTTCCAGCTGCATCGTGCCTTCAATCGGCGTCCCGTCTTCGAGCGAAATTTCGTTGCGGAATTGTAATTTCAGCTCAGGACAGACAAGGTGATCTTCAGAGCCGCTGGCTGTAAATCGACGCACCCAAACCTCATCTTTGGCCTTCAGACTGTCCGTCGGGGCCCCACGTCTTAATCCGGAGAATGTGGCCGTTTTCATCGGTACATCAAACGCAAATCCGCCAGGCGACTGAATCTTCACGTCCAGACGTTCATCGCCGTTTCGACGACCGGGCATGGCCACATTGCAGATAACGTTGCCCAGCAGCTTAACCTTGCTGATGTCGGTAACATTGGTCAAACCCGCTTCAGCGTCTCCTGTCCCGTGAAGGTGAATTTCCACTCCCTTGGTTGCAAAGCCTGTGTGACCTTCCCAAACAAAGTCGACTCGATTGTTGCTCCACAGCATCATCGAGTTTTCCGAAAGGTTGAACTGTTCCCCGGTAATTCTTAATCCGCGCGGGCCATCAATCCGCACTTTTCCATAGATCGTGCCACTCGTAATTCGCCCGAACGATGAATTTGTATCAAGAAATTTTCCTGACCGATTTAGCTGAGCTGAATCCGCGACAATGGTCACTGGAACTTCGTCTTTGTCGTCGGGGTTTGAACGCCACAGCATCGCTATCGGTTTGGCAATCACGGACTTTCCGTCGCTGATTAAATCAATACTGTCACACAACAGATACTGACCATTGTCACGAAAATGATTGGATGCGTTCGCCACCCACGGAAAACCGGGGAACCATCTTTCCGCATCCTTTTGGTACTCCGGCAACGCGTCCGGATTTTGCTGAGTGAAATTATGCTTCGTACGCTCGACGTCCAGAAACGGAGACGTGACGCTACGGATCAATAGATACAGCGCCAAAATCGCAACTGCAGCAAATATGCTCCAGATAAATCTGCGAAATGGACTGTAGATGTTCATAAGACGCCCTGGCCGTTTCGGCACTTCGCGAAAATCAAAAGCTACGCTGATTTTGACGCGGGAAACGGAATCGAACTTCGCACGGCCAGCGTTTCCGCCTGTTCCAGCAGAGACGCACAATCGATAACGTCGGTGATATCCACCAGTCCGACCGGACGTCGGTGTTCATCAACAACAGGCAGTTCGCTAATCTTCCGATCGGACATCAACTGCAGGGCATCCGGCAGCAATGCATCCGGACGAATGGTTGTAGGATTGACCGTCATCACGGCTGAAATCGGGCCATCCACCAGATGTTCCCGCCGCTGCTCAAACAGTCTGGCAAGGTCGCTGTCGGTGAAGATACCTGCAATGGCACCGTTTGGTTTCACCAGCACAACGGCTCCTGTCCGCCGACCTGGTCGGCTGAGTTCAATCATCACCTGACGCACGGTCGATGTCGCGCAGGCAACCCGGAATTCTGCCCCCTGTCTCATTACTTCGTGGATGGGCTGTAGCTTTCGGCCGAGGCTTCCGGCTGGATGAAAACCCGCAAAATCGGTTTCCGTAAAGCCTCGCTGTCGACTTAGAACCAGCGACAGTGCGTCGCCCATTGCCAGCATTGCAGTGGTGCTTACGCTGGGTGCAAGCTGCAGTTCACCCGCTTCTTTGTGACGACCAATTGGCAGAACAATCGTGGCCGCTCTGGCAAGCGCATTCTGGCGATCCTGCGTGATGGCAATCACGGGAACGTCCAGTCGTTTCAAAGGCGGAAGCAGACGCAGCACTTCTTCGGTGCTTCCACTGTTAGACAATGCCAGAACAATATCCTGAGGGCCCACGCAGCCCAAATCGCCATGCAGAGCTTCTGTCGGATGAAGAAAGTAGGCTCGCGTTCCCGTGCTGGCCATCGTGGCCACTATTTTCTGGCCGATCAATCCCGCCTTGCCCACACCAGTGACGATGACTGTCCCAGTTGAAGCGTGAATCAACTGAACAGCGTCGCAGAACGAAGAATCAAGGCTGTCAAGCAAAGACAACAAAGCATCGGCTTCGTGCTGAATCACCGCGCGAGCTTCTCGCAGCTGAGTCAGCTGGCCATTTGGAATGACATCGTCACCACCGTGCTGGGGCGATTGCATAGCTTCTTCCCTGAATTTCGCCAAATCAAGTCAGCGCATCATGCCCTGACTCTAGCCGGAAGTGTATCAGCCAGCGGCATCGCTGGTCAACGGTGTTTGCGGCCACAACTATCGCTGTAAATCATTCGAGCGATAGGAGTTACATTGCGACTATCGTAGCCCAACGAAGATTCGCATATTCAGCGCCTTTGCTTTTTGGTCAATGCGAACGTTGCCGGCGCATTCCCGGACAGGGCCGTTCGCGGTGCTTTTTCGTTGATTGACTCCGGTTACAGAGGCCTTACGTAAATGTTAGCGAAGTCAACAGCGCCGACTGGTATCAGGATAATCGAGCCAGTGGAATCAGCTTGCAAATCGTTGGAGAGAAGCGTTCCGCTGTGCACCAATTTGCCATTTACGGTCAGCAAAACCTGCCCACCATTTACGCTACCCTCCACCCTGTTCCAACGATTTGTTGCATCAAATGCCGAACGAACGTTTTCCGCCCGAAGATCAAAGTTTGTTCGCCCCGGCAGTTGTATGACAACAGAAGACGTTTCGTCTTTAAGCTTCACATCAATAATGAACTGCAGGTCGTCGAATTTTTCATCCGATATCAAGGCAGCCGCCCTTACACTGGAAACCTTGCCATCAAAAGACAGTGTCCAGTCGTGAGACTTCCAAGAGGCTGCACCTTCCTTGGTGGTCTGCCAGCCCGCCAGGTTAAGCCCGCTATAAAGCGACCGGAAGTTTCGGTTTGCAGTGGCGACGTGCTCATCGCTGATTGGTGTATCCGGAAGCTCTTTGATGCGCATGTTCCTGTAGTTCACAACGCCGCCTTCTGATTCGATACAGATGTATCCTTTACTAGGCGAACAATCGGCACCCTGAGTCACAACCGTTCCGTTAACAGCGAGCGAAATTTCCCCCGCGTTGCATTCAATGCGATAATGGTTCCATTCCGGACTTGGCTTGGCACGTTCCTCGGTGGGAAACGCTCGACTGCCGCCGCGACCATTCACTGGCGTCATTTTGGCTCCGTGAATGGGAAAGATATCGCCATGAGGCGTAAAGCTTCTGGTATTGCCGTACGCATTCTCCAGTACCTGAACTTCAATGCCTCGATGAAACGGTTGGCCCTTTGCGGTAATGTCGTCCGCCCACACAAAAATGCCTGCGTTGCCTTTCGGAACCAGATGCCGCCACTCCACTTCCATAATGAAGTTTTGATACATCTTTTCAGTGCGGATTTCTCCAATCGGCTTGCCCGTGCACACCAGCATGCCGTCTTTAAAACTCCAAGTTTCCGCTGGAGTATTCACAAGCACCCAGCCGGTTAGATCTTGGCCGTTAAGCATGGGGTGAAAGCCGTCTGCGTCCGCATCTTCGGCGCAGATAATTGACGGCACACAAAACAGGGTCGTGATTGCGACAATCGACCTGTTGAATTTGTTCATCTGAAGCTCCGTTATTTTACTGGAATGTAGCCAGGTGTTACAGACTGCAACCGCCGTCTTTCAGGTAGTTGCAGTCGTCTGAATTCGAAAACAGATAGAATTCTTACAAATTCCGCGGCGGGGTAAGTCAGTGATTATCTACAACGCAGCCTCTGTTGCCTGCGACTGTTGGCGAGCAATCGAGATTTAAACAACGAACCTGCGACGAACACACTGGCTTGCACGTCGCCGACCCCAGTCGGCGAATAAACATGTTCTTAAACCAGACCTCGCTGTTGTGATCGGTCAGCATCAGACGGCCCAAAGTATTTTCACCGAAGGCTTCTTTGTCTTTGAACTTGCTGCCGGCGACAAAGGCGTGCCAGTGAGGCCCCGAAAGCTGTTCGTCAATCGTTAACTGCCCATTGATCCAATGACGAGTTTGATTGCCTTCCACACGAATCTTCCCAACGTTGAATTCCTGAAGACTATGCTGCCTCGTTTCTGCGGGAATCGGCGGCACCAGGTCATACAACGACGCAGTCGCATGGCTGCGACTGAGCTTTGGGAAGCCAGCATCATCCAGCACCTGATACTCCAATCCAAGCAGGCTTTTGTTATAGTCCTTCACCCTGTACTTGATGCCACTGTTGCCTTGAGGCGAGATCCGAAACTCGAACCACAATTCGAAGTCACCAAACTGTTCTCGAGTAACAATATTGCCACCTTTTCCGGAAAGGTGCACAACGGCGCCCGGTTCTATCTGCCAGCCTTCGGTCACCGCGTCACCATTGGGTTTCATCCAATGATTCAAATCGTTGGAAAGCAGATTGGTGTACTGCTGAGCAAAAGCGTGTTGTGACGAAAACAGAATTAATACGGGAAGACAAAACCTGGTAAGCACGCGGGAATCTTTCGGGAAGTCGTGGGTGGGATTTCAATCGGCGGGAATTTCTGGCAACGCCAGCTTGCAAAAATAACGACGTCGTTTGGCATTTGCTATCGAAATCGAAGTTACGGCGATCCCAACACAGATCTCCGGCCTGTCAGAAATTGCAATTTTCAAAAGGTGTCCAGCCACGAATGGCGTTGTCCACGGGTATTTTGCGTTTTTGCGACCGTGAATTGCCGCGACCGCGCAGCGTTGAAGAACGCGATCCGTCGCGTTCATAAATTTTAAGTTTTTTTACGCATGCAGACATGACGTCGATGGCGT
>JBDNFN010000038.1:0-4482 GCA_041689795.1 Fuerstiella sp. | reverse complement strand
TGAAGAACTACATGGCCAACAAGACGTTTTCACGTGGTGTGGAAACACTGGGGGCAGAAGCGTCTATGGTATTTGTCGGAAACACTCAACACACCGTGCCACACATGCTAAAGCATACCGACCTGTTTGATGAGCTGCCGACACATTACCACGATTCTGCGTTTCTGGATCGTCTGCACTATTTCGTGCCCGGCTGGGAAGTCGACATTCTTCGGACTGAAATGTTTTCTGAAGGCTTCGGGTTTGTTGTTGACTATCTGGCTGAGATCCTCAAGACGCAACGAGACGACGATTTCACCCAGCTGTTCGCGCCTCACTTCACTCTTTCGGGCAGCATTTCAACTCGCGACCGTGACGCCATTAACAAGACGTTTAGTGGACTGATGAAGCTGATTTTCCCGCACAGGGAAGCGTCTGTCGAAGAAATCGAGAAACTACTTGCGTGGGCCATTGAAGGCCGCAAACGCGTGAAGGATCAGATTCTGCGAATTGACGAGACGATGGAAGAAGTCAGGTTTTCTTATGTTCGCAAATCTGACGGCAAAAAAGTGTTTGTGCAGACTCTGGAAGAACAGCAATTTCCGAACCTGTACTGGCCGAATCGTGCCGTCGAAGAAGGCGAGCCAGAGAAAGCCATCGCCAGCAGCAAAAACGCAGTCACTAATTCTGACCGTGTTAAGGAACCTGAAGCGTTACGGGAGTGCCGACTGCCAATTCATGAGAATCAAACCGGCATCGACTTTGAAACATTGCTGGGACCGTATTTGAAGGGGGCGTCCAAACTGACGATCACGGATCCCTACATCAGGCAGTTTCATCAGGCCCGCAATCTCATGGAACTACTGGAAGTATTGGCCAGGCAAAAACGTGATGACGAAGAAATTGAGGTTCGCCTGATTACACAATCGGGTGACTTTGAACAGGAGGCTCAGGAAGGGTTCCTGTCTCAGATTCAGACGAAGATTGGACCTATCGGAATTATTTTTTCGTGGAAGTACGACCCCGAGGCTCATGCTCGGCACATCATCACGGATCACGGCTGGGAAATACTGCTGGACCGTGGATTAGACGTATTCCAGCGTTACGACATGAACGACGCCTTCAGCCCCGCCAATCGGCTTCAGAAATACAGACCGTGCCGGAAGTTCGAGGTAACGTTTCGGAGATGCGACAACAACTAACGGCTGGCACGTATTAGATTTCCGTGCTTGATGAACAGCAAAGCGATCAACACCATCGGATGGCCGTTGTCTCTCAGTTGCGTTTGATCGACGTTTTGACCGTGGATCTATTTCATGCGATGACACGCTCAAGTTAAGTCCACGCAAAGTGGGCAATCTTTCGCACAGCCCTGTCGAGCGTCTTCGCCGTGTCGCCACAAACAGGCCACGCAACGACGGGATATGGCAATCGATAAAGCATTCTTTGCTGTCCAACGCGACAACATCCTGCGGATGCTGACCGGTCACGTCTGTTCGACGTTTCTGAATCAGAAACATTCTTCTGACAGTAGAAGAATGCTGCGGACTTACTGTTGTTCGAAAGATGAACTGTTCGGAAAACACTGGCTTTTTTAGCCTTTGTGAAGTCCGGCAGCATTGGCACGCCAACTGCGTTAGTGCTTTCCAGCATCTGTTTCCGTTTCTGATTCTGCTGGAAGTGACTTCATGTCCAACACCGTTACCTGTCCGTCATGTCGTTCTGAATTTGAAGTTACGGAAGTCCTGGCGGCTCAGTTATCGGACCGAATACGTGCAGAATTGGAAAACGAGGCTGCCCAGCAGCGACAGGACATTGAAAAGCGTGCCCGGCTGTTGGACGAACAACAGAAGCAGGTCGAACTATCACAAGTCAACATGGAACAGCAGCTGAACGAACGACTCAAGGTCGAGCGTGTTGCGTTGCTGGCTCAGGCTCGCCAGGCGGCAACGGAAGAACTGTCCGTGAAACTTCAGGATCAACAGTCGGAAGTGACCGCGTTAAAGCAACGTCTAAAAAATGCTGAATCGGCTGAGCTGGAACTCCTTCAGCGTGAGCGTGAGCGTGAACGTGAACTGACAGCCAGCGTTGAATAGCAGCAGTTGGAAGTTGCTCGTCAGATAAGCGAGCAGCGTTCTAAGATCCGCCAGGAAGCACTGTTGGAAGCTGACGAACAATACCGCCTGAACGTCGCGGAAAAGGAAAAGCTGATTCAGCAGATGCAGACAAAGATTGACGATCTGAAACGGAAGTCTGATCAGGGATCGCAGCAGATTCAGGGAGAAGTGCTGGAACTGGATCTTGAAAAATGTTTAGCCGAAGCATTTACAGACGACATGGTTGAGCCTGTTGCTAAAGGTGTCAACGGCGGCGACGCTTTGCAGCGTGTCTGCACCAGCGTCGGTCGTATCTGCGGATCGATCCTGTGGGAATCGAAACGCACAAAAAGCTGGAGCAAAGCATGGCTGCCCAAACTGCGTGATGATCAGCGGCGGGCCGGTGCTGAGTGTGCCGTGATTGTGAGTGAGACACTGCCGGAAGATGTCAGGACGTTCGCTCATATAGACGGTATCTGGGTCTGTAGCCGTCAATACGCGGTGCCGCTGGCGATGGCCCTGCGTGCCGGCATCATGGAAGTTGCCAAGGCGCGACATGCCGCCGAGGGACGGCATGAAAAAGCGGACCCTGTCTACAACTACCTGTGCAGTGCAGACTTCACTCATCACCTGTCCGGCATTGTGGAAGCGTTTAGTGAAATGACGGGCGATCTGGGTTCAGAAGAACGATCTGCCAAAACTCGATTCCGTAAACGACGCAAACAGCTGGAACGAGCCTTCACGGGCACGACCGGACTGTATGGCGATCTTCAAGGCCTGATTGGGAATGCTATGCAGGAAGTGCATCTGTTGGACACGGAAGTGACTGACGACACACCGCCGAACAATCTGTCGGCATAGCGTTTACGCCTGCCACCACATGCCAGCCAGGGTTCTATGCAGTCCGGCTGGCATGTGAGTAACGGAATGTTTCCTGCGTCCCGGTGATGCACTCAGACCAGCTGAGGCCATCACCTGAGAGCGTCACGTAGTTCACTGAAATTGACGAGTCCATTCATGCCGAATAACATCCAATATATGGTGCACACCAGCAACCGACGATCAAAGCCATTGTCGGCTGAACGGATCCGGGAGATCTATGACGCCGGACGTATTCCTCAGGATGCCATGGTTCGGCAAGTGGGGACGCAGCTGAAAATTCCCATCGAAGCATTTCTGCGAGACCTTGCAAAGTCACAATCACCGAAGCCCTGCCGACACATGCCGCCGTCGCGGTCGTCTCCACCAATATTGCCGACGCTGATGCCACCAGCGTCGGCACCGGAAAACCCTTTGGCCACGCGTCGCTGTCCGTTCTGTGCAGAAGATATTCTTGTCGCCGCTAAAAAGTGCAAGCACTGCGGCGAAATTATCGATCCCACGCTTCGCAACAGTCAACGTTCCTATCGTCCACAGCCAGTTCATAGCGGTGAACGCAATAAGATTGTCGCTTTTCTGCTGGCTTTCTTTCTCGGACTACTGGGGCTGCATCGATTTTATCTGGGCCAGACCGGAATGGGGGCACTGTACCTGGTGATGAATGTCCTGTTCTGCTGGACCCTGGTTGTGCCGGTAGTGTTTGGAATCATCTGCCTGATTGAATCTATCATGTATCGGGCTTACTCAGACGAAGAATTCGCACGAGTCTACGGTTGAACGCGGCGAATGATTCGTGCTGTCACCTTGCCATTTGTGAATGGCACTTTGATTTTTTTTACGAGCAGGCTGTGCCTGAAGATTTTAGTTTTAGTCCCTGTTGAGGAGTTTCCTATGCGTAGCGATTTGACAGACATTACTCTTGTTGTCGACCGCAGTGGATCCATGGAAAGCATCAAAAGCGATGCGGAAGACGGCGTCAATCAGTTCATCCGCGATCAGGCCATGGAACCGGGTGAGGCATTGCTGACGCTGATGCAGTTCGATAGTGAATACGAACTCATCCATTGCGGAGTTAACGTTGCCAACGTTCCGCCCTATCAGCTGATTCCGCGAGGCATGACAGCCTTACTGGACGCAGTGGGACGTGCGATCAATGAAACAGGAGCCCGACTGGCGGCGATGGACGAATCAAGCCGTCCGGGGCTTGTGGTATTCGTGATTGTTACTGACGGTAACGAGAACGCCAGTAAAGAGTTTTCTCGCGAGAACGTCCGTGTGATGATTGAACGCCAGCAAGCGCAGTTCAATTGGCAGTTCACATTTCTGGCAGCCAATCAGGACGCATTTACAGAGGGCGGCAGTCTGGGAATTAACGCCGATGGCATCGCCAACTTTGCAGTGGACAACATGCGCGGCACGTACGCCGCCGCAAACGCCAAAGTCGCTCGAATGCGAAAGTCTGCTTCAAACAATGAAGCCCTCGACAACGCCTTCAGCCCGAACGAGGTTCAAGCCATGATGCAGCTGC
>JBDNFN010000037.1:0-5714 GCA_041689795.1 Fuerstiella sp. | reverse complement strand
TAGCCGATACACCTTGTCGCCCAATCCTGTTTCCATCTCCAACCTCCCTGTCAGATCTTGCGCAATAAATCACTCCCCAAAATCGAATCTTCACATGTCACAGATCAAACGGTCAACGCCAACTTTCCTACTGCCCAGGGCGAGACTGCGTGGTGTTGCAACTCAGAAAGGGTATCCTTCGCGTTGGCACGGATGATGCTGTTCAGCTGGCGGCATTTCTGAAGACGAAAATCGCCGAACAGAATCCGCCCAGTTAAGGGATTTCAGCCGGTGATTGCAAAATATCTACGGCCGGCGTGCGGAATTGCACCTGTTGTTCAGACAAAGCGGGTGCTGAAACAGGATCAGGGCGAGCACATCAATAAACTGAAAACCGTTTCGGATTTTCAACTCAGGCCGACACAGGTTTCGCACATCTCATCGCCATCACAATACTGATCAGGGCGAAGACGTTTTTATTAACAAACACAGGGAGCACAAACATGAAGTCAATTTTTAAGTTGACAACGATGGCGTTGGCCTTATTTAGCCTGATAACGAGTCTCAGGGCTTCAGAATCTGATGAACTAAAGGCTCGCGTCAAAGAGCTTCATCAGGAAGCAAAGCAGCTGGGCAAAGACGGACACGCTGAAGAAGCGGCTGACCTGAAACGTCAGGCGAACAAGCTTCTGGAGAAAGCTGAACGTCATGAGGAAGACGATCGCCATGTTGGACCACAGCAAACGCTTTTTAAATTGAATCAGCAGCTGGGAATTCTGCGTGGACAACAAAAAAGTCTGGAAATATCTCCGGAAGCAGAACGCCTGGCTGAATTACGGGCTGCCATCCAACGCACAGAAACGGAAATTCGACACCTTTCACAGGAACGACGTAGACGTGTGTCACAGGAAAGACGCGAAGGCCCACCAGAACACCGAACGGAATTGATGCACCGTCCTCGTCCAGTGCACCATCCCGAACTTTTTGACCGTGGCGATCAGCTGCATCCTCATGACCCATTTCACCGTAGTGAGCCGGGCCACCCAGAACTTCACCGTCCTGAAATTCACGACGGCGAACATGGTCCAAGGCACGAAATTGGCCAGCGTCTAGAACACATGCGGATTGCCTATCAATATCTGAGCATGGCCGGCCTGCACGATATTGCTCAACATGTTGCCGAGCGAGCCGCAGCCGCAGAAGCTGAACTACACCAGCACGCTGAACCTGATGACGGTGATGCTCAGCATGAACTGATTAAGCAGCTGGAAGAAATGCGTCACGAAATGGCCAGACTGCGTGAAGAAGTTCGCCAACTGAAGAAGTAGCTATGGCCACATTTACTCAGCTATCAATTCTGGCTGCTGCCTGTCTGGCCGGAATCGCAATAGCCACCGCTTCCGCCGTGGACATGGAATGGGTACGAGTATCCGACAACGGCAAAGGGTTTGTGCTGGATGATTCCAGTCGGCCGTTTGTTCCCTCGGGGTTCAACCGCGACCGCGACCACGACGACGGAGCGTTGCTGGAAGATTACTGGGACAAACAATGGGACACTATTGCACCCGCATTTTCTAAAATGAAACAGCTGCAGGCCAACACGTTGAGAATTCATTTGCTGCTGGGAAAATTCAGGCAAAGTCCCCCGCAGCCAAACCAGTCAACATTGGACAAGCTAGCCAGGCTGTTGCGTCTAACAGAAGAAACCGGCATCTATCTGGATCTCACGGGACTCGTCTGCTACCACAAACAGGATATTTCCGCCTGGTACGACAAACGCGACGAGCAACAGCGTTGGGAAACACAGGCCGCGTTTTGGGAAGCAATTGCGAATACCTGTTCCGAAAGTCCGGCCGTGTTTTGCTATGACCTGATAATCGAACCCGTTGTTTCAGGTGGAGCGAACAAACGCGACGATTGGCTGGGAGCGGGATTTGGCGATAAGTTCTTCGTGCATTTCATTGCTCTGGAAACAAAAGATCGAGCTCGGTACGACATTGCTTGCGAATGGATTGGCAAACTGGTCGCCGCCCTCAGAAAGCACGATCAACGACATCTGATAACAGTCGGCCTTGTACCGTGGAGTCTGGACCGACCAAGCCTGACATCCGGATTTGTGTCAGACAGAATTGCTGATAAGCTCGATTTCATCGCTATGCACATCTGTCCAAAATCGGGCAAGCTGCCTGACGCATTGAGAACAGTGAAGGGTATGGCGGTGGTCGGCAAACCGGTCGTGATTGAAGAGATCTTTCCATTCAAATGTAACGCCGAGGAACTCGGAAAGTACATCGACGATTCACGTTCTCACGCCACTGGCTGGACAGGCGAATGGCTTCTATTGGGGGCGCACGCCCTCCGAAAACCATTCCCTATGCTTGAGTCTCGGCTGGCTGGAACTGTTTCAGGTAAATACGTCGCAAATCCTGGCGCCCTGAATGTGCCGTGTCGTGAGCAGAATTCAGGCACAACAACTTCGCTACCCTTTAAAACTGACCAGCAAAATCGCCTCCGTCAATCGACGTTTCAGTCGCCATTAACTTGCAAACGTCATCACGCTTAACCAAAGTAAAGACCATGATCCACGACCAGCAGTCGTCCACACGCAGAAGCTTTCTGAAAAGCGGAACGCTAATCTTGGCTACCGCTTCTGCAACGCGCGAAACGTTGTTTGCCAACGAACGCCTGGCCGATGTAAGAGTTGGGCTGGTGACCGATTTGCACTACGCAGACAAACTACCGGCTGGCACTCGTCATTATCGCGAAACGCTTAATAAGCTAAACGAAGCGGCAGCGCAGTTTGAACAGGACCAGCCAGCGTTTCTTGTCGAACTAGGCGACCTGATTGACGCGGCCGATTCCGTTGACACAGAACAGCGGTACCTGAAAACAGTCAACCGCGAGTTTTCAGCGATCTGCAAAAATCGGCACTACGTTTTGGGTAATCACTGTGTCGACACTTTGACGAAAGAAGAATTTCTGGGCACTGTAGAGCAGCAGAAATCTTATTATTCGTTCGATATTGAAGCGGTGCATTTTGTGGTGCTGGATGCGTGCTTTCGCAGTGATGGCGTGCCCTATCAGCGCAAAAACTTTAAATGGACGGACGGCAACATCCCGCCCGCCGAACTGGAATGGCTGGCCGCAGACCTGCAAGCTACCGACAAGCCCGTTGTTGTGTTTGCACACCAAAGGCTGGATGTCAGCAACAGTCACGGTGTGAAGAACAACGCGGAAGTCCGCCGCATATTAGAAGCATCCGGAAAAGTGCTGGCCGTGTTTCAGGGGCACAGCCATCAGAATGATTTGAAAGATATAGGCGGCATTCACTATTGTACATTGGTGGCAATGGTGGAAGGATCCGGAACAGACAGCAACGGCTACTCGTTACTAAATATTCAGCCGGACGGAACTCTACGCCTGACCGGCTTTCGTAAACAAAACAATTACACCTGGGACCCATCTGCATGACGGTTAAGCTGGGGCGATATCGCCACTACAAAGGTAAAGATTACGTTGTCTTCGGCGTCGCTCGCCATTCCGAAACGGAAGAAAAACTGGTTGTTTATCGGACAGACTACGGCGATAAAAGTTTGTGGGTAAGACCACAACAGATGTTTCAGGAAACGGTGGTCATCGACGGTCGCGAACTGCCTCGGTTTGAATTCATCAGCGACGAATAGACGACCCATGACCACCGAAAAGAAAACATGCTGGCGGGCCGCCTGTACGACGCACTTGATCCGGAATTTGTTGCGGTTCGAGAACTCGCATGTGATTTGTGTCAGGCACTCAATGCGACTCGTGAACGACAACTGGATGTCCGGCGGCAGATGCTTACCGAACTACTGGGCAGCAGTGGAGATTCCGTCTGGATGCAACCGCCCTTCTTTTGCGACTATGGAAGCAATATTTATCTGGGCGAACGAGTTTACTTTAACTTCAATTGTGTGGTTCTGGATGTGTGCGAAGTTCACATAGGCAGCTTCACCTTTTTGGGTCCGTCCGTGCAGATTTATACTGGCACGCATCCGTTGAATGCCCAACGTCGCAGAACTCAGGAATTCGGCAAACCGGTAACGATTGGTTCTGATGTCTGGTTGGGCAGAGCTGCCATTATGTTTGCTGGAATTAACATCGGTTCTCGCAGCGTAATCGGAGCCGGAAGTGTGGTTACGAAGGACATTGCCGATCGAGTAGTGGCCGCAGGAAATCCGCCCCGCGTTATTCGTGACATCACCAAAGATGATCTTCCCCCGACGTTAGAGCTTTAGCTACGTTGGCTAAAGCAATTGTCAGGCTAAGTCTTTTGCTGCAGAAGTCCTGACAATCACCAAATACGCTGTTCCGGCAACTCGATGCCCCAGTCGAGCGCAATAAGTTCAGGAACGAAATGAAAGCTGGCTCGACCATCCGCCCATTGAATCATGGTTTTCGTTTTGGCCGCGTCGGTGCAAAGCTTGTTGGGATCAGGCGTGATGCCGACTCGCCCCAGATCAAGCCGGTCGGAATCCCAACAGGTTTGAATGGTGATATCCGGGTGAATTCTTTCATGAGTATGCGCCTTTACAGGCGCGGTACAGCAGTTTAAATTCGTGATCGGTCACGTCATATGATTGGCCACGAAGTTCTGCAGCGTATTCCGCGCCGCGCAGCCCGTGGTCGGGATCTGTGCATTCGTTTACTCGACGCGAATCATGAAACACGGCAAACAGTGAAACGACTTTTATATTCGCGGATGTCGCTTCCGCTAACCGCTAACCGTTTTCGAGAACTCGCGCCCAATGAGCGATGCCATGATCGCCATCAATGGGCAAGGCGTACTCTTCCAGAATCTCGCGAATGATAGGTTTTAGACTTACTGTCATGAACTTGCCTGTGTATTGAAACAGCAACATGAACGGACAAGTCCGCCCACACCAAAGGCGTTCGGATTTGAATGGAACAACAGAGTTACTGTGTTCGCAACATAGCACAGGCCACTGCAATTGACGATCATCATCTGGACATCAGCCAATCCGATTTAATCCCCGTCTACCACGATAAATTATCTATGCCCCGCAATGTCCAACAAATCGTCCAGGGAATTTCACTGTCAGCTTCAGGCCAGGCGACCGTCGATCCATCACTTTCAAATGTGTTGTTCGACCTCGCTCTTCGATTGGAAGAACTGACTGATCTTCCGATTGATGTACAACACGTTGTCGCAGCAATTGTGATGGCGGCTCGCAGCAAAGAACTTGCCGCTGATACAGTCGTTGTCGCCGCCGACCCTGAATTCACCAGTGCACTGCTGGTTCACGCAAAAAAAGTGTTTGCCATGTTCGGCGATGATTTGGACTCGGATTAGCGTTCTGTCGCTGAAACGCTAATTCGCACCTGACTTGAAGTCGGGCAGAGTTTGTCCGCTGGTTTCGTCTTCAAGCCGCCTTAGAAGGAAACCGATTTCCGGACGTTTCCATCGCAAACATTCACAGCAGCCTACCATCACGACTCAACCCGTTCGCTAACAAACGCAATCGGCGTTTGTCCACTATTCAACATGTCCCAACGCCACCGTCCGCCGAGGCATCTAGACTAGGCTGTGTGGATACCATTTCCGCCTTGGTTTTTGTTGTCAGGATTGGTTATTAGGTGTTTTGTTGACGTCGCATTTTAATTGTGTTGAGATGTGGGGCAGTGTGTTTGATAAGTCGTAAGTTTCGGGACTGGCAGCCAGATGCGCGATGGCTGTT
>JBDNFN010000036.1:0-5147 GCA_041689795.1 Fuerstiella sp. | reverse complement strand
TCGGCGCTTCACGTTGTCTCTGCTCAAACAACATCCCGGCAAGGACAGCCTCGCTATGAAACGACGAATCTGCGGATGGAATGATGACTTCTTGATGCAAGTCCTTGGTATCAATGCTGTTTAAGTGTGCGCTGGCCTTGTCGCCCGGGCTGGGTTGCCATGGATGTTCCATCCGAAGAAATCTGGTGTGAGCGACTGCAGGTGATTCCGGCCGAGCAAAGACAACGCATTGGGTCGCCCGAGTTTCTCGACTACCTGCGGATGGTGCTCGGTAAACGATTTCTTACCCTTTGAGCCCGATGGGGTTGGTAAGCCAGGGCCGAGTTGGGCTAGAGATCTGTACGAGCCATAAAGGTGGTCCGGAAACCGCTTCGGCGAAGTGGCCCTTACCAGCACGACCCGCAAGCGAATGAATTTTTCAAGGGCTGGATGCAGCAGCTCGCGCCGCGTGCTGGTAAATTTTCGGCTGCAGGACAGTCACGAGCGGTCACGACACCACTGCGGGCGGTTTGGTGTTGTGACATGACCGGACTTCCGATGTCCACGCCAGGATTATTACGGCAGCCAGCGAATGTCTGATAGGCAGCCCCGTTCCGAAAGCGGTTGCTGACTGCTGTCTCAAATCAAACCAGAAAAAGAATGCCAACCATCACTCGTCGTAGCCTGTAGACACTGTAACATTTCAAGGCGTTGAGATTCTCGAACAGACTCATGGGCCGCAACGGCTACCGTTTTTCAGGATGACACAGATGAACAAAGTTATTGTTTCGTTATTCGCATTTGTCCTCGGAATGATTGCCATTAATCAGGCTCATCATTCAGTTGCCAACGCTGGCTTTGAAAACGTATTAGTGACTGCCGTATCAGTTGCGACTGTTAATGGGGCAGACGAAGCTGAAGTAGTCGAAGACAGTATGCACGAGTTTATGGAGTACGTTTTTCAGCCCACCTACAAACGTCTGAAGGTCACGATGGCCGCTGCCCCCGAAGACAACAATGGATGGAAGGCCATGAAATCCGATTCTTTGATTCTGGCCGAAAGCTGCAATCTGCTGTTTGTAAGAACTCCAGAGGACGATGCGGCTGACTGGAAGAAGCACGCTGCTGCGTCGCGAGTCAAAGGTGCAGAACTCTATCAGGCAGCCAAAGATAAAGACTTTGTCAAAGCAACCCTGGCCTATAAGTCGATGCTGAACAATTGCAACGCCTGCCACCGTCAGTTCGAAGACGGTAAGCACATCCTGCAGCCATAGTGCGAATGTGTTGTTTTCGATAGATGACCGGCAGACGCGATGAGAAGTTCGGTCTGTAAAAGCACCGAGCTTCTCTCGCAACGCACTTGATGGCGCCATTCGAAATTATTGATCACCAAACCGCCTGCGATCATCGACAGCTTTGCACCGGGCATGCGTGAACCGCCCAAACTCGTCGTGCGTTAGGTGCGCGGGCACACAAAGTATGTGTTGAATTTAGACTAGGTTACGAAAAGCACAATCGCTCGTATTAGCGAAAGTCGTTAAGGTTTTCGGCCTTGTTCTGTGGTCTCACCGGCCGAAACTCTGCACGGGTTTCGCTACTTCATTTCGAAAAACGCTTTAAGCGGCGCGAGTTGCCCGAGACGTCGTGACTTTGGTAATTTCACTAAGTAGCAATTCTGCCGTGCGTTCGGTCGCACCAATCACGGCGGCCTGATCGGCAAGATCGCTCAGGTCCAGCCGACGTTGCTGCAGGGTTTCCGGCTTGAGACACCACTCTGTCAGCTGTGCCGAAATCTTTTTGATGTCTGTTTTGGGGCTGCCGCACGAAATGAATTCCGGCATCAATTCTCGGTCAGCAATCAGGTTTGACAGTGTGATGAACCGACACGTCATCAAGAATCTTGAAGCAAACCGCCCAATTCTGGCAACTCGATACAAAACGATACCTGGTGTTTTTCTGGCAAGTAACTCAAGGCTGATCGAACCGCTGACCATTAAGCAGCAGTCGGCCGCTTCAATGACTTCTGACGACTTTTCGACATAGTAAGTCACATCGGCTTCGACTTCTGCATCGGCCTGCAGCAGCTGACAGGTGCGGGTGTGTTCCGGTCGGTAGTTTCCGATGATCCACCGAATTCCAGGAACCTGATCGCCAACCTGTCGCATGACTTCCAGTATCACAGGAAAGTTTCGATCGATTTCATGATTTCGCGATCCCGGAAGCACGGCGATCAATCGTTGGCTAGGGGCCCGATCCCGTAATTCGCTGAGCAACGATGTGTCGAGTTTTCGTGAAGCCACTTCATCAAAAAACGGGTGGCCTACCCACGTGGCGTTAACTCCGCGACTTCGATACCAATCGAATTCAAATGGCAAAGCGCAAATGACTCGATCAACCCATTTACGAACTCGCCGAATGCGCCACGGAGCCCAACCCCATAATTGTGGGGGCAAATAATAGTAAACGGGAATGCCACGTTTCTTTGCAGCTTTCGCGATCCACCAGTTGAACCCCGGAAAATCGACCAGAACCACGGCATCGGGAGGTGATTCGTCGAAGAACTTTTCCGCTTTGATCACCAGGCGGCGAAACTTTGCCAACATGGGTATGACTCGGAGAAACCCCATCACGGCAAGTTCAGTCAGTTCAAACAGCAACTGACAACCCTGAATACGCATTTCGGGGCCGCCAAAGCCTTCTGCGACGAACGAAGGTTCACGGTTCTTCAGTGCTTGAATCAGATGAGCGGCGTGTTGATCGCCACTCGGTTCACCAACAGAAAAAAAGATTCTCATACGGGTCCGTCCGCAGGTCTCAGTTTGCAATAAACTCACGAAACAGGGAATCGTTCCCTCCGCAAGGCGTCGTGATTGTCTCAATAGTTGGCGAATTGGTCAACTGTTTACGAGCGATCCACAGATGCGCGAAATGACAGTGTTTATCCCTGTTGCGAATCTACTTTTGGCAATCAACCGCCGAAATCTGACGCTGGCAAGCACACTGCTGGATGTGTTGGACTGAAGGAATCTAATCTGAAATCGCCACATACCAAGCAACGCCACAGTATCCTGCCAGACTTCGCTCGCGAAATCTGACGGCAGAACGAGTCAATAGCTTAAGAATCAAATGCGACGGACCAGTGGACAAAACGCCAAAAAAAAGCCGCTTTCTGGAAGCACCAAAAAGCGGCCAACACGCAATGTGATTATTACCGGAGGCGGGACTCGAACCCGCACGGGCTGTTACGCCCAAAGGATTTTGAATCCTTCGTGTCTGCCATTCCACCACTCCGGCGACGCGGCAGAAGTATAGTGCTGGCAAGCCTTTCCGCAACGGATGCTCCTTAAATTCTGTGCACTGATTTCAGGTTGCCGTCCAAATTGCCCTCAGAATTGCCCGAGTTCCGCAAATTTGGCCGTAATCATCGGGAAAACCGGGCTCGTCGCCGGAAGAAAAAGAGAGCCGCTGTATGCAGGTCTACGTTTTAGAGCAAATCGCGAAAAAGTACGGTCACAATTAGCGAAAATCGTGCTGCGTTTCGGCCGGTGAAACCACAGGACCAGCCCGAAAGTCTTCACTACTTCATGTCGTAAAACGTTCTGGGCGACTTTACGAATGGGCGAATCTGAAAAAGAGACTGCTGTCCGCATCTGCCCAGCTGGTAGAGCAGCTTCAACGTGAAAGGCATAATTCGTTACTTCGATTTGAGATAGCAGTTCACGGCGTCCGCTTAAATAGCAGGCAGTGAGTGTCATTTCCGGGGCACATTTTGAAACTTGTTGGTTGGTGCTGCAGCCACCGAGAAACGAGACGAAGGTATCCGCCAGCAATTCATCGTGGTTTTCCCTGTGTCCTGTGCAGTGAAGGAAATTGAAGCCTTAACTTCATTCAACCTGGCATTGGTTTTGCTAACTACTTAGGCAGCATTAAGAAACAAGCGACGAGTGATTGAAAATAGGGCAGCGCGTTGGATCTGCGGGAGTCGCACAAGCCAGTCACTGTTCAGCAGCACCGTTTTTCAGAGGCGGTCCAAAATCCGGTGCCGCGAACTTCCCAGTACAATCGCGAAGCCCTTGCGAGTAAATTTTGCAATGGCTGGATTTACGTGTTCACACTGTTTGCTTGTAACTTTGCAATTTCAGGAGCGTCTCTGGAACAGCAGCGATTTTCTGAAGCTTCAGGAGATTTTTTTTGGGGGGGGGGTATTATTGTGAATTAGACTCACTGCAAAAATTATCGAAACAAAAGTTCGTCGCGCAGGTTTGAACTCCGTGCTGGAAGCTCATCGCAAAAACCAGGTGCAGGACCAGAATAGGCTAATTGATAATAACAAACAGGTAATATCGGACTGTCTGGTTTTCGAGACTGCGGTGCCTCGATTGAATTCTTAGAAAACGGCATATACATAGTCCACCGTGGTGAGTTTCCGGGTGCGAGTTGCATCGTTGTCATCACCCATCTTCAGCATTCGATTAACCAGGAAGTAATCGTCGTCGTCGGAACAACTTTTTTCGCAACAAACATGCTCATGGTATCAACAGCGACATCCCGTGTTCCGGTGAAGATCAGGTTGCAGAGGGTCATGTGCTTTATGTTTCGACCATGGTGCTTATTGACACGGCTGGAAGCAGAGTTAGACGATTCGCCCTTGTGCCAACTTTTGGCGCATTCAGGCTTTGTCGCGAGAACATTCAGGTGCAGAAACAGAAAAAACGCGATTCCGTAAGTGCGGCTTACAAGCTCGACACTTCCACGGCATTTCAGGCACACGTCAAACGTCGGCATACAGGCGTGTAAACCAGAATGCGGCTGTCTGGGGTGTTCGGTAAAAAAGCTCCACCGAACACGTTCTCAAAGGTGGCGTTTTTCTTTCCCCGTCGACATATTCACCTAAGTCTGGTATAAAAATGTTAGATGAACGAAGCTAATCCGGAAGCATTTCTCGACCAACAGGTGTGAGGAATAGCCTCCGACACTAGCGGGCGAATTCTGAATCCAATACCGCAGGGTATTTGCGACCGCCCGACACCTAGTGCATTGTCAGGGATGAAAACTAGGGTTGCGTCGAATTGAAAAATCGGCGCTCATCCACAGAACCAAATTAAATCCACGGAGGGTTTTGTGATGAGTGAGAAGAAGTATATCGTTCGTTTGACGGATTCGGAACG
>JBDNFN010000035.1:0-3613 GCA_041689795.1 Fuerstiella sp. | reverse complement strand
TTCACTCGAACCCCACCCACAAAGGCATGATGCCGGATTTGCATTCGTCTCCGCCGGCCATCATTCACGGCAGCAAGTGAGTGAACGACGACCGGCTCCGACGAAGGCAAATCCTCACACAACATTTTTCCGAGACAAAATGCCTGTTTCAAATAACCTTAACCCGCGCCCACTAAATCTACGGAACTTCAGTCCGCAATGTTGTGGGATTTTCATCTGACTCAAGCGGAGTCAGTTCTGTCCTGTGATGTCTCTGATCGCGCAGCCGCCCGAGGGTGCTCTCAATCAATCTGGTAAGTTTGCCTACAGCGCCGTCTATGGCTTGGTTCACGGTCGCTGCCTCATGCGTGACCGCGACTGGCTGGCGGCCTTCGAGGCGGGCTTCCATCACACAACGCATATCGTCATTGCCGCCTTTCTTTGCGCTGTTTTCATCGCTCAGTTGGACCTCCACTCGCGTGATGTGATCGCTAAATCGCTTCAACACACTCTCCACTTCGGTAGTGACCCGTGTGGCCAACGCTTCGTGACCTTCAATGTTGCCGTCGGTATTCATTTGAATCTGCATGTTGTTCTCCTTGGTGAATTTGGTTGGTTCAATATCGGTAGGTGGCTGCCAGTCCCGTCTGGCTCGGCATCTGATCGGCGGGCATGACCAGAACCTGGCCGCCCATCTTTTCGACCAGTTCGCCAAGATCGTCGAGCAGGTCATCGACTTGCGGGTGGCTGAGATCACCAATTTCGACCTGACCGGTAGCGCAGTCGAGCCGGCCGGCAATCTGACGGTCGGCTTCGATCAGCAACGTTGCAACTCGCCCTTCGGCAGCCGCTTGAGCAACCTGTGCCAGGTCGTCATTGCCATGCCCCTTGGAACGCGCTTCTGCAAATTCTTCGGTCAGCTCAGTCAGCCGCGACTGATACTGCGGTTTGACGACTTTCCAGACGCGTTCCCGAAGTTCATCGATGGGCAGGACGTCGGGATTGATCGTCAGCCCCTTCGCCATCAGAAATGGGTTATGGCTGATTTGGTGGAAAAGATCATGATGTTCCGGCAACGCTGCCAGCAGCAGCGGCAGGCCGGATGGTCGGGAATGGTGTTCAAGCACCGCGCGGTCGACGGCACGAAAGAACTTCTCCGCATCCTCTTCCACCACGTCCTTTTTCCCGCCGTGGCCGTGGTGCATGGACGCGGTGGCGCCACCGAAACGTCCCTGGGAGGTGATCGCTGAAAAGGGTTCGGCCAGTTCATCGCCCAATGCGTCGTTGATCGTCCGCGGGACGTCTGAAGCCAATTCGATTTCATCGATCGCCTCGCCGTTGCCTTCGAACAGTTGAATCTTCTGACGGCTCAGTCCCAGCACCTGATAATGAGCGACCGATTGCAAAAAGCGTCTCAATGGCTTGGTATGAAAGCTGTCGGCAACAACGGCCAGTTCGGCGACCGGACGCTGCAGTCGGAACACTCGAAACAGCCCCGGCCGGCTCAGCATGGCCAACCCTTCCCACGTCTGGTGCCAGAACGCCTCATCATGAGACAGGTCGGTAAACGGTTTCAAAAGGAGCTCGGTTTCAGCGGCCGGATACTTCTGCCGCAGCGATACTTCCAACTCCTCTATAAGATTGCGAAATCGGATTGGGTCCTGCTGGTTGTCGGGCAGACTGCGATGAGTCGGCTGGTACAGCGACAGACACGGCGACTGCTGGACTGACGCCAACTGAGCCAAAGATTGAGTGGTGAGCAAATTAATGTGTGTCATTTTCTGCCTCGTGTTTTAGTAAGATGAAAAACTGAATCGTCGCTTTTCACGACATTTGAACGCTTTGCTGTCAATTGGTCGGGAACGCTATCTCCCGAAGCTATTGCAACGCGTCTTCGTACGCGGATTCCGAAAAGTGTTCGACGTCAGGATGCAGAAGGTGCGCGGCAAAGTTTTGCAATGCTGCCAGCAGTCCGTTGTCGCTGACGATTGCCAGTCGTCTACTCTTTTGGTGATAGCTTTCGATCATCTGCAAATGGCTGATTGCGGCGTCCAGATTCGACCAACCGGGAAATGCCTTCGCCAAAATCATCACTTCATTCAGCGAGTCATGCTCCGCGAGATACGGGTCCATGTCGTGCATGACGGCTTCAAAATCGGCGGTTTCCAACGCCTCTGAAGGTTCCAGAATGAGAATCCCCTCGTTGGAGAGTAAAGTGTGTTTGAGCATTGGATGTCCTTTACTAGCGTTACACGCCGGTGGCGGTTGATTCGGCATGGACCGTCGGTATTTGCGATTGAGTCTGATGCAAAAGCTCTGGCATGTTCGACTAGATCAGGCGGTCCCTGAAGTTGCTTGTGCCGCTTCCGCAATCCCTTCGTGAATCCACGTCGCGGCCTCGTCGGCCTTGCTTTCGTCGAAGTACCGGACCTGAGCTCTGGTGAATGGTTTGCAGAATACTGCCATTCCCGCCTCCCACCGTGACTCACCGACGAGTGCCAACCGCTCGATATCTGAGAAATGCTGCAAACTGAATTTTGTGTCCTCCCAGACGGCGCCCAGAGTCCAGCCATGGAAGTCGTGCATTCGCACCAGCATTCGGACGTTGCCGTGTTCCTTAACTGCCAGCTCGACCTCCGGAATGAAGTGCTTGTAGTCTTCCTTCGCGAGCTTGCCGCTCAGATTCAGTACAACAATCTTTCCTCCAGCTTCCTGGTGCAGTGCGACGGACATGTCCTGTCTCCTTCTAACAACTCGGCATGGCGTTTCGGGGCAACACGCCCGTCTGATAAATTCGCCACGCACTCTGCGAACGTATTGGCAACGCAATCGCGGTGCCAAACGCCAGTGCGAGCGCGAACCGTGAGGATTCGCAGATCTACGCGCGCATTCAAAAGCGACTTGTGCGTATGTGCACACTCGGACGACTGAGAACCCAATCAATCAACGCATTGCCATTGGCAAAGCGTCTTTCCGACGACGCTTTGCGGGCCAAGCCAGTCTTTAAGGTAAGAATCGCCACATAAGTCTCTCTATTTCCCCATCGGGGCAGTGCGGTGTGGCCCTTGAGAGTTGTGGCTTTGTTCAGCATGATGGCATTCCTCGCCTTCCAGTTTATGGCGGCGTTGTGGACAACATCGGGACTGACGCTTCAGCTGTCGGGGTTGGTGGTGCCATTGTTGGCACTGTCGCGCTTTTGAGATACTGATAGAAATCGCTTTTTGTGGTGAGAAGCATTACAGAATTCGGATTCGCGCTCTCTTTGTAACTCTCAAGGGTGCGTAGGAAAGCGTAAAATTCAGGATCGCGATTGTACGCCTGACCGTAGATTTGCGTTGCATCCGCGTCGGCCTCGCCCTGAATCTGTTGGACCTCTCGGTAAGCCGTGGAACGTATCCTGCTCAGCTCTTTTTCCATCGTTCCGAGAATCTCCGCGCTAAGGCCTTCTCCCTCCGAGCGAAACTGTGCGGCGATGCGTTTGCGTTCGGAGATCATGCGTTCATAGACTTTCTCCCGAACGCTCTCTACGTAGTCCAGCCGCTTGATTCGCACGTCCACCAGTTCAATACCGTATTGAGGAATTATCTTTTGAGCCTCTGCCAGGATCGTACGAGTGATCTGCTCTCTGCCGCGG
>JBDNFN010000034.1:0-12198 GCA_041689795.1 Fuerstiella sp. | reverse complement strand
CACTGGCCGCAAACGTATAGGTTTCCACGTTGTTGGGACTCAGTGAATCGCCCCAGTCCACGGTCAGCGTGAACGTGTCCAGCGTGCCCGGATCCGTGATCGTTCCGGTCAGAGTGGCCACACCGTTTTCGACAATCGCCGCGACCGTGTTCAGTACCAATGTCGGGGCCACGTTGTTGACCGTGACAGTCGTCGTTGCCGTGCCAACGGCCAGATCCTTGTCCTGCACCGACGCACTGATCGTGTACGTGTCAGACGCCGTGCCAGTGACGTTGTCGTCCAGATAATGATGCGTCAGCGTGAAGTTCTGTGTTCCCGTCGCACTGGCCGCAAACGTATAGGTTTCTACATTGTTGGGACTCAGTGAATCGCCCCAGTTCACGGTCAGCGTGAACGTGTCCAGCGTGCCCGGATCTGTGAAAGAGCCCGTGAGCGTGGCGATGCCGTTCTCAAAAACGGCCGAGTCAACATTGACTGCAGTGAGGGTCGGTGCCATGTTGGCCACGCTGATGGTGTAGGTCACAGACCCGGTCGAGCCGTCAAGAACGCTCGTGATGAGACGAACCGTGTATGTACTGTTATCATCCGGCGTAAACGAAAAACTCGCGCCTGTCCCGTTTGTGTAGGCGTTGCCGTCTTTCCAGACGGTCCACGCGTATTCGGCCGCCGCAGCGGCGTCGGGATCGGGGAGCGTGCCCGTCAGGCTGATTTGCGATCCCTCGGCGCCGACTGTCGGCAGGCCGCTTACAGAAGGCGTGACACGATCCGCCGCCGACTCAACCCCGTCGTAGATCACGTTTGTACCGGCGATTTGGTAGACGCCGGAACCGCCGCCCGTCACGGTGTGATCGACGATGCCGGCGGCGCTATCCAGAATCGTGAGGACGTCGGAGAGATCGCCGCCGTTGAAGCGGATCGATCCGATGATGCCGGCGGCCGCCTCGTTGAGATCAACCGTCAGCGTGTTAGCGCCGCCGTTGCCGCCGAAGATCGAGATATCGGCCGCCCCCGAGAGTTCACCGGAAAAGACGATCTCGTCGTTTCTGACGAGTTCCACGTAACTGCCCGTGACTCGCAGTTCAAGCGTGTTGGCGACATCCGACGGAGCGGTATAGCTCAGGTTGCCGTTGCCGCCGTTGACGATCGTGCCGATGCCGAGGTCGCCGATGATCGTGGCGTTCTCGGCGTCAAGTAATCGCACGTACAGTGTTTCGTCGGCCTCGAAACTGCCGTCGGCTCGTACGGCGATACGGATTGTCTTAAGGGCGTTGTCGCCTGCCGCCCAAGTCAGTATGCCTTCGAGCGGGTCTCCGGAAGTGTCGTAATCTTGGCCGAATACTGCCGTTCCTTGACCATCCTGAACCGCGTAACGAACGCTGACGCCATGCACCGACGGAGCCGTCAAACCGACCAGGAACTCAAGATAGGACGTGCCCCCTGCATCGGGCTCAGTAACTTGGGAATCGAAGATGATCAATCGCGGCGGCACGATGTCGGCGACTGCGGTGCCTTCAACTAGATCCTCCAGGTTTTGACCGGTGTAGGCGGCGACGATGTTTTCGATCGTGCCCGCGCTTGCCGTGGACAACGCCGCAGCTATCTCGCCTTGGGCGAGCGCTTGCACGCGGCTCACCGAAGTCAGGAAGCCTACGGTTCCGGCGGGAATGTCGTCGAGGTAGCCGTTCGAGGCGGCGATGACCGTCGCCGCGCCGCTCAACACATCGCCAGGCAGCGTTGGCCCGCCAGCGCGATTGAGAGTGCCTTCAATGATCGATTGCACGACGAAGGCATTACTCAGGTCGAGCGAGGAACCGGCGGTTGCGATCTTGGCCGCAAGATCCTCAGCAGCGAATCGCCCCACGAGATCCGCCGAGGGCGCGTTCGCTAACCCGGCGATCAGCCGGGTGACTTGCACGAGGGTGTTCTGGACCTTGGAACTGGCGATTTCTACAGGCAAGGCGTCTGCATTGCCGGCGAGCACTTCGTCGGTCGGTCGGAAGACGGCCAGATCCACATCCGGCAGATTAAAGGCTTCGCGGACACGCAAGATCGACTGCTCGACCGTCATACCGTGGTTGTTGACCAACTCGGCCATGAGCGTCGACAGGGGCGTGATCGCCCACACGCCGATCGGGGCGACAAGGGGCGCCGCCAGCGGCAATCCCGTCGTACTGTTGATGCCCCCGATCGCTACGATCTGTCCTTCCTCCGTGCCGATGACGCCGTCTTCGTCGAGGTCGAACTCGTGCGGTATGACGATGGCCAGCGTTCCATCGGCGGTAGTGGTGAAGGCGACTTCACTCGGTTCATCGTCGTCCTGAAATCCGTTTCCGTTGAGGTCCAGGAAATCGAGGATCTGATTCTTGTTTGCATCGAAGAAGATCGTCGCTCCGCTCAGGGGACCGTTGCTGCCCGTGCTGATCGCCAGAGTTCCGACCGGATATAGCAAAGTGTCGTTTCCGGTCCCATTGGAAACGACGCTGGTGTTGTTGCCTTGGACGGCGGTCACGCCGCCGCTCGACCATCCCGTCGTATCGATTGCCAAGTTGCCGATATTTAACGCACCATTGTAGTTGGCCCCCGTCACCGACGCCGCTGGGGCATCGTTAGCCAGGATGACGATCTTGTATGTCCTCTGACCGCCGAGCACCGCCTCGTTGGGTGCGCCCATCGAGAGGATGATCGTTTCGTTTCCCTCGCGGTACGTGTCGTTAGTGATATCGACGGTGAAGGTCGCCGAGGTGCTGCCGGCCGCAATGCGGACGTTACGCGTGGAAATCGTATAGTCCGATCCGTTCCGGGCGGTTCCGGAAAGTCGAATGGGAACATAGACGTCGTACGCGATCTTCCCCGACAGCCGCACGGTCATGCTGATGTCGCCAGTACTCTCGGGCACGCTGATCTCGCTGCCTGTCCCGTAGACCGACTCCCAACCGCGAAAGAATCGATACACTTGGCGTGACGCGCGAGCGAAGTAAACGCTTTGCCGATCGTCGGCGGCGATGCGGATCACCTGCTGCCGGGTTTCGCCGAGCCGCGCATTCGAAGGTGATCCCAGTGAAACAACAATCGACTCGGTGTGCTCGTACACGTTGTCATTGACCGGATTGATCGTGATCTGGGCCGAGGTTTGGCCGGCGAGGATCGTGACCGAAGCCGGAGAGATCGTGTAATCGGATCCTTTTCTCGCGGTGCCCGAAAGGGTGATCGGCACGGTCACGATCTTGTTGGTGGCCGCCGAGAGACGCACGGAAAGCGTGGTCCCGACGCCGTCTTCGGCGATCGTTTGGACATAGCCGCTCGTCGACACCTCGACCAGCGGATCATCGTCGAGAATCGTGACGGTCTGGTACTGCGTGCTTCCCAGTCGAACCAAGTCGGTCGGCGCAGGGCTGCCGAGCCGGAGCGTTACGCTCTCCGAAGGCTCGTTCGCGGCGTCGTTAACGATTCGCAGGGTCGCGGTGCCGGTCGTGGAACCGGCCGCGATCCGGATCGTGTCGGTCAGCAGTTGATAGTCCGCCGCCGTCGCCGAACCGCTGTAGATCGAAATCGGCACGTCAACGTCGTAGCTCGCGACGTTCGACATCGAGACGGTGAGCAGGATGCTGCCGGCATCCTCCCAGACGTTTACACGAGCGGTCGAGAACGAGACGACCGGCAGATCGTTCGCCGCGATCTCGATCACATGTCGCAGCGTCGTGCCGAGCCGCGCACCGTTGCCGTTCGCCCCCGGCGGGATCATCGTCAGTACGATCGACTCGTCGTTCTCGGCGAAGGCGTCGTTCACTATAGAGATCGTGACGGTGGCCACAGTCTGGCCGGCGTCGAAGTGGAATGATCGAACGGCGAGTTGGTAATCCGTTCCTTCGATGGCCGTGCCGGAGAGCGTGAAATTCACGTCCACCGGCAGATGATGCGGCGAAGAGAGCACGGCCGTGACGGTGATCGCGCCAGCCTCCTCAGAGACTTTTCGGTACACGGACGAGAAAGAGACGCTGGGCGCATCGTTCTCGGGAATGATGATGGTATGAACCAGCGGCGCGCCCAGCGCGTCCGAGTGGACGGCACTCATCGGCGAACCCATCGTGAGGATGATCGTCTCGTTCGATTCTGAGACCGTATCGTCGATGATCTGGATGCGCGCCGTGCCCAAGTACTGACCGGCCTCGATCACGATCGAATCCGTCAGGAACTGGTAATCGCTGCCATAGGCGGCCGTGCCGGTCCGAACGAGCGGAATCGTCACGTCCTTGCCCGAGATTTCTGAAAGCCGCGCCGTCACGGTGATGAAACCGGCGTCTTCTCGCGCCGTTTGACTGGTGCTCGTGAAGGCGACGAGCGGCGGCGCGTCGTCGTCAACAATTGTGACGGTATGCGAAGTCACTGTGCCCAGGTTGGCGTTGAGAGGTGTGCCAAGGGAGACGGTGATCGTTTCGGCGAATTCGTAGGAGCGATCGTCGTCGATGAGAATGCGAACCTCGGCCGTCGTCGCCCCAGGAGCGAACAGCAGATACGCCTGACCGACCGTGTAGTCGGAACCGTTTAGGGCCGTTCCCGTCAGCATCACCGGCACGAAAATGCTGGCGTCCGGAAGCGCCTCGGTGAGCGTTGCACGAATGGTGAGCTCGCCGGCCCCCTCGGTCACCGTCTGTTCCGTTGTGACGAAACTCACGACGGCAGTCGAAGACGGCACCCCTTGACCCACGACAACGGCTGTAAATCCCGTAACGACTCCTCCGTCGTAATCCCTGACACGCACCCTAACGGCATAAATGCCGTCGCTCGTGAAAACATAATCCTGGTTAATGACGGCGCTCTCGGCGTAGCTGACAGAGACGGTAGCATCGGGAAGATCATCGCCGTCGAAGTAGAAGTCGAGCAGCAGCGGGTCGAGCCCGGCATCGGTCGCGACAACCGTGACGGTGACGGGTTGCCCGGCCACGATCGGGCCGCTGTTCGTGATGCTGGTGATGATGGGAGCGACATTGTTGACAGTGACGAGCAGCGAATCGGACGCGGTGCCGGCGAATCCATCGCTGACGGTCAAGTTGACCGTATAAACACCATTATTGCGGAAGGCATGAGTCGGACGAGCGTATTGCGTACCTGACAGAATCGTGCCGTCGCCGAAATTCCAGGCGTAGACCAGCGTATCGCCGTCAATATCCGCTGAACTCGCCCCGTCGAATTGGAGCACGCCGCCTTCGACGCCGACGAGATTCACCCCGGCTTCCGCAGACGGAGCGTTATTAGTCGTCGTCACAGTTCTGGACGCGGTGGTGCTCAGGGCATCGCCGGCACGGTCATTGTCGGCGTCAGTCGCGGTGACGACGATTTGAAAAGCCCCCGGACCGTAAGCGTCGAAGTTGAACGTGCCGTTGCTGGCGGCGGACGGGGCGTAATGAATACGGCTGCCGTCCTTATAAACGCTCACCGAGATGGAGCTGATGCCCGAACCCGTGTCGAAAGCGCTCCACGAGAATTGCTGTGCTAAAGAACGGCTCTCCGTCCCCGTCGATCCCCCGAGCGTGACGACCGGTGCGACTATGTCGTCGTCGGTGATCGTGACCGTGCTCGAAGTTCGAGTCGTGGAATTGCCCCGCGTGTCTACCGCCGTCACGATCAATTGATAGGCTCCCAATCCGTCGCTTTTAACCAGAGTCAGCGCACCGTTGGTCGCCGTCGACCGGCGGATTTCGGTGGAACCTCGCATCAGGCGGGCCGTCACCGTCGAGAGATTCGTGTCGGCGTCGGATGCGGTCCACGAGAAACTGTGATCGTGGTTATCGGGATGAGATCCCGAATCGCCGCTGATAGAAACATTAGGAGAAACGCCATTCGTTAATCGCAACTCGAGACGATAAACGCCTTCGGAATTACCGTTGCTGCCGCTGCCGGCTGTATTTGGGTTGTAATATCGGTTATTGAAGGCGGAAATTCCGACGTAATAGTAGCCGTCCGACGGCACGACGAAGGTCAACTCAGGATCGTAGCCCGCGCCGCTGTCGTCGTCATAGGCCAGCTGCGTTCCCGAGGCGTTGAAGACGCGAATGAACGCATCGAGAGTATTTGTCGTCGCTGTGCCGCTGTCGTTAAAGCGAGCATCGATATCCGCGGTAAGCCGCTGCCCGTCCCGAAGATAGACTTTGAAAAGATCGACGTCATTATCGTCGTACGAGTTGTCGCCGATCGAGGCGCTATAGACCGTTTCTCCTCCGACCGTCAGCGAAAGAGAGGTCGCGGACGTCAGCGAATCACCTTCGAGCACGATGCGATCTTCAAGCGTTTCGACAAACAAGCCGTGATTCAGGTTTCTAGCTCTTCGACTTCGGTTCTTTTGCGCTGAGCGTCGAGTTTTCTTACGAAACATTAGGAATCTCCCTAGATAGTAGTGAGGATGTCCGCGAAAGATTGGTCGATCGTTTCGGCCAATCGTGATAGGATCAAAAGGAATCAGTTTAGCGCACAAAATGAGCGCTAAGGGAGAAACTAGGGCCTGTGAGCTGCGTTACTTGCCGGTGACCGCTCGCAGGCCCGGTTGGTGATTATTCCGGTCGTAATCCCGAGTCGCGGTCGTGGCAGATAAATTCCATCTCGAAGTGATCGAAGCCAATCTGTAATGCGCATGAAAACTACCCCGAAAACTTGTGATTGAACCCATACTCGGCGCGCACCGCGAACGGTGGCACGACATAAGCTGTTTTGTCGAACCAAATTTGAATGTCGAAATTATGTATGGAGACAACACGTGTTCGTGCTGCCATCGTCTCTCTGAATAGCAATGCAGGAACCAGCCCGCATTCGTCCGCAGAATTCTGTAAATTATCGCCGCAGGAATGAAACTTTATTTATTGTCACCCTTTTCATGAATCATTCAGACATGTCGTTGTGTGGCTATACCTCGAGAATGTTGCCCCAAACGTCTGGGGGTTCGTGCATTTCACTTAATCCAGCCCAAGAGCCATAGCTGTGAGCGGCCATAGAGGCCACCCAGTTGTGCGTAAGGCAAACTCAAGCTAGCCGAAACGGATTTGCGGCGGCAAACTGTGATGAAGATTTTGACCCAGCCTATTGCGAATACTTTCGAACGGTGCCATCATTGAATCACAGTGACTGCTATCCTTCCGGCGGAACGTTGCCCTTCCGGTATAAACGAGGACGCAGTCCCTTAAATGTTTTTCAGACTTTTTTGGAATTTCCCAACCCGCGCGAAAAAAAAGTTGTAGTTGTAGTTGCAGTGAATGCTGCTTGCGTGGGAGGTTTGAGATTTGGGGACGTTGATGAAAGATGTATCCGTTGAAACTGTGGAAACACTGATCAATGACGCTCGGCAGGGTTCGGGTTCCGGGCTCGGGCGGTTGCTTGAATTCTTCTGCCCCGCGCTAACCAATATGGCGAGTCACGAAGTCAGTGGCGAACTGAGTTGCCGTATGTCACAGGCAGACTTGGTGCAGGACACGATGCTGACGGCCAGTCGAGATTTTGCAGCGTTTCAGGGTGCCAGCGAACCGGAATTCCGAACCTGGATCATCGAGATATTCCAGTCACGTTTGGTCGACGGACTGCGGCGACATCGTGTGGCGGAACGGCGGCGGCAACAGTTGGAAGTTCAGGTCAGCGGCAGTCAATTCGTGGACAAAACCGCATCGGCATCGGAACTGGCAATGCTGGATGAAGAAGCCGCCAAGTTGTTGATCGCCGTGCAGAATCTGCCCAACGACCATCGAGACATTCTGAGCAAACGATATTTCGACGATATGACATTTGAAGAGATCGCAGAAATCAAGGGCGCTTCCATTGTGACTGTCTGGCGACGTTGGTCAGAAGCGATTGTCATTCTGAAACGTACTCTGAGATAACACCACAAGAACGTCTCATTCCGGAGCTCGCACTCCACTCGACATGACGAATGGGCAGTATTGAGATCGAATGAATAACAAGCCACCGCAGACTCATGATGATGAATTTCGGCAAAACGCAACTGAGTCTGAATCGTCTTCAGGATTTCTAGCACTCTCCGATGAAGAGGTGGCTTTAGCGGCCGCATTGGATGACAGATTAAGGGCCGGAGCTTCAAAGTTGAACGGCCTGGCTGAATCTACAACGCTGAACCCGGAATTTGCCGATGCGGTACGATTGCTTCGTAGTGTCCTTGGCTGGGGGCAAAACAACTTGCCGGCTGAAGCCAAATCGACACCTTCGCCGGAAGATGAATTCTTGTCACGGGCGATCGATTTCGCATCTGACACCTTGCCACTGACTGGAAGTGATCCAGATTGCGAGATGACTTTTCAATATGTACCGCCGCAGCGTGTTGTCGAACACCTGCCACAACGGTTTTTGGTCCAGGAGGAACTGGGGCGAGGTAGTTACGGCATCGTCTATAGAGCTCATGATGAACACCTCAAACGCGATGTTGCGATTAAGATACTGCGTCCGGAGTTTATGACGGACGACAACTTGCGAAGCCGGTTCCTGCAGGAATCCCAGGCGGCGGCTCGCTTGAATCATCCGTGCATTGTGCGAGTTTTCGAAGCGCAGCAATCTAATCAAGCCACATGGCAAGTGAGTGAACTTGTCGAGGGGACTACACTTTCGCAGCATCTGAATGGTCAACCGATGCCGGAAAGCACGGCGACCAGATTGGTGCGAGACCTGAGTGACGCAGTTCAGCGCGCTCACAACTTTTCGGTCGTGCATCGTGACATTAAGCCGGATAACATTTTGGTGGATTGCCAGGTAGGCGAGTCGCTTGATTCCGCAACACCACGACTCACCGATTTCGGTTTGGCACGCATCACTGATCTTGCGACGCGGATGAGTCATTCCGGGACATTGGTTGGAACTCCGCGGTACATGGCGCCGGAACAGCTAACCGGAAGCGTGTTTACACATGGTCCGGCAACGGACATCTATTCTTTGGGCGTGTTGTTTTACGAAATGCTGGCGGGGCAGGGGCCGTCTCATGGCATTGATAGTCTTGTACAACGAGTGGCTACGGCAATGAACCACGTGCCATCTATACGGCAGAGATTTCCCCATGTCAGTCGTGACCTTGCCACGATCTGTTCCAAGTGTCTGGAAGTTCTTCCGGCAGATCGGTACGTGTCAGCCGCTGAACTGCGCGACGATTTGCAGAGATTTCTCGACGGACGAGCAACTCTGGCGCGGCCGCTTTCTGCCATGGAAAGTCTGTACAGATGGACACGTCGTAATCCTGGCGTAGCCGCTATGACAACGGTAACTTTGTCAGTTCTTTTGTTGACTCTTGCACTCACCCTGCGAAGCAATTTGGCCTTTCAAAAACAGAACGATCGCCTCGGGTATCTGAACGAACAACTGACAGCCGAACAACTGCGAACTCAGGAACTAAACACACAGGCTGATGAAAGTCGGCAGCGAGCTGAAACAGGCGAGCAGCGATTTCAAAAGCTGGCCTGGAACGCCGGAATCCGGCAGGCTTATTCTGCCTGGGAACACCACGAGATTCCCGAAACGCTGCACTTACTCGACGAATTAAAAACGACCGATACCGAAGCCGAATCAAGAATTGAATGGCAAATGCTGCATCAGGAAGTCGTGAATTTCCGTCAGCCGTTGCTGAAACTTGACGAACCGATCTATGAGTTGCGACAGATTCCGGATTCATCGCTGATCGTTGCTGCTGCAGGGAATGGCAACATCTATATCTCGAACGCGGTGACCGGTGAATTGGTGCGCACGATACGCACCGCAGCGAAATCGTTGCATGCCCTGGCCATAAGTCCTGACGGCAATTTTCTGGCAACGGGTGGCGTGACAGATGCGGACACGGATCTTTCGTACCCGGAGGTCTACGCAGTCTCAACGGGGGAACTCATCTGCAAATTGTCCGGGTTCCCGACAACCATCGAATCTCTTGAATTCTCTGCCGATGGAAACTGGCTGGCCTGCGGTGCCCGTTACGAAACACTCAAATTCATCAATCTCAAGTCACTGGAGGCATTTGAAGTGCCAGCGAGCCGCCGGCAACTTTGGATCACGCGATTCCAGATCGATCAACACATACTAGCACAGAATGCGGAAAACGAACTCTGGATTTCTGATCCAACGCCGCCGTTCCACGGGCGACCGGTCGAAATGCCATTCACGTTTGATAACTGTCTTGCCGTTCCCAATACGAGTCTGTTGTTGTGCAGTCTCACGCACGGAGTTAACTTGCAACTCATCGACGTCAACCGTACCGAAGTCCTGTGCGGATTTAATGGTGGAGTGCGGGAGGTAAACGCGATGGCGATCAGCAGCGATCTCCATGTATTGTCTGCGGGTCTGGCCAATGGAGACCTTGTGTGCTGGAGATTTCCGGATGCTTTGGATGACGGTGAATACCGGCAGGCTGTTGCCGATTTTGCAGTGAACTTAAGAGAAGTGTCGACCAATTCCGGTAATCTTCGAGACCTACCGGATGTCCCCACATTTGACGAAGCTACGCGATGGCATTTGTTCGAATGCCCCATCACTTCAGTGGTCGTGGGGGACGATCGCATAGTTGTCGCATCGCAGGACGGACAGGTGGTCTCACTTCCTCGCCGACTTCCTGATCCGGAATTTCTTACGATTCGCGATAACAACGACAATTCCAGGGAATTTCTAAGATCCGTTGCATGGACTCCCGATGGAACTCAACTTGTCACTATTGGCCAAACTGGTGATGTCCGCGTCACGCCATTTGAATGCCTGTCAGAGCTGAATTCAGGTGAAGAGGCAGACGGACAGAGTATGCGAAGCGTGTCCACAACGCGGGACCCCGGCGACATTGTTGCGAGTTCCTTAAACCACCATGTTGGGGACGGAACAGTTGCCGTTTCGCCGAATGGGCGATTGCTTGCAACACATCATCGCGGTGATGGCCTTTCAGTTCACAGCCTTGACGGCAAATCAATACTGGGCCGCTGGATCCCGCCGGACAGTGATGATCCCTCCGCAACCATCGACAGGATTCAGTTCTCCGATGACTCAGAGCAAATTGCCTGGACTGGTACTGACAGGCAACTTCACGTTGGTCCGGTCCACCTGAATCCATCATCGACCCGACATGTCGATCTCGATGGCTACGGCAAGTGTCTTGCATGGTCGCCTGATCATCAGAAAGTCTTCGTTGGTGGACGATTTGACGATGTGATCGAAGTGGATGTGAGTTCTGGAAATCACAGGACACTGATGTCTCAACAATCAAACGCAGTAGAAAACGCAGTAGCAATCGCCTTTGACGCCGATCACTCACGGCTGATCACAGGCCATGTTGACGGCACCTTACACTTCATCGACCCGCGTTCCGGCGTCATTACCCAGCGTCTCCATTTTCATGATGTCAATATTCGGACAATTATCCTTAGTCGCGATGGCAGAATTGGCATCTGTGCAGACACCGATGCCAATCTCGCCATTTGGTTTGCAGAGACTGGCGAACGCATTGGAAAACTGGATTCCATTTCATCACGATCAATTGAATTTCTGGAAGTGAAACCGGCAGTGATCTTTACAGAAATGGACACAGCCTTACGGATATTCTTCGCGACAAACGACAACAAACTGACGACGAAATCCTGGCGATTCAAATAAAGAGATGGCTCGGCTAAGTCGGTGTTCGCATTGACCAACGTCAAAACAGCGAGACCGGTGAACCTTTCTTCACGTTTGAACCAGTTCGCTGCTTCAAACGCGACGGCAACGAAAACTTTGAAGACTGCCACAGCTTCACGGAAAAGAACGCGGAAGCTTTGGGCGTCGTGCTTTCAAAGGCTTTGTCGTACATCCAGACGGAATCCGCTAAACCACAACCAGCGGCCTGATTCAGCCTTGTTGAGCCCCTTCGATGGGCGCATTTTACCAGCCTCTGGGCTCTCAACCTGTTCATCTCGCCCGTTCCGCACTTGACTTCATAGCAACCTCCGTCTTCCCGGATTCTGACGATTGACCTTATTGACAGCATCCCACCTTACGGCCAGAATTCTGCGGTCTTCAGAGTCGCCATAAACTGCTCTGCAATCGAGGTTTACGAGCCCTCAAATCCCGAGCCTAGTCTCAGAACAAGCGACCGGGCGGGCGTGGTTTGTGCAGAAAATTGCCGCAGAGACTTGCCGCTGACGAACGAGGTTCGACGCTGATTCGCTCGAATTTCGTTAATTGCAAAATAGACTTCCTTCGGGGCTGAGCGGT
>JBDNFN010000033.1:0-19516 GCA_041689795.1 Fuerstiella sp. | reverse complement strand
TTGCTGACGTACCGTAATCACAACACTCGCCGCCCTACCTGACATATGAGACCTCCATGACTCAATAAAAAAAAACGCCACGAAGAAGTCTGCGGCAAACCCAACACTCACGCCAGATTAATTCGCGGATCGACATCTAGCTAGTTTTTTGAAAAAGCCAGTACCTCACCCTATGAGCAATGACTATTAGGCGTTCGTCACTGATTCGGTGACGGTAATTGTCGGCCATGTCACGCTGCGAGTGCCCCATGCTGTAGTTCTCAGCCGGCTGATCCTCGCATTCATCCGTGATTGTGCGATGCGTGTGTCGCAGCAGCGAGAAGCCGCCAATTTTGATGCCCGCCGTAGTCCTGCATTTTCTCCATCGATATATCACGTTGTCTGTTCGTTTCTTTTCTGAGTGAACGACAACTACGGGAGTGCCTTTGTTGTTCGAGCTGAAAATCGGTTCAGTTTCGTTTGCTGTTGCAGCGATTGCTGCGATGGTCTCAGGCCAGAGCGAGCAGCGACGAGGAACGCCAGTCTTCGGTCGAGGTAAGTCAATGAAACTACCTTGCACGTGTTCACGGCGAACACCGGATAGATCGCTTGAGTCAAACCCGCAGTTAATCCCCAGTAAGATCCAGCAATGCCGTTTTTCATCAGCGTGATCCAGCATCGCTACAATGTCGGCTGCAGACAGTATTTGATTTGATTTGATTTGATTTGATTTGATTTGATTTGATTTGATTTGATTTGATTTGATTTGACTTGACTTGACTTGACTTGACTTGACTTGACTTGTCATGCCGTCGCAGCAATCGCTGTGGCACCTTGCGGAAATCAGGCCCGAACCGCATTGGCTTCTTAATCAGTTCGGATTCGTAAGCCCACAAAAACACCTGCCGCGCGTACCCGATCTGATTATTGATGTTGTACGGCGATAATTCAGCCATCGTTGATTTGAAGCTGGCTCAACTCGGCGACGTGAGTTTGAAAACTGATTCCCGGTTGAAGTGCTTCACTAGTCGAGTGCAGACGGTCAAGTAATCGCCATACGAACTTTCTCCGATCTCGTCGTCACGTAACCGTCGCTGCTGATTCAGCAGGTACAAATTACAGAGATCGCGAACCGTGATCCCCTTTTCCGGGGCGGCTTGCTCAGCGAGCAGAAAGTCGCGATCGTCGATCCATTTTTGGAGAGCCCCATCTGTGTCGGCCCATGCTCCGAAGTAGTAGAGTTTGCCCTTCACTTTCTTCGCCCATTAGCCGTTATTGTGCGCGAAGAGTGGGAAGTCAAGGTGCGGTTTGGCTGGCTGATTCATGGCGGCGGGTGTCGTATAGGGTATCGTCTTTTTCGCATTTCCCTTAAAACACAGTCTTTTACGGTACTCCTCGCACGTCTTCAAAACGTGCGTATGACACAGAATGGACGCAAATGAAAGAAAAACCTGCGTCTCGAACAGTTTCCGGACAAAGCAGAAACTGCCACGCCGATTTGACTTCAAGTGCAGCAGCGTGGTTGGCCTGTCCCCGAAATTCAATTGGCTCGCTTAGCGGATCAGCTGATACACAATGACAAACGGAGAGACGAATTTGTGGCAGACAATTCGGAAGAAAACAGCATTATTCGAACTCAGCAAATTCCGCCGCCATAACCTTCATGTCGCCCAGGTTCAGTTCAGGCTTTTCGATTTTCAATCGAAACACGCCTCGCTGCAATTCAATATCGTGCTCTCCACTGAGCTTCTTCAAGTATCCCGGCTGTTCATGCCAGATACGAAATTCCCACTCACCAGCGGGAATGTTTTTCATTTCAAACCTGCCATCCTTGTCCGTGACGGCTGAATACGGATGTTCGGTAATCACCAGATACGCTCGCATCCAGGAATGAATTGAACAGTCAACTCGAATCGGAAGCAGTTCTTCTCGATCGAAGCGTTTCTCCAGCGGCTTGTCTGCAGGAATGACAACACTGAATGGCTGGTTACGCCGAGCATACACGGCCACATTGTGCGCCACAGAATCTAAATTCCGTGACTGCAAAACCTGTCCGGTTCTCAATCGCACAATTCGTGGCACAAACCGACAGTTCTTGTTGTCGAGTTCTGCTGGCTCCGGAACTTCTGCCAGAGCTGGGTGAACGGGCACCTTCGTTTTCGAAGACAGCCAGATCACAACATTCTGCAACCCATTGTTTTCTGCATTCACAACCAGCGATTCATCCACCAGATTATGCTTCCCGCAAACTTCTTCGTCGCGGGTAATCTCCAGAGGAAGCAGCGGTGGTACGTCTCCGTCGTAAACGACCCGTCCCTTTAAATTGCCCCATTCAACGGAAAGTGCAACGTCCGCAAGTGTCGAACTAACGAGGCTCAGGAAGAACACGACCCGTAAAATCCTGCGGCACATTATGAGACCTTTTTCTTACCTGAACCGAATTATGCGAACGTTGCTCGCAGCTGATACAAACGCTACGAAGATAAACTCTGAATGCCCGATGACCGATGATTCAACAGACGCCAAACCGAACTGGTTCCAGTCCGGAAACGCCAAATCGCAGCCGCACCACGGTGAGGATAACAGTCAATAGCCTGACGACAAGTTGCCCGTCTGAACAGCATCGATGCTGAAGAGACATTTTGACCACAATTGCCACCCAAACATCGATTTCCCCAGCGAGATCTCGAGTTGAACGAGAATACGACGACATGCGCCGCCTGTTTGTAGGCCTGGTCTGCGTGTTGTTGGGAGTTGGAGTGCAGATGGTACACAGTGCCAGCCTGACGTTGCTGCCTGGGCAATCAGAAACTGTGTTTCTCGGTCGACATTTGGTGTTTCTGGTAATTTCCGTCTTCTGCGGATTTATCGCTTCCTACATTCCAGTGCGAATACTGAAGGCCAACGCCGGAAACTTTTGCGTACTGCTGATTGTGTTGCTTGCAGCCGTTTTAATTCCGGGCATTGGAACCCGAGTCAATGGTGCTCAGCGGTGGCTGCGAGTTGGAGGACTATCACTGCAACCTTCTGAACTCGGCAGGCTCGTGCTGCCGATCGTTGCAGCAAAAATGCTGACGGATATCCGCGACAGCGCAGGATTTTCGCTAAAAACCATTCCCAAAACGTTTTTGCCACTTCTCGTTACTCTTCCATTGGTTGCCGCAGAACCTGATCTCGGCGCAACAGTTTTTCTAGCCGCGGGTTACGTGACTGCATTGTTCATTGGTGGCTGGCCTCTCAGGTACTTTGTCGGAACCGTTTTACTGGCGGCTCCGGCTGCCATGTCATTGTTTGCATTGAAATCGTATCAGTTAAAACGCATATCCGGCTTTATGGATGCGTGGCAGGATCTGTCCAAAGCACCGTGGCAGATTCGCCAATCTCTGCTATCCCTTGGCTCTGGCGGGCTGGAAGGAACGGGCGTCGGTGGTGGCTGGCAGAAACTCAGCTATCTACCAGAAGCAAATACAGACTTTGTATTTGCCGTCATCGGCGAAGAACTTGGGCTTGCCGGAACGCTCGGCGTGATTGTCATCTGGATCGGGGTTTTCCTAACTGGCCGAGCCGTCATGAGACCACTCCCAAGAGGCTCTTTTGAATGGATCCTGGGGTCGACTCTGGTGATTCAGATCGTGTTGCAGGCTCTGGCAAACGTTGCGGTTGTCACTGCGATGGTTCCACCGAAGGGCGTCCCTCATCCATTCATCAGCTACGGAGGAACGAATCTTCTGGTCAATACCGTCGCTGTTGGAATCATTGTTGGACTGTCGCGTTCCGGGACCGCTGCTCAACAAACCGCCTTGTCGAACGAGCCCCAGCCACCAGAAGCCAACGCACTCTAAGCTTACGGCAAACACGTCCACCCGTAACAGCGTTGCCAAACCTCACAACGTGCAATTGCCAGCTTAATTGCAAAGCCTTCACCAACGCTGTTTCGCAGCAGATTATCGCCCCCAGCCCCGTTTATGCTGTCACTGGCGTTTGAATTCGCAATCCAGCAGTGGGCGTCAACACGTAATCGACGAGCACGGCTTACCTGCCGGTGCTCGTGGAAAACTTTTCAGATCACTGCATCGAAGAACGCGCCTTTGTACTGCAGCATGTATGCCGGCACAGCCGCTCAGCCACAGCGAAGTCAACTTCACTGATTCAGGATGCGGCCGGGTATTTGCTAGTAGATGTGTTGTGAATCGCATACCGTTGGCAGCGTGATATTTTCCAGCGTGATGCAGCAATCCGTTCATTTACAGTTAGACGAAAACAGTAATCGGACCACGCTACAGCGTGATGAGTCACGATTCCAATTTGCAAGATGTCCGCCAATGTAACGAAAAAAGCCCAGCACCGAATTTCGATGCTGGGCTTCATTAGAGATTGGATTTTGTTTCGCTTGACCTACATGCGGTAGGGAGGATGGTCTCGACTGAATTCCTGAGCGATAACTTTGCGTTCAAGATCCAGATCGGTGAAGGAGTAGTTTTCGATCAGAGTTGATTCGTCAAGTTCCTGCTCGCACATGCCGTCCGCTTCTGCTGCCCACGTGAAGTTGCGAATCATCAATGGTATGTGGCGTACTGTGTCGATCATCAGCAGACTTTTGCGGTATGTTTCCGAAATCGCCGGGCTTTCATACTGTAGCTGGAAACAGTAACACGGGCGTCCATCAAATTCCTGATCCTTCATTCGCACACACGTTACGCCGTGACCGCGTTCCAAATCATTCTCTCGATACTTGGCGATCTGACGGATCATGCCGTGAATACCTGCTTCTGTCACAGGATATCGTGACTCTGCTTTTGCGATGCTGCTGTTTGGGTCAATTCGCAAGGCTGGCAGCAGTCTGCGGAAGCCACCAAACTTTACAACCATGCATCCATCATCGTGAGTATCGCTGTATAAAACCTGTTGACCTTTTTCGCCGGACAGCCATTTCATGTAAACAGCAAAGTTTGGTGAATGCTGAACCTTCATACTGATACTTTGAGGCGTCTTCATGTCCCCATTGATACGTTCTTCTCTATGGAAGTTAACCGTATAGCAATTCAAATTCTCGACATAGCGGCCACCGTCCTGCAATAACAGCAGGCAAAACTTGATGGCGTCCTGATTGTTTAATGTGCCACCTTCGGCAACAGCCTGCGTTTCGTTTTTTTCGGTTGCGATTGTTTCTTCATCACCAGTCGCCGGGCTTTCTGCCAAAGGGATGATGTTCGTTGCCTCTGGTGGAAGAGGGACGTCTGCCTTTTCAAACACCGGTGCGACAGGTGCCACTTTTGTAGTCAACGACTCTTCACCTGCGGGGACAGGGTCAAAGCTGGAATAAAGAACTCCCACGCTTAGTACTGTTACAAATGCTGCCACGAAGTTTCGTCGGCCCGAAGAATTCCTGGAATTGGATCTCGGCATCAAATGATCACCTCTGCGGAATGGGCTGATTGCGTTGAAGACAGGAAGCGGCCAGAGCCAACGCACGTTAGCCATGTGGGATTTGAGGGTAGAGGAACCGATGGCCGTCGTTCCTTCCCGATTCCCCGGAGTCCTTTCCGGAAAGACGCTAATGTAAAAACAAACCAGTGCTGCGTGGAAATGGGGGTGCGAATTGCGTCTTCATCCCAGGGACATGCAATTCGCGACGAGAGTCGTTTCTGAAAGCGGCAACGATGCACCGTTCAGATGTACTCCTGAGTGACTTCGCCGTCGAAAAAGAAGGGGTTTCCACGTCCCAGCAGAGTTTTAATCGTCAGTATCTTGACCGTTTAAATCCTACATTGGCAAAGTCTGCCGAACTTTGAGAGAACCGATCTTCCGAAAGTGGCAAACGTTAACCACACCAAACGCTTTACCCCACCAGATCAGTTTGACAGTCGCGACAAGTTTGCGCAATCGCAACAACGCGATCGACGTTTACTCGCGTTTCTGACCGATCTGTCCCTGCAGTCGTTCACGATATTCCCGCAGGATGTTGGGAGAATTGGACAGACCATTCTGCAACTCATCGGGATATTCCGGCGACAGTCGCTCATCAACAATCTTGTCGCGGCGTTCCAGATCCGATTCATGCTCGGCAACATACGCCTGACCGAGCAGTGAAAGAAACAGCAGATCGCGATGAGTTGATTTGTCTTCCAATGCCTTGGTGTACAATTCACCAAACCAATAGGTGGCCTGTTCAAGATCGGGCGTTCGCTTTGTCAGAAAGTTTACCCCCAACTGCAAACGAGCCCATAAGGCCTCGTCAGTTCTTGGGAAATAGCCGAACACGGCTTTCCATGCGGCAACGTTTGATGGATCCATCACAGCCTTGGCGTACTGCATGGCTGCAGTTTCCTGTTTGGGGAACCAGGATTCTTCAATCTGCAGTTTTGGCGAATCAAAAATTCGTCGTCCAAACACGACACCCGTCAAAAGGCACAAAATCAGTCCCACAGTTAAAAACTGCGCAGACGGTATTGACGCACGCAGCCATGTCCAAAACGAATCACCGACGACCATCTCCGGGTCCAGCGATGCTTCGTCCAGTGCATCAAATGCTGCCAGCAGGTCATCGCATGTAGCGAATCTGTCTTCCGGCTTTTTTTCCATCATTTGTTGAATGACACGGCACATTTCAATCGGAAGATCCCGACGATGTTCATTCAATGGTTTCGGTGCATCCTTTAGATGCTGAACGGCAACACTGACGGAGTTCTTTCCGGGAAACGGTGGCTGCCCTGCGAACATGTGATAGCAGGTCACGCCAAATGAATACTGGTCGCTGCGATGGTCCAGTTTCTCTCCCTGTATCTGTTCCGGACTCATGTACCACGGCGTCCCCATGGTTGTTCCGGCCTGAGTCAGATTCAGCTTTTCATTTTTTTCATTCAGTTGTGCCAGACCAAAGTCAGTGACCTTGGCGTCTTCTGCACGAGTCAACATGATGTTTTCAGGCTTGATGTCTCGATGGACGATGCCTGCATCGGAAGCGGCCTTCAACGCAACCGCAACCTGCTTCATCCATTTCAGCCCGGTTGAATAAACTGGCGGGCCATTGCGTTTGAACCACTGACTAAGATTTTGCCCCTGCACATATTCCTGAACAATGTAATGCAGTTGGTCCTGGTGCCCGATCATGTAGACCTGCACGATATTAGGATTGCTTAGTCCGCCTGCAGCTCGAGCTTCCTGCTCAAAACGCCGCAGAAGAGTGCTGTTGCTTCCACTGACCGTATCGTTACGAAGTATCTTTACGGCCACCATACGACCGAGCGAAATCTGTTCTGCCAGATAAACTTCAGCCATGCCACCAACGCCAAGTCGGCGCAACAAACGAAAGTCGCCCAGCTGTGTAGCAGTCAGATCTGCAGAGAGTTCAGAAAACGGATTCGGAGACGGTGTAGCCATGTATTTGAAGATCGGCTGGAGTGAGGCTATGTCGGTAACACGTTTTCAACAACCGTGCCACGACAGCGTTACCTCGCAGAGTATAGCTGTCCGTCGTTCGCGGACCAACAGTCTGGTCAAATTGGATTAGTAAGTTGCAGGCTCGCTCAAATTATTGACCCCGTTTACTCGAGTACCGATTCTTCAGAATAGGGCGAATCGTCTTCTTCCCAGACGGCTCCCGCCGGCGGCAGTTCCATTTCCCACACAGACTCCAACGGCAACGGACCATCTTCTTCTGGGTGATCCGGACACTCAAGCCGAGGTTCAGCCGGCGAACCTTCCGGCAATATACGATGCTCAGTCACAGCAAATTGAGTTGACTTCGACTCTGGCTGGGTCGTGTGTTTATTGCCATCTCCGACACTGGTTCTTCGCAGCAGAATCCCAGGGCAGATAACATCGTGGCCCTTAACATGGACCGGCAGCTGTGGCCAGGTTTCCGACCGCGTCAGGGTTTCATTGACGCCGTCACGACATAGCAGGCTGTCACCAACCATCGCCGGCCCCACAGATGGATGCCAGAACACGGGCACCGGTCCATTCAATGTATATTCTGAATCCGGCGTGAGTCGCTTTTCCGACAACCCATAACCAGTCACATCGGCCTGGTCTGCCTGTTGCCATTCATAGGGAATACCGAATTTTTCGTAGATGCGATGCACTTTTTTCCAGATGCCTCCCAGCGTCTCACCGTTTCTGGAAAAAAACAGTCCCGTCGCCAGCAGTAGAATGGCTTGCTGATAAGCCTGCCAAAGTTCTTCAGGTACGGAGTCCAGACAAACGGTGCGGGTGACCCCAACGTGCAAACCCCATCGACGTGCCGTACACGAAATAGCCACATAGTTTTGAACAGGCTGCTCGCCAAAAGCCCAGTGACGATAACGATCATTTCGGCCGTCTGCGCACACTTGAATTCGTGCCGGGGCAACAGTTCTTTTTAGAAGTCTATGGCTGACTTCACCAGCAATTTCGGATTCTGTCATACCGCGTCGCAGACCGTGGGCCGTCGCTTCCACCGCGTGGACGGCCACCTTGCTCAATAGTCGCATGCGGTCCACTTCCAGATCAGAAAGTGGAAGGCGAATTGCTCGAATCTTTCCCTGCGTCATCTTCGTTCCCGCAGGCCCACGATCACTGATCACTTTTCGGCCGCGACAAAGATCTGCCACAAGCTCTTCATGCGGCTGAAACCATTCTCGCTGCTTCAATTGAAAGCCTAGACCAAACGCTTCTCGCTCAAATATCTGGGCCGAGTCAACCGAGTTGGTTGCGAACAGTCGTGCTTCGGCCGTCACAAAAACGCTGGTTGTGGAATCTTCGCCAGCAAACCTGAAAAGATCGGCTCCAGCAGTAAACCACGCTATGTTGGCAGGATCCTGCAGAAGCAATGCGTCCGCGCCCGAATTTGACAGCAACTCACGCACTTTAGCGTGCTTCGCCTCTACATCGCTCAACCGCGCTGCATCCTGTATCAACAATCGCCGGGGCCGCTGATCTTCCCTGAAATCGCTGGTCATAGGAGCTGTTCTCCTCGGAGGGGTGGCCACTATCTAAAGATCTACCCGAGTCTTCAACATTGATAAGCTGTAGCTGCTGTAGAAATAGTAACGCGAAGAACTGCAGCGTGACGTGCCGAATCCTGAGATACACCCGCTTTTTTATGAGCTCACTGTTTTAAGCACCGTTTTGTATGCCGGAGGCTTGCGAAAAAAATCGTGATCTCTACGTTTGCACCGGTTGTAACACTTTCGATGAATCCAAACCAATTGACCTGACAATAATGGCACGACAGGAATCTGACAAAGAAGATCTGATCTCCGAAGCAACCGCATTGGTTGACCGAGCCGAATATCTGCGTGCTGCCGAAACAGACAGCAAATGCAGCTGGAAGCTGGTCACTGTGGGTTTTCGCAAAGACCGTAGCTTCAGCATCTATTTCGATCAGGATCCGTTCTACCAATTCGATACCAACGGAAGCCTGCGTCGAGCCTCCGAGAATGGATTCCTGTATCGAAGCCAGCACACAACACTCGCAAGGCTGAAACGTGAACGTTCAGATAATCAGACGACGCTGCAAAGAACAGATCTGGACGCAACGCAGCTGGCCGCATTTCAAGAGCGATTGATGAGCCATCTTTGCGAATTCCATAAGGCACTTCGCAGCAGCAAAGCTCAGCGACAAAGAGCCGTCACTACGATGGAAAACATTGATCAGAGAACTCTCGAATTTCTGGAGACGGTGCTTCGAAAAGAGCAACCGTTTCTATCGCCGACAATCAATATGAGAACGTGAACTTCACGGATTTGAATTCAATATGAAGACTCTGCTACTAATGAGGCATTCGCATGCGGTCTCGGGCAACCCTGCGTTTTCAGATCACGAGCGACCGTTAACAGACAACGGACGAAAACTGACAGCCAAAACGGCAATGCTGTTGGCAGATATGCAAATCAGCCGAGTCTTCAGCTCATCGGCCAAACGTACCGTCGAAACCGCCAGCATCGTGATCAATACGTGCCGGTGGAATAGCGTTCCAGAGGCCAGAAACGATTTGTATCTGGCACCATCAAAAACATATTTATCCGTCGCCGCCGAATTAGGGACCGATGCCGACAATTCGATACTGTTTGTCGGCCATAATCCCGGCCTGGCAATTCTGACTGGAAGGTGGGCTGAAACTTCTCTGTCTATTCCGCCCGCCTGTGTTGCCATCTTCGAAGCAAACATCGATGATTGGAAAGAACTGACTGAGCCTGCTCGTTTCTCAGTCAAACTAACGGAACTCATTTCGGACGGAATCCGCCGCCAATAGTTAATCTTCAGGTATCGACGCGCCAATAATGGATCCATCCAGTTCAGCAGACTCTCAAGACGATGAATCGCTTCTGGCAGCTTTAGCGCTGTCGCTGATAACTGGTATCGGACCACACCTTCAGGCCAGCCTGCTGCAAAGTTTTGGCAGTGCCGAAAACGTCTTGCGGCAATCCGTCGAATCACTTCTGAGTGTCAACGGCATAGGACCACAGGTTGCCAGCCGAATCGTCAGCGGAAATCACAGAAACGCAGCCGCCGACATGCTGAGTCGGTGCAAAGATCTTGAAGTCGACCTGCTGCGAAAAGGGCATGCGTCTTATCCACGGGGTTTGGCAAACGTAAATGACTCACCCGCAATTCTGTACGCTCGAGGAAAACTGCTGCCCCAGGATGAACTGGCCATCGCGATTGTGGGATCGCGGCGCTGCACTGCTTATGGTCGACGTCAGGCAGAACGACTCGCCGGTTCGCTGGTTCGCGCGGGCTTCACCATCGTCAGCGGTCTGGCACGAGGCATCGACGGAGCCGCCCATCGTGGCGCACTAAATGCTGGTGGACGTACCATTGCAGTCATGGCAACTGGTGTCAAAGATATCTATCCACCGGAACACGCAGAACTGGCCCTGTCCATCGTGAAAAACGGGGCGATCGTCAGCGAATTTCCACTGGATCAACCGCCCAGACCTGGCCTGTTTCCGCAACGTAACAGAATCATCAGTGGCTTGAGTCTTGGCGTGATTGTTGTTGAGGCCACTCGAAACTCAGGCGCACTTTACACTGCCCGGCATGCACTCGAACAGGGCAGGGAAGTCTTTGCCGTTCCGGGAAATGTCGACAGCCTCGCCAGCGAAGGTTCGCACGACCTGATTCGTGATGGGGTCACGCTGATCCGCAATGTAGACGATGTGCTCCAGGAACTCGGACCATTGGCAAAACCCACCACGTCCAAAGAAGCAACGGCTGTACACGATCCGCGTGAAATGAGTTTGAATCCACAGGAAAAGGAAATTCTGAACCACATCAGCTCGTCACCAATTCACGTGGAAGACGTGTTACGAGCCACACAGCTGGAACTGTCGCGCGTACTGTCAACCATTACCGTTTTGGAAATGAAACGTTTTATTCGCCGGCTGCCTGGCAACATGCTGATCAGAAGATTCTGATTCAGTAATCCAGGCCAGCACCGCGGACGCGGCAAGAAACAATCACGCCTGGTCGGCATTGCCCAGCAGAGTTGCCATCCACTTTGTATCTTCAAAGCCATCCATAACAATTCTGGCAGTCATGGTTAAAGGTACGGACAACAGCATACCAACGGGGCCAAGCACCCATCCCCAAAACAGCATTGAACAGAAAACAACGAGAGCCGACAATCCCAGACCTTTGCCCATTACTCGCGGCTCAATAAAGTTTCCGATCACGCCGTTCACCATAATAAAGCCAATCGCACAAGCGACGGCAGGCAACCACGTGAGTTCAAGCCACGCCACCAGCACTGCCGGAATCGCAGCCAGAAGCGAACCAACGTTCGGAATGAAGTTAAACATGAACGCCAGAAGCCCCCATAACGGTGCATGAGACACACCGACAAAATTCAACCAGATGGCGATCAGCACTCCAGTCGCAAGGCTCACCCACGTTTTGATCACGATGTAGTGCTGCAGACTATTGATAATCTGATGAGCACGATCAGTGGCTTCGTCAGTCCGGGCAAAAGCCATCTTCATCTTGCGCTCAAAACTACCGGCTTCGAGTAAAATAAAGATCACCATCAACAGAATTAGAAATGCATTGCTTAACAGTTGCCCGAGACTTCCAGCAATACTGGCCGCCAACGAAATTGCCGTCCCAGGATTGAACTGTTCAGACATATAGTTTCGCCACCCCTGCTCGTTGCTGGGCATGGGACGCTGCGACGCTGGTATCCGCAGCCATTCCGACGCAACGACCGGCATATTCGCGTGATTCTGAATCTTGACGTCGTGTAAGGTCGCTGCTGTCGATGCTGAACCTCCATCTTCGCCTGATGCACTGCCCGCAGAACCATCGTTGCGATTTTCAGACAACGCCACGGGATCACGTTGAAGTTCCACCTGACTTTCCGAATCTGCTGCAGTAGTTTCAATCGCCACGGAGGTTGCATGTGGATCTGCATCATCCAGACGTTTCGCCGGCTTACTGACTGAGTCCTCAGGGACGTGTCCGGATTCATGTTCGTGACGCTGCCCGGCACCAGCCGGGACATTCACGTCTTTGCCGGTGGCCCATTTGGGAATCCAACCCTCAAGGCGATTCATGACCTTGTCTTTTTCTTCCCGTAACCTCTCTTGATAGTGTTCCTGCTCGGCTGTGAAACCGGCGATGGATTTCGTCACAACAAAGACCACACTAAACAGCACCAGCCCCAGAATACCGATCACAGTCAACAGCGCGAGCCACTCCGAGAACTTTCGTTTTAAGAGGGCAAAGTACGCCGGCGCGCTGACCACTGACAGAAACACAGCTAACAACAATGGATTCAGAATCGATTCTGCCGCACGCATGCCCGCTACCACAATCACAAACGCGGCGGCCATGTATAAGTAAGAAACGCCTCGAGCCTGAGCGACAAGTGGCGGCGAAACGGCCGGTGGAATACTTAAAACGGGTTTCTGCATTTTGTTCCTCATCACCGGAATTAACAGATATTCAGAGTTCGCTTTCGGCGGCAGTTGTGAACTCCCGCACCTGTACAACCACAAGACTGACGCTTAGAAACACGGCCGTCAAAGCTGCCAGCCACACAATCTGCAGGAACGCACTTTCGTTGGAAGCGATGTACTTCATGCCTTCCGGGCCGAGATAGGTTTCGGCATGTGTTGTCCAGTGGAACAATAGCGATCTCAGGCGAAACTGAACTGTTAATCGATTCACAACTGCCGGAAACATTCCAAGAAACAACTCAACCCCTGCTGTGTATGCGACACAGAACACCATGGCTCGCGCATGAAACAATGTCCCGATCATCATGTACAGAGCGGCATAGGCAAATGCAGACAGCACAGTTAGCCCGGACAGAGCAAACACAGCTTCCCACTTATAGACGATCTGCGAAACAGGAATTGAGATAATTACTCCAGTGATTGTTGCCGAGGCCGACCATACCACGGCGACCAGATACTTTCCCATCAGCAGATGAAACAAGCCGTTTGGACGTGTAGCAAGGTACACCCAACTGTGCTGTTCCAGCTCCGTCGCGACAGTCGGTGCGGCGGTCAGCAGCACACCCAACATGCACGCAATTGATGGGCCAAGCAAATACAGGGCAACCGTAAAGATCATCCCGATTTCTTCAGCCGACACGTGTTGCTGCGGTATGCTTGGCCTTCTTGGCATCAGGTAGTTTGACATCAACAGTGTGATGACGACCGGAAACGCAGCTACAACCATCCACCAGAATGCTCGCCCGGGTGTCAGTATCCTCTTGAATTCAAACTTAAAAATTGCCAGCAGACTGTTCATAGTTCACCTCGATGAATTCGCAGCAACGAATTGAACAACGCCTGCAGTGAATCATCAGCCGATTTCATTCGACTAATATCCAAATTATGCTCGAATGCCAGTTTTGGCAGTTCAGAACATAACGTTCCGGCTCGCTGCGTCTGCAGACGAACTCGGCTATTCCCGTGAGCTCGCTTCTCTACAACCACAGAATCGGCCAGTTCATGCCGCATCAATAGCCCTGCCAGTTGATATGGCTGAGCACAGTCGATTTCTATTTCCGACGGCGTATCAAATAACAGTTCGTTGACTTCAGCGGCCGTTCCGGATGCCAACAGCCTGCCACCGCAGATTAACAGAAACGAATCCGTCAACGCTTCAATTTCGTGCAGCACGTGACTCGCAATAATCAGACTGTTGCCACGCGATATCCACCCCTGAAACACGTCTGTCATCTCCGCGCGACCGACCGGGTCGAGCCCACTAAAAGGTTCGTCCAGAATCAGCAGGGTGGGCTGATGAGCAATCGCCTGTGCCAGCTTGGTTCGTTGACGCATGCCTCGAGAATAAGTCGCGATGGGACGCTGCATACTGGCTTCCATACCGACAATTTTAAGACACTCGGCCGCACGTTCTCGCGCCGGTTTGGCCTTCACCCCCTGCAACTGCAGTAACAGAGTCACCCAATCGATGCCCGTTGTCGTCGAATACAATCCTTCAAAGCCGGGACAAAACCCAATACGCTTCAACAATTGCATATTGTTGCGGGGCTCTTCCCCCAGTACGCGAACTGTTCCACGCGTTGGAACCAGTTGCCCGATCAGCAGATTCAGAAGAGTACTTTTACCCGCACCATTCGGTCCAAGCAAACCGTATGCCCCGGGCTTCAACTGCATGCTGAAATCGTTAACTCCGATCACCGTGCCGTACAGCTTGGTAACCTGATTCAGTTCGATTAGGAAATCTGAAGTCATAGATGTAGGACTCGTGAGCGTGAATGAGTCGTTGGGGCACGTGGAAAAAGCGACGCAACAACACAACCATCGCGGCCAAAGAAACACGCCTTCACGCTCGTAACGGCGCAGAGACCTTCCTGAAGATCACGGTGAAAGACACCACAGACAGGACAGCTGCAAAAACAAACTGAGTTTCGGCATGAGAAACCAGAGTTGGTATACCCAGAATCGCAGTCGACATATCGCTGAACAACAGAAACAGAAATGACAATCGCAGAACAAGACCGGACGTATCGCCGTTAATTCCGTCCACGCCACTCATCATCAGAAATGCAGAAAGGCCGAAGATCCATATGAAAAACCAGCCGAATGTGGCAAATCGGCTTTCAATTGTTAGTGAGGACAACATCAATGCCAGCAATGTAGTGGGAACAATCATTGCCGCGGACGCAATCACAACTCGAATCGGCAGGTCCCATGTATACGCAATCACAGATGCGTCCGGCGATAACAGGACAGCAAAGAGATACAGCAGCAACTGTGGCAACGTGCCTGTCAGAAACAGGAAGAACGCCACCGTAGCGCACTTACCAAGAATGTACTGAAACCGAGTCATCGGGCGAGAGAAGTACAACAGGAATGCTCGCGATCTCACGTCCTGCGATATCAATGCCGGTGCCACCAGCCCGACGACAATTACCATGCCAATCGCCTGAGATCGCTGTAGCTGTAGCAACACCGCTTTCCAGAAAATCGGCCGAGCAACCGTCAGCAATTCCTGCTGCGACGCTCCGTCAAGATGATGAAGGATTGCCAACACGGCTGGCACAGATTCGCTCGGTAGAAAAACTCTTGCGATTTCTCGAAACGCTCGCGGATTCATCGTGGCATTGCCGGACAGTACCTGCTCAAACAGGAATATCACGATACCATATACCAAGGGTGGCCCCCATGCAGCAAACGCAATCCTGCGCAACCATGAACTCTGCCACGCCCGCCGGATGCCAATTGCGGCAATCACAGACCACCGACTGTTGCCCGATTCTCGTTCGCCATCCCATTCGCGGTATCCCAGGTTATGAATTGGCATGGCGTTTCTCTCGGACAGTTTGCAGAAAAATCTCCTCAAGTGACGACTGAGATGGAATCTGGTTTAAGATGGCCACCTGACATTGCTCAGCCACCTTCCAGATGGATGCGGCAATCATTGTCGAATCGCCAGCAACTTTTATGCGATTCTTCGAAGCGACCTCACAGTGAAGCCCCTCGCGCATTAGAGCTTCGCAAAAGAGTTCACCCTGATCCGCCACTTCAATTGTGACTTCAGGATTGGGAGACTTCAGGAGGTTTTCCAATGGTGCCGACAACTTCACCTGGCCGGCTGCCATAATCGCTACCGAATTGCAGATGACACGCACGTCCGGCAATATGTGAGTACACAGAATAACGGCCTTGCCGAATTTTTTTGAAAGTATACCAATGCGACTCAGCATCGCTTCACGCTCTTCCGGATCGAGGCCTGATGTTGGTTCATCAAGAATCAGAAGCTCCGGATCGTGAACAATCGCCATCGCAAAACGCAATTTCTGTCGCATGCCCGTTGAATATGTTTCGACTTTGCGATAACGCTCCTGACCCATTCCGCAAAAGTCCAGAATTTCGTGACCTCGCCGTAATGCCTCAACGCCGGGAAGACACGACAGGCGAGCAGCCACCTGCACTGATTCGATCCCCGACAGGCCGAACATGTAACAGTCATCCTCGGGCATATAGCCAACCTTGGCCCGAATTGCTGAGGACTCGGCCTTAATACTATGCCCCAGCACGGAAACCTCGCCAGACGTAATCCTGACAAGCCCAAGCAACACCTTGATCAACGTACTTTTCCCGGCACCGTTCGGGCCGAGCAGACCGGTAATCCCTTCGCCGATCGTCAAATTGACACCGTCCAGCGCGCGGAAACTACCGTAATCTTTGATCAGGTTTTTCAGTTCAATCAAAGCGGCCATATTGTCAAAAGAGCTTCTCTATCAATACACGATCACACAACGTTTACGCGACGTAGCATTAGTTCGACTCACAATATCATTGATTTAATCAAGCCAAGCCTGATTGTGTCAGCATTCTGTTGGCAAGCACAATCGTCTGGAACTGAATGTCTACAATATCGTTGATTTGTTCGGCGTAGCCTCCTGCCAATGTAATGACCAGAGGCAACTGACGGTCTCGGCAGAACTGATACACCATCCTATCGCGTTCCTCCAACCCCTGCATGGATACTGCCAGGCCTCCTAGTTTGTCATGTTCGAACGGGTCTGCACCCGCCAGATAATAGACAATATCAGGCGATGCCTGCCGCTCCGCCCACTTCAGCCCGACACCCCACTGCTCAAGATATGCATCTGTCGAGCAACCTGGCGGAAGTTCGATGTCCAGATCGCTGCGCTGTTTGCGAGCCGGAAACGCTTTCTTAGCGTGAAGTGAAAACGTAATCACCGACGGATCGTCAGCAAAGATAAACGCGGTACCGTCCCCCTGATGTACGTCTCCGTCAATTACCAGAACCTGCTGCACGCGTTCTTCAAGCTGCATCGAGCGAATTGCGACGGCGACGTCGTTAAACACACAGTAACCTGCCCCGCGATCAGGAAACGCATGATGAGTGCCACCGGCAAGATTCGCGGCAACACCATCCGTCAACGCACATCGAGACGCAGACACTGTTGCCCCCGTGGAACGACGACTGCGTTCAGCCATTTGCCGGCTCCACGGAAAGCCAATGCGGCGAATCTCGACCTCCGTCAACTGCCCCGCGGTGACGCGCTGAACCCAGTCTCGCGTGTGAACCAACGTCAACTGATCATCGGTCGCAGCCGGAGGCACGCACATCTGATCGGGCGAGAAGACTCCACACTGTTCCAGGCGTTTACGAAGCAGGCGATAACGCTGCATCGGAAAACGGTGGCCTTCAGGCAAAGGCAGGACGAAAAGATCAGTGTGAAACAGCTTCATATTTGATCGAAAATGCTCAATGTTCTGCAACGAATCACGCGAACTACCGAAAGTTGCCCGCCCAGGCAGCTGTCTGCACCAGGCTGCGCATTCGCCATTCTCTAAGTTCGGTCAGCAATATAAGTTTGCGGTCAACGTGTTCGGCGCTGTTCCAAAGATTCTTGACTTCCGTCGGATCGTTCACGAGATCAAACAGCTGGCCTTCGTCTTCGTCAATGAAATGCACCAGCTTCCATGCGTTGGAACGCACCATCGTCACAAAATCGGTGCCATCCAGAATATGGTCCTTCCCGTGTTCAGCATAAACATATTCACGAGGCTCCCATTCTTTGCCTTCGAGCACCGGCAGCAAAGACTTTGCTTCCATCGTGGCTGGCACTTCCAGCCCGGCAAGTTCCATAATCGCCGGGCCGATATCCATCTGCTGACACAGCTTGTCAACGCGTTTATTTGCTTCAAACCGCCCGGGACTCCAGACTATCATCGGCATCTTTGTAATTATGTCGTACATCGTCCACTTCTGGCTGTGACCGTGATCTGTCAGGCAGTCGCCATGATCACTGGTGAAAATCACAACACTGTTTTCAAGGTAGCCTTTATTCTCCAACGACTGCAGAATCTCCCCCACCTTCGTGTCGATCATCGTGACGTTAGCAAGGTAATAAGCGCGTTGCCTGTGACGTTCTTCCTGAGTTGGGTTGTCCTTATGCACCACGCTGTCATGATCAATATCAAAGTTGTGCTGTCGCAGAACCTTGAATGCTCTGGGCTGACCTTCCTTTTCCTCCTTTGTAACCTCCATTAGCGGCAGGTCTTTGCTCATATACTTTGCAGCCTCTTCCGGCGTCGGATCGTATGGAGGATGCGGCCCGGGAAAGCCAATCTGCAGAAACAGTGGCTGATCTGATTTCGGCTTGGTGTCGATCCACCAAGTGGCCATGTTGCCGACAAAATTATCTGACTGCATGTCTGCGTCCAGTTCCCACAGAAATGCCCCAAGGCTGTTCTTGTAGTCCTTGCGCTGACGATAAAGTTCGCGCTGCTGCTTCACCAGCCCGCGGGCATGCAACGCCTTATCCCATTCATCGTAATAGTACCGTTCCTCCATGTAACGGTCTTTATTTTCGACGACATAGCGTTCGTGGAACCCCATCGGCGTATGGTACGGATAGGTATGCATCTTCCCGATATTGATGCAGCGGTAACCGCTGCCTGCCAACGATTCAATCCAGCCGTGACGCCATGGGTCAGCGTTCTTCAAGATACCAGTCGTGTGCGGGAAGTAACCCGTAAACAAACTGGCACGCGACGGAGCACAACTTGGAGCCGAGATGTGACAATTCGTAAACGTCGTCCCTTCACGCACAAGGCGGTCGAGATTCGGCGTTTCCATGTAATCAAAACCCAGCTCACGAATCGTGTCGAACCGTTGCTGGTCAGTGATAATGAAAATAATATTCGGACGATCGTCGGACATTGTTTACAGCCATCCAGATTAGGAGCGGTCATAAGTCAGCGATTGTAGTCATCGCCTCGCGTTCCGCAAAACAACAAAGACAGGTTCAGCAAAACTGAATCTTGACCTTCAAATTCAGACGCGAGTAACACTGGCTCAAACAACGGGTTTCGCACCAAAAAGAAGTGCCTCCTTAGCCTACACCGAAAACTCCACTTAGTGCCGCAAGTCGTAGTTGACGGCTCACGAGTCGAAAAATCAGCTTAGATAAACAGTGAATTTGGCTGTGCAGTCGGGGTGTTCTGCCGAAACTGACAGCGACTAAAAAGCCTTACCGCTAAGAATACGCGTGACAAACAACGTGCATTTTCTCACGGAGGAAGGCCCATGTCCGGC
>JBDNFN010000032.1:0-8235 GCA_041689795.1 Fuerstiella sp. | reverse complement strand
GTTCACATTTTGAGGATCAAAAATAATGACCAACGACACGCAAACATATTCACTCTGCCGCGAACTTGCGGAAAACCATTCCGGATATCTCCAGGAGGGCGACGAACTCCTCCGTGAAATTGTTAGCGACAATCGAAAACCCAACTATGCCGAAACTACGTTCTTCAGTCGGGAACTCGGCTGGGATAACATCGCGATAATCACTCAGATGCGGCGAATGGCTTCCGTCCTGCGTTTTCGGGCAATTGCCGGAACGTCTGCAGGACGTGACGCGGCTGCGACTGAGGCGACGACGTCTGCGGCTGTTCACGCGAAAGAACACCCAAAGCTGCTGGCGAAAATTCAGGAACTTCAGGGAAAAGCTGACGGACTTGTTCGTGACGCTGAACTATCCAAAAAGCGTGCTGAGCAGCAAACCGACGCTGTTGAAAAGTTGCGGGGATTATGTCCGGGGCACATCGCCGAATCGGTTCGGTCTGAAGTTCAGGCAATCAAAAATTCCATCGGACGTGAGATTTCCGACGCCGAGACTCGGAAACACGAAATCGGATGTTGCCTGGATCCGGGCAGGTATCCCGACGAACAAACTTATCTTGAAATGCTCGAGCGAAGTTGCCGTGCTGCCGTCGATCGCCACGGCTCGCCGATCGAACGGCAACTGTCACCCGCCTGGCCAGCGATTCGTGCCGACTTTGAAAGCGAACTTTCTGAACTTCAGAACAAGTTATCGGACCTGCGACCGGCGATTGATGAAGCACTTGAAGTGGCACGTTTGCCGCTGAGCTATTACGCGGGTTGATTGAGGCAATGGGCATTGCAAAAACGCGACGTTCTCTGCTGGTGGCATTTCACAGAAATGCCGCACTCAACGATCGGCGAAAGCTGAGGGACGAAGCGACGTCCCGCCATCGGAGCCGTGTTTTCTTGCGTGGGGACGATGGCGGGTTTTTTCTCATTTGTGCCTATCGGTTTTGTCGTTTTCGTGACGTTCAACCGTGTACTGATGCGACTTGCCGAGCGCTACGGGCCGTCGATTGATGGCAAGCGGCGGAATTGGTTTGTATGATGCTGACGCGGGATAGGGGTGGACTAATTACCCAACCCGAACGCTGGCAAGTCTTACCAGTTTCCCGCGTTTTTCTTTCCAAGACATTCACCAGAAAGACAGGTGGCAAGATGGCATCACTTCAAAACGAAGGGCCGAAGAAATGGCGGCTGCTGTTCATGGATCTCAACGGCACTGGCGAACGTCGTCAGATTCGATTCACGAACACAAAGAAGTATGCGACGACGCTGTACAACGTCGTGGAACGGCTAATCGAAGCCCGAACCCTGAACGGTTCAATTGATCCTGCCGACGCTGGCTGGCTCGCAAATTTGCCCGATAAGGTTTTCGCCAAACTGGTGAAGCATGGTCTGGTCAATCCGAGGGTGATTGAAGAACCGAAGCCCGAACCCAAAGCTGGACCGACGCTGGAATCGTTTCTGATCGATCACGTCGAACACGGGCGAACGTCCCAAGGCAATCCAGCCGCACAATCGACGATTGCAAAGTGGGTTGGAACGCAGCGGTTCCTAGTGGGAGTGTTCGGAGCGAATAAACCCCTGGACAAATTGACAGCCGAAGATGCTCACCAGTTTCGGGTTTGGCTGGACACACGCCGAATCAAACAAAAGACAGCAGGGCGACGTGGTCAACCGATGGCTGAGAATGCCAAGCGAAAACACATTGCCAACTGCAAAATGTTCTTCAATGCAGCCAAGCGACGCGGGTTGATCGAAAACAACCCGTTTGAAGCACAGGTGAGCGGTTCACAGGCAAACCGAAGCCGAGACCACTACATCACACCGGAGGACGCTGCGAAGATCCTGCTGGCGGCACCAGATGCACAGTGGCGGCTGATGTTTGGACTCTGGCGACTTGCCGGACTCAGAAAGATGGAAATCTTCAGTTTGACGTGGGGCGACGTGAAACGGGATGCTGGCAAGCTGCTGGTGCGATCGCTCAAGACGGAACACATCGCCGGCTGTGATATTAGGTACGTTCCGATCAGGGACGTGGGACAGTATCTCGACGACGCTTTTCAGGCGGCACTACCATCTGGCAAGCAAAGTCTTCCAGCCGAGCAGCCTATCATCACCCGGTTCTCGGCATCAAACAGCAATCTGGACAAACCGTTTCGGAAGATCGTTGAAGCGGCTGGCATGGTTCCGTGGCCGAAGCTGTTCCAAAATCTGCGGGCATCGTGCGAAACGCAATGGCTGAAACAAGGCGAGCGGGCTGACCTTGTGGCGAACTGGATCGGGCATTCTGTGAAGGTGCAGAACAATAATTATGTTCAGCAAACAGATGATGACATCACGTCATTCAACGCCAAAACGCCGTTCGGATTTCACGACGAAAAAAAAGCCACAAAAAAAGCCACAGATGACGCCCAAAACGCTACGAAACGGCACGAACGAACAAACCAGCGTGATTTCAAAAACCCAATGAAAACGCTGCTGACCAGTGTTTTTTCTACTCAAACGATGAAAACAACGTGCCCCGGGCGGGACTCGAACCCGCACGCTCCTATCGGAACCTTGGATTTTAAGTCCAATGCGTCTGCCATTCCGCCACCAGGGCTTTGTTGTGTCGCTGCACCGATGTCGGATACAGCTTCTGGCCTTGCGGAGGTTACTGAAATCTGTCCGCTGTGGAAACTGTATCCTGAGTCCCTGTAACGATTTCGCGCCGCTTTGCCGAATTTGGGGCCAAGGTATGGGGATTGCCCGGATCGGTACGCCATGAAAGACGAAAATGTCGAGTTGATCGACACTTGTACCATCGATCTTCTGGACTTCCGATCGCCTTGAAATCTATACGGGTAGTGATTCCAAAATCCGTGTTCGACATGCAGCGGCGCAGGTTTCTGCGGCGGTTTCACAGTTTTGAATGTCGCGACTGACTCGAGTGCTTCGACATGCTTTGGCCACGCGATCGCACGCGTCAGCGCAGGCTTGACACAATGCGGGAGACTTTGCGCCGGGGCAAGACAACACCTGCGCTGTCACAGCACAAATGTCGCGGCTGTCTGTACACAGCGACGTGAATTCAAAGCTGAATGCCTGATTTGCTCGGCTGCAAATAATCAGCGAGCACGCTGCTGCGGATTGTCGGCAGGCTTCTGCGACAGCCAATTCCATGCGGCTTTTCGCTGCTGAGGAGTCTTTGTCGATCGGGAATTCGCTGAATGAAGCGTTTGCCTGGAGAGTTCGGTTCGCGCCAACCAGAAAGGCCGCACTGGTAAGTAGTGCATCGCGTCGACTTAGCATTTTGATGCTCCGAAAACAGGGTGTCCGGGAAAATCGACAGTTGCCTGCCGACTGCGACATGGCCGCAAATAAATTTGAATTCTGCCACTGAAAGAGGTCGTGTTTTCGTTTCGAGAGTTTCGGTGAAAAGGAAACGACATGTTTTCGGCAGCCGCAGATCAAATTCACATCTACATTCGAGCTATGGCTCGGCGCTTATAGTTCTAACAAGACAAGCAGTTTGGGCCAAGAGGGCATGTTTTATTGACAGCGAACAGGGATTCTCATCGAGTGCTTCGGGCGGTTTTTCGGCGATCACATGCACCGCATGCAGACTTTGGATACACTCTTTGGCTGCGTCGAGCCGCAGGTTTCTGCGGTAATCTATTGTTTCAACGAGACTTTTCGCCATGTTTTCAAAAACACGAGCCGCCAGTTCGGTAATAATTTTCGGCTATTTGTTCATTCTCAATTTTGAAACCACGAGTGCTCAAACGCCTATCGAGCCGCTGCTGCAGAAGTATTGCCTGGGTTGCCACAACGATGCGAACCCGGAAGTCGGTTTGTCGCTGCAGACTTCTGAGTCGCTGAAAAAGGGCAGTGAGAACGGCAGTGTACTGAATTCGGAAGACCTAAAAAGCAGTTTGCTACTTGCCGTGCTTTCGAAGCATGCGGAAAATTCCATGCCTCCGGAAGATGAAGCTCAGCCAACAGACGCGGAACGCGAACAGCTTCGCCAATGGGTGTTAGCCGGAGCGTCCATCAAACTAATGGCGGCGGGGGCACCGGACGTAACGGCGGTTAAGCCGTTTGGGAAAGTTGCAGCATCAGTACTGGCCAGCGCGGCATCGGCCGATGGAAAGCAAGTGGTGATCGGCGGCGAACGCTTCGTTTCATTACGCAATTCAGCGACGGGCGAAGTGATCTGGACGACGGAAGTGCCCACTGGGAAAGTTTCAGGTCTGATGTTCGCATCTGTTCAACCATGGATTGTTGCCGCTGTCGGCATGCCGGGAGTCACAGGAAAAACGGTTTTGCTTTCACAGGCGGATGGCACTGTTGTGAAGGAATTCGGGGGCCATACTGACGCAGTCTATTCCGCCGTGCTGAATCCGGCGGACACTATTTTGGCGAGTGCGGGCTATGATCGTCGTATTGTGCTGCATGATGTCGCCACCGGAAAAGTGTTGCGAACGCTGGATGGCCATAACGGCAGCGTGTTTTCTGTGAGCTTTGATCCCACCGGGAAAATTCTGTGCAGTGCCAGCGGCGATGGAACAGTTAAGGTTTGGCAGGTCGAAAGCGGAATTCGCCTGGACACGTTAAGTCAACCTCAGGCCGAACAGTACACGGTGCTGTTTAGCCACGACGGTCAACGGATTCTGGCGGCCGGAGCGGACAACCGCATTCGTATCTGGCAGTTGTTGTCACTGGACAAACCTACAATTAACCCCTTACTGGAAGCTCGGTTTGCACACGAGCAACCGATCGCCCGAATGGCTGTGTCTCAGGCGGGCGATGTTCTGGCAAGTGCTGCAGAAGATGGCACTCTGCGAGTCTGGTCGACGTTTCCGCTTAAGAATCTGCAAACGCTGCCTCAGCAGAATGTACCGATCACATCATTGTCATTTCTCAATAGTTCGCAGTTGTTTGTAAGTCACATCGACGGCACAACTGAGACGTTTACGATCCGCAGCAAGGCAGAAGACAGCGGCAAGACAACTGCCAGCGAATCATCGTCAACAGCGATGCCTGTGTCTGTGCCGGAAGTATTCCCAGAATTAATTAACATCGCTGAAGTTGAAGGTAACAACGCCCCGGATGCGGCTCAGCAGATTCAAATACCCGCGAGACTATCGGGCGTCATTCAGCCCAGCGGCGGTGACAATCGGGACGCCGATTGTTTTCGGTTTGCCGCGTCGGACGGCCAGCAGTTGCTGCTGGAAGTTCGTGCGGCTCAGGACAAGTCGCCGTTGGATTCCAAAATCGAAGTGCTCACAACGGACGGGCGGCCGATTCTGCAGACTCGGTTGCAGGCTGTGCGCGATTCTTACTTTACATTTCGAGGGAAAGATTCGGACACGTCTGACGACTTCCGAGTTTTCAACTGGCAGGAAATGGAACTAAACGAATACCTGTACTCCGACGGTGAAGTCGTTCGTCTGTGGCTGTATCCTCGCGGACCGGATTCAGGATTTAAGGTGTACCCCGGCTTCGGAAAACGTTTTTCGTTTTTCGGAACAACTCCGACATCTCACGCATTGCAGGCACCGTGTTTTATTGTGGTGCCTCGAACTGCAGACGAACCGATAGTCGCCAACGGATTGCCGACCTTTTCCATCTATTACGAAAACGACGATGATTGTCGACGCGAACTAGGCACCGATTCGCGGCTGTACTTTACGGCTCCGACAGACGGCAACTATGTGGTTCGAATAACGGATGCTCGAGGGTTTGGCGGTGAAGGCTTCAAATACCAATTAACGGTGCGTGCTCCACAGCCTTCGTTTGATGTAACACTGAACACCCGAAAACTAACCGTACATGAAGGCACGGGACAGGAAATTATGTTTTCGGCCAAACGAATTGATGGCTACGAAGGACCGATCACGGTTGACATCAATGGACTGCCGGAGGGTTTCGGTTTTTCCGGACCAGTCGTCATTGAAGAAGGTCAGCTGCGAGCGTTCGCCATCGTATACGCTAAGTCGGGCGCCATGCAGCCGTCTGATGATCAGGTTAAAGCCGTAAAGTTTATCGCGTCCACAGAAGCAAATGGGGAGAAACTTCTACCGGAGCTGGAAGAGTTAAAGCTGCAGGTGGATCCCAAGATTCGCGTTCATGTCGAAGCTCTAGCTCAGACAGTTTCCGGTGCAGGCGATCCAGCGGCGACCAGTGCCGATAACGATTCGCCTGTGGTGCTGCAAATTCGTCCGGGCCACACGATTCAGGCGATGGCAAAGATTGAACGCCTTAAGCACGATGGCATTATATCGTTCGGCAATGAGGATTCCGGTCGCAATCTGCCGCACGGGATTTTCGTCGACAACATAGGTTTAAACGGCTTGCTGCTTCTGGGAAGCCAGTCGGATCGAGATTTTTTTGTGACCGCAGCAAAGTGGGTAAAACCTTCGACTTCGACCTTCTTTCTGAAATCTAATATCGATGGAATCACAACGCTGCCAGTTACTCTGCAAGTGCTTCCCGCTGAATCCAACGACAAGCCAGACATTACCGCGAACACTAAATAAGCAGCTTTGATTGATGTTTTCTGTCCTTCGACGTCATTGGTTTCTGGTTGGATTGCTGACACTGATTCCGCTTGCCCTGGCAATTTCCGGTGCGGGTCCGCCGCAGCGCATGATCGATGTCTCGAACGCCGTTCCAACATCCTGGTGCACGGCTGCGATTCTGTTTCTGATGTCGATCACACTTAATTCCGGCCGTCTTCTGGATTCCCTTCGACGTCCTCTGCCCGTGATGACGGCCTGCGGTGTTAATCAGCTGATAGTTCCGCTTTTATGTCTGCCAATGTTGATGTTGCAGCGTTCGGCGGATTTAAAATTGGGGTTGCTGATTGCAGCTAGCGTTCCCTGCACAATGGCGGCCGCTTCTGTGTGGACTCGTCGAGCCGAAGGAAACGACGCCGTTTCTCTGCTGGTTACTCTGATTACAAATGGTATGTGTTTTCTGATGACGCCGCTCTGGCTTTCCGTCGGTAACACGTGGTTTGGAACGGCCAATTCAACTTCCGGCCTGGGGTTTAACGACATGGTACTGAAGCTAACCGTGGCGGCTTTGTGTCCGGCTTTAGCGGGGCAGTTTTTTCGGATGTTTGCCGCCGTGAGAATTTACGTTGACGGAAATAAGGCGTGGTTCAGCAATACGGCTCAGGTGATTATACTGTCCTTGGTATTTGTCTCATCGTTCCGCGGCGGCCTGCGTTTTGGAGAAGGCGGAATGAGCGACCATTTAAGACACACAGAATTGGCCATTGTCTGGGCGTGCTGCATCGTTTTGCATGTGGCCGCTATGGCGGTAGCGTGGTGGATTACCGGTGCGGCGAAATTTGGCGAAGAAGATCGTCGAGCCTGTGTGATTGCGGGAAGCCAGAAGACGCTGCCAATCGGCATTTTGGTTTCGCAGTCAACAGGGCTGCCACTATCGCTGATCCCCATGCTGATGTACCACGCGTCTCAGCTGTTTATCGACACGTGGGTGGCCGATCGCATGAAAGCCAGACCGTTGACCGGCCACAAAGATGTGACAGTGACTGTGTGACAGTGACTGTGTGACAGTGACTGTGTGACAGTGACTGTGCTGCGAAACGCAAAGTCTTGATCGTCCGCGTGCCAATGTCGTCGGCTGGAGATGCTATTCGGCCAGGGTTACTGTGCCTGCTCCGTTATTGCTAAAGGTGTCCTGCAGAGTTACGGTAAAGCCAGCAGGAAGTGTTCCTCGACTGTTATCAATCTGCAGCAGACAGCGAAACGTATTGCTGGCGGAATTGATGATTGGCGAAACCGAAACAACGGCAGCGGCGATTACGCCAGACACGGGTTCTGAGGCCTGCAGGTTTAACCTGTCGCCTCGACCAATGCGGCCGAACAACTGCGATGGTGCGTGCAATTCAACTTCCAAAACGGTGAGATTAGCTATAGAAATCACAATCTGAGATGGATCAACGGCTCCCGACTTGATGTGAATTTCCGTTACCAACCCGTCGAAGGGAGCGGTGATTGTGTATTGATGCAACTGAGCTTCAGCCAGTTCGCGGTTTGCCTCAGCGGCTTTCAGAATGTCGTTTTGCTGAGCAACGGCTGCGGCTGCCTGATCTCGCGTGCCCTCGGCTTCCAGCAGTTCAAAGCTTGCTCCGGCTCCTTGATTCAGCACACGGCGAATGCGTTCGAGTCGGCTTTCTGCCATCCGGAGTTCAACTTC
>JBDNFN010000031.1:0-23018 GCA_041689795.1 Fuerstiella sp. | reverse complement strand
TCGATCGTGATCTTCGCAGCGGTGCTTGTTGCGTTCTTTAATTCGCCGGCTGCGTTCGGCATTGATCGCGTCAGCCTTTTCCCTCCGCCGACATCGCGATTTCGCCGCTCGCTGCGCTGACGCCGCCTGCCGTTTTTGATAGGCTGAAGTCTTCACCCGAAATCCTTTGTTGGGCCACGAGTTGGATTGACTCACAACACTCAATACGCGGAATCCAGCAGGGTTTTCGGGTGGTTCTGCCGTTTCAACCAAAAATCGTCGCTTGTTCTGGGACTAGGCGGTCCCTTGGGCTTAGTGGCTGCCGACAGCATTCGAATTCCCCGGAGCAACGGGTGAATGTCGGTTCGGGGCTTCTTCATTTCGAATTGGGCTAGAAGGAATCCGAGTGTGGAGCAAGTGCGGTAAGGTAACACATTCAACTAGCTGCAAAATCTGTTCGCTGGTTGACATGCAGAGCTTGTCTGAAACAATCAGCCCCTGTGATTTCGAAGTTGCTTTTTCCGTTTTTGACGATTGCTTGTTGGTATGAAAATTCTGATTGTTGGTGGCGGCGGAATGATCGGCCAGAAGCTGCTTGCTCGGTTGGCGGTTGATGGACGTCTGGGCGATCGCGAAATTGCAGAAGTCACTCTGTTTGATGTTGTTCCAGCCACACATCCTGTGACTCCGTTTACGGTCAATGTGTTGACAGGCGATGTCGCCGATGCTGCTACCGTAACGGGATTAATTTCAGCGCAGCCCGACGTGATTTTTCACCTGGCGGCGATTGTGTCCGGCGAAGCGGAAGCGGACTTTGATAAGGGCTATCGTATAAATCTGGATGGCACCCGACTTTTATTTGACGCCGCTCGAGTGATCCCGGATTATGTTCCTAGAGTCGTCTTCACCAGTTCGATTGCCGTATTCGGAGCTCCTTTTCCCGAAAGCATTGGTGACGAATTTCATAACACACCGTTGACGTCTTATGGCACTCAGAAGACGATCGGCGAGTTATTACTGAGTGACTTTACCAGGCGCGGCATGCTGGACGGTATTAGCATTCGTCTTCCCACAATTTGCGTGCGTCCAGGAGCACCGAACAAAGCCGCTTCCGGATTTTTCTCAAACATCATTCGCGAACCTCTGGCCGGTTATGAAGCCGTTCTTCCTGTAACTGAAGACGTGCGACATTGGCACGCTTCGCCTCGAGCCGCCGTCGAATTTCTGTTGCACGCGGCCACGATTGCAGGACAGCAAATCGGCGCCCGACGCAGCCTGACTCTGCCCGGAATTTCTGTCACGGTCGGAGAACAGATTGAATCGTTGAGACGTGTTGCCGGTGACAAGGTCGTCGCTCGTATTCGCCACGAGCCCGATGCTGCCATCATCAAAATGGTAGCCGGCTGGCCTCAGCAATTTGACGCAGATAGGGCCAGCCACCTAGGTTTCCGTGCCGAACATTCGTTCGACGAAATTATCCGCGTGCATCTCGAAGACGAACTGAACGGTGTCATCAAATAGCGATCTCGCAGACGTCTCGACGGCTGTTGGCATAGAGCGACGTGGAATGTTGGAGGCGTTCTTATCGCCGCGTGAAGAGATTAGATGAGGCCCAGCGAATTCGATTTCCGAGACGCCTCCGCGGGCGATGGTTTGGTTCGATGACGTGGAATGTTGGAGGCGTTCTTATCGCCGAGTTCGGCAGTGAGTTGTTGGCAGTGAGTTGTTGGCTGTAGAGTTGCTTCAGCGGGTAGATCTGCTTGCTGATCTACCTGCTGAGGCCGGGTACCTAGAGCTGGTTACTCAACTCGCAGCACGCGATTGCCGGTCAGTATCTGTCCGTTTGGGTTGGTTGCTCGGACCTGAATGTCGTGAGTTCCGGTGGGTAGAGTTGCCGGAACGGCGACCTTCCACAGGTGCGGACTGTTCATTGGTTTCGTGAGTCCTCGCCACGGTAGAGACTTTGATGCGACCAACGGCTGTTCTTCTTCCCAGCGTTGCTTGAACAATGGATCGTGCTCAACGGTCTTTTCCATCGGCAGCCATTCTTCAGATGATTCTGTCTTCCACTCTACGACTGCTCCGGGCATCGCGTTAAACACGTTGGCGAAAATCAACTCGGGAGTTTCTGCGGCAGCGGTCACAACTTCCGGAGCCATGATTCGAATCTGGTAGTTCGGATTCTTGCGAGCAGCGCGGTATTCGAGCAGGTACTTCTGTCCATCGAAGTGCATGATGGTGTGGCCGTTCGGAGTACCATCGGCGCACAGAGTGTGCGGGATGTCGTTTTCGTCAGGCCGTCCGGACCACCACGAACCGGACACTGTGACGTTAATGATGTGGTGATGCGGCTTTGGATTTTTCCAGCCGGAAGCTTCATCGATCATCACGTGTTCGTGGTGGTGAGTATGTCCGGAAAGTGAAATGCAGTGTTCGCGAGTTTCCAGAATACGAAACAACCGATCGCGTTTCAGTTCGATCCATGGAGTCGACTTCACGAGCGGGATGTGCATCATGGCGACAACCAGCTGATCCTGAGGCACGGTCTTCAAATCGTTTTCGATGAAGTCCAGCTGAGCATCGCTGAGTCCGGAACGATAGAACTTCTTCGTGCCATCGGTCATCCAGTGCACGTCGTCGACCACCACAAAGTGGACTCCGCCGTAGTTAAATGAATAGTAGGCAGGGCCATAAACCCGTTCGAAAGTTTCGTCGCTGAGTTCATCGTTGTCGACCGCGAAGTTGATGTCGTGGTTTCCAATGACGTTGTACCAGGGAATTCCAATTTTCCCAATGCTGCGGTTCATGCTGTCGAACAGGCTGAGATCGTTAAACAGAATGTCGCCGAGGGTAACTCCGAAAGCCGCTTTGGAACCAACCAGTTCTTCGACAACATCGTGAGCGATATAGTCAATTTCCTTTTGATCGCGAGGCTGCGGGTCACCAAAGAACAGCACGTCAAAGGCAGCCGGTTCGTCCTGCTCATACAGAGGGAAGTTGATTTTAGATGGCAGAGCACCTGTGGGGTCAACTCCGGGGAATTTCAGGTACGTTGGCGAACCGTCAGGTTTGTGAATGTAGTAGAACCTTGGAACCTGGTCTTTATCTTTCGGAGTTCGAAAACCCGTCGGCTTTACCACAAAGACTATGCTGTCGTTGGTGACACTGATTTTGTATTGGCCGGATTTGTCAGTCTGCACAACGTCGCGACCGTTCGACACGTTGATGTTAGCCAGTGGGCGTTCGTCAGCGTCTTTCTGTCCATTGCCATTGGCGTCAACAAAGACAGTTCCTCTGGCGAAAAGATCGTCTGCTGAAACGCTCGAAGGAAGAGCGATTCCGAGCAGGCCGGTAATCAAAAACGGCAGAGGCATGAACGTGGGGCGGGGCATTGTTTGAAGTCCGAAAGTTTGGAAACGCGTGGGCGAGTTAGAATGTAGTGATAACATTTTGTGCCCGGAAATCCAGGCAGATGTTCTTTCTGTCGCGAATGGATCCGCAAACAGGCACTGCAGCATTAGCTATGTCTAACGTAATCGGGCAGCACATGTCAGCTTCGGGGACGAATCCAAACCGAAAATTTGCGGGTAGCGGGTTGGATTGGTAGACGGAACATAATTGCCCGTTTCACGTGAAACCTGCAATGCGGAGTGGTAGTCCTCCCCGCATTGCCGACCGAGTCCTGTTTCACGTGGAACAGGAACTGAGGTTGTGCTGCTATAAACTGTCTTTTTGAGCTGTGAGCATTGAGACCGATGCGGTGCGGCGCCATGCGTTGAGTGGCAGCGGTCCTTGCTGTGGCAGTCTTCTTTTGAGAGTCGGGCTGAAGGGGCACTGAGTTGAGATTTGTGTTGGATGTTCCACGTGAAACAGTTCGTCGTCGCCAGAAGCATGTTTCACGTGGAACAGGAACTGGGGTTGAGTTGGCTGTTGTGTGCAGTCTGTTTGAGGTGGGATTGCTGACGCAGTTGCGGTGTGGCGAGTTGGGTTAAGCGTGGCTATTCTGCCGGGACATCAGATGCGCGGTGGCCCGTTTCACGTGGAACCGAGATTGGAGCTGGGGCAACCGTGCATTTGCACGCGTTGTGGTTCAGGCTGGATTGATGAAGTTCACTGCTGCTGTGGGCGAGGGCGTATTTGGTCTCGCGTCAACTGCAAGTTGGGGCGAACGAAGCTGCAATCTTCCCATGGCTGACCTTGCCTTAGTATCGCGATGATTCTGATACGTTTCACGTGGAACCAGGGGGCTTGCATCGCGGGCGGATATCTATGGACAGGTATTGCGGACCTTCAATCTATAGTTCCCAAATATTGCGGCAACGTTCCACGTGAAACCTTGTATGCTTAGAACGTCTGCCGGATATTTGGCGGCGCTGGCCAGCTGTTTCAGACGTGCCAATTCGATTACCCATCCCAACGGTTATTCTGCCGCCAGTTTGCGTGCTTCGAGGAAGCACGGATTTCGGGCGAACATTCGGACGGAAAGTTTCTTTGCTGATGTCATTGAAGTGTTCCAAACAGGAACTGCTGCTGGTCGTTATGGCCGTGGCGGTGGGGGCGATGCTCAGGTTCTCGCAGTCCGACGGGATGGCGGTGGAACACTTCGACGAGGGCATTTACAGCTCGACGACTTGGTATGACGCGGCCACCGGGCATCCCTGGCCGATGCGTCATTTGTATGCTCCGCCTTTGCTGCCACAGACAATCGGTCTGTTATCCGAAATTCCAGGGCTCTACAATCTGGCCCCGTTTCTGCCGTCGCTGGTGCTCGGTTCGCTCAGCGCGTTGGCGATGTGGTGGATGGCTCGAACGATGTTCGGACAAACCGCAGGGTTGTTTATGGTCTTTGTGGCGGCGTTCAGTGACTTCCACATTCTGTTTTCACGGATGGCACTCACTGATGTGCCGGTGCTGTTTTGGATGAGCCTTGCCGTCACATTGGCTCTGAGGGGCATTGCAGCGAACTCGATGCGACTAATGGCGGTGGCGGGATTCTGCTGCGGAATTTCATGGTGGACCAAGTACACCGGCTGGCTGCCTTTGGCAATCGTCGGCAGCGGATCGGCCGCCTGGTGGATCCTGAAAGGGCGGAAGGAAATGTCGTGCAGCGGCCTGGCCAAAATGTTGTGCGTCATGGCGGGAGTTGCAATTATCACCTGGCTTCCATGGTTGTGGATGCTGCAGGACGTTGGCGGGTACAAGGCGGTGGCCGAGAACCACGCTGGTTACTTTAAGGGACTCACGGACTGGCAAAGCCGCCTTGCCAGCCACATGGTTTTTCACTTTCGCTTCGACAGTTGGCTAAGCGCAGGATCTCTGGGAATCGGACTGTTGGCGGCCGGTACCCGCCGCTGGATTGAACTAAAACGTTCCACGTGGAACCGGAAAACCTTAGTCAGTGTTGGAAAGAATTCGGCTGCTGAGAACTCCGTTTCCGGATCTACAGACTTCCCATCGCCCAATGTGCTGGCTCGGTTTGTTACCGCCGCCATGGTGATGTCTGTGCTGGGATCGGGAATCGGAGCAGCGGGACTGCTGACGTGTATCAGTATTGGCGGGTTGGCAGGGATGTTTTTATCTCCCGTTCTAAGCGGTCCGTATCATCACAGCCGGAAGGCATTTGGCGGAACCGGCGTAGCGAACGACCTGTCGGAAGCGGATCGAACAGCTTCTGCCGCGATCGATCCGAGTCTTTCTGCATGCATCGCGTTGGCCTGGTTTAGCGGCATGTTGCTGATGACGCCAATGTATCACGCTTATCCTCGACTGTCTTTGCCGCTGCTGACGGGGATCTGGCTGGCGGCATCCGGAGGTATTGCTTGGTGGATTGAATCAACATTAGACGTTGACCGCCGAGGTGACGTGGCCGTGTTTTCTCGTCGAACCGTGTTTCTGAAGCGAGCTGTGACTGGCCTTGTGATGGGCGCCATTGCGCTGACATTCATGCAATCGGGCGGACCGACTCAGCCTTTGATCTGGCAGCGTCGAACGTCGTTACGCGACGCATCATGGACAATTGCGGATACCGTGCTGAAGCATGTTGGTGGCGAGTTTGTTGTCAAAACGATTCCGCTGGTGACAGACGCTGATGGCCTGATTACGCCCGAACCTGAATGGGAACAGAAAGACGAAAATGGCGATCCCCTGCCGGAGCCGACTGAATTTGGTCAAGTGCTAGACTTGATTGTTTCCAAATTCGACACGTCGCAGACACTGGCGAAGTCTGAAAATGTGACCTGCGTTATCTACGGTTTCGGAGAACCTTCCGTACTGAATCATCTGCACAGCGCGGGACTGACCGTGGCTCCGGTGCAGGATGTTGGATTTGCCGCGGCAACGCTCGGTCAAAAAACCTTGCCGACATATCTGGTGCTGGGACCGTATGCTCTGCGAACTCCAGGGTTCATGAACGACTGGGCCATTCAGCAGGAACGCTTCGAACACATCACGGACACCTGGTTCTTTGTGAGTGACGTTGTTCTATATAACCTGTTTGCCCCGGCATGGATCGCTCAGCACCCGGAATGCCAAGTGCAGAAACTGGAACTGTACCGATTGAAGTCGAGCATCCAGAAGCAGGAAACCCACATTTCCGGCGACTAGATTTTGCGGTGTATCGATTCGCGAGGCAGATTTTACACGAGTTGTATTCCGACTGCTGATTAGCGGTCCTGACAATCAATGTCAATTTACGACAACGGAACTCTTCGCCATCCGCGAACGCAACACAAAAGATAATCAACTGGTCCGTTCATGGGCCAATTATAATTAGGCTGGCTTTCATATAGTGATGTTCGCTGCGGCGATGGCGTCACAACTGATCCTTTTCTGGACGATGTAGGGCGGCACCGTCCGCACGGCATTGGGCTCTGACTTTCGAGCGGTGAACGTGTTCTGGTTTCGGTTTGTGTCTTTTGTCTCAGGCTGCCTTGTACTACTTCCTCTAACTATCTGGGACATGCTGAGGATAACCCGTCGTCTGGCGGAACCACTTTATCGCTTTGAACAGGTGATGAAAGAGTTCGAAGCCACAGGAGTTGTCCCGGAAACAAAGCTTCGCTACCACGACCTGCTGGAAAACTTCTGCGTTCGCCTTTACAGCTTTGCTCTGGTGATGCACGAACGCTATTGGGAATAGCGGTCCGGCGGGACTGTCTGTCGGCAATTCGGAAGCTGGTGTATCAGTGGTGTCTGCCGCCAAGCAGGATCGCTAGCTGGAATCGACATGAACCAGTTAGTGTTTTGTTATTCTGGCATCGCGGTCAAAAATATTGTCCGGCTCACTTGTGGAACGTCGTTCAGCTATCTGATCGGTGCGACCCAGTTTGCCCTGTTGCCGGGTGCGTCGACAGGAACTTTCGTGACGCATCAAGTAGTTCTTCGTGAGCATCTTCAAATATGTAATGGCCCGCATCTGCGATGGGATGTTGAATTGCCAGTGGAAAACGCCTGCAGAATTCCTCATAAAACAGCGAAGTGAAGCACCAGTCTTTCATGCCCCAGATCAGCAGCATTGGTGAATTCTGAAATTGGCCGAGTCCCTCTTCGACGGCCTTCAAAGTTTGGTAACTTCGATGCGATGTGTTTAACGGGATATCGTGGACGAATTCTCGTACGGCGCGACGATTGGCCCATGTATTATAAGGAGCAATCAGTCCGGTTTTTGCGGATGACGAAAGAGGCTTCTCACTAGCCATTTTTAATGCGGCCGCGCTAAACAGATTCAGCCCCTGCATGCCAAGCGTTCCCAGCAGTGGAATGCGACAGAGGGCGATTCGAAACGGAATTGCCGTGCTGCGGAATGCTCCGGTATTCATGAGAACAAAACGTTTAAACCGCGAGGGCAGGCGGCCAGCGCAGCCCATGCCGATTGCTCCACCCCAGTCGTGAGCAAACAGCGTTACATCGTTCAGGTCAAGGTGCTCGACCAGGGCGACCAGTCGGCATATGTGCTGATCCAGTGCGTAGACGTCGGCCTGAGGTTTTTCTGAAAATCCGCAACCCAGATGGTCAACCGCGATCACTCGGTATTCGCTGCTGAGTGCGGCGACGAGTTTACGCCAGGCAAAGCTCCATGTCGGGTTGCCATGCACCATCAACAACACAGGTCCGCTACCTTCGTCGATGTAATGCATGATGTGTCCGTCGATTCGGATCCAATGAGATTCGAACGGATATTCCGCCTCAAATCCGGTTCGTTCAGAAGCGGTTTGACGCAGAGAATCAGTGACTTCCTGAGGAAGCATAGTGCGAGCAGTGGACACGAGAATTCGAATTCGCTTGTTAATAATACGGATGGAAGGGCTCGCCGAAGAACGGCCCCAAAATTCGTGGAACGTATTTTGGTTCGAACGCGGTGCAGGGTAGAGAAACCGAGTCAAACGGGCTACCGTCTGCGCAGATCACAAAACACACTTCTCACACATAGTCACACGCATCACCATTCGCCCCGGGTTTGGGGCGTTTTTAAGCCTGTGCCGTCTGCCGAACGACCCGCAACAATGTCTTCTTATAAGGTCTTTTATCACTGTTATTCCCGCGAAGTCTCGGCCGAAGAAGGCGATGGCGTGACGCTGACGGCTGAACAGATTGTTGTTCAGTTTGCCGAAATCATGCTGAAGCCGGACGACTTTTTCGGCATTGTGGACGCCAATAACGTCACTTTGCAGTTCATGCGAAACCGTGTAGATCGCGTATGGATGGAGATTCCATGTCCGGAAAAAGACGGCAGCTATGGCGGGCATATCAGGCTGAATGCCGCCATTGATGTTCTGAAATCGCTTCCTGCCAGTTTTGAGCAGCTAAAGCACAGCCTGGTGTTTCAGTCATGGGACGGCGAAAACGATGAGAAGTTGTATGCTGTTCCTGAAGAGCAGGTGCGAAAGCTTACAGAAGATCATGGCGCCGCGTTTGCCACAGATCTGGTAACGTGCCAGGACATGGGCGTTGGGTACATGTACAGAGAAGCCCCGGATTTTGAGGAAGATAGTGGGTGGCGATTTTTGTCCGGTGAAGAAGATCAGGACTACATGAATGTCTCTGCAAATTCCGGAATCTTCGACGTGAACACCGTCGCCAATTACGACCCTGACATCATTCCTTTTTTGAATGCTCCAGTTGGTTCCGCGTTCGCCAGAAATGACGATGACGTCTTGGTACCGGCTGAAGACGTTGAAGATGAGGAAGAAGAAGAGCAGGAAGATAATGAATTTGACGACGACGACGACGATGATGACGGAGAAGAAGCATACAATCCGTTTGTTGACGAGGAGGAATAAGTTTCAGATCCGGTCGCTGTCTGTTGTTGAAGATTCACGTTATTCGATCAGGAAAATCCAGCAATTGAAGCTCTGTCGTTTCGCAAGCTGAAAGCTGGTCTGCTCCGCAAAGTCTTTTTTTTTTGGTTCAGTTCAGCCTGCTGTCTGACGGCACGGGGCTGTTGTGATTGCTAGCGTTCCGTAAAAGAATGTTTGTGAAATGTACGTGGATAGCCTGCTTTAATATGTCCTGGCAGGTTGTGCCAGGACGCAGTTGGCTTTGATGTGCCGACCATTAGGCAGCTCGCAGCTGGTTAGTTTCTACGTTGGAGAGCAGTCGCCGTAGCATTTTGCGCTGCCTATCAGCCACGTTTTCCGGTTGCTCAATCCGCAAGAGTGCTATCCTGCATTAGCTGCTACCGCAAAGTCTTCGCCTGCGCTAGAAGCAGATTGACTCGGTCCTGAATTGAACTAGCATTCGGTCATGCGCAAATTTGTTTCTCATAATCGCGTGCTCACAGCTGCAGTGGCCTTGACCATTTTTACGGTCTGCCTGCCTGCACTGCTGGATATTGCGACGTTGAGTATGTTTGAAGCGGAGTCCGCTGAGCTCGAGAGCAAAGAATCCAAAGAACGCGTTGAAGTGGACGACATCGATGATGTTGTTTGCATATTCAATCAGAAGGTTGTGATTCTCGACGCGGACAGTTTTTTTGTACGAATGCAGCTCCAGCACGATCACTGTACGTCGCTGTCGAGCTGTTCGCCCACCTCACGTGGACCACCTGTGGCATAATTCTGTTCTGCGTGCGCACGGAATGACCACTTAGGTAACAGGTGGATGCTGCTGTCTGGAGATTTGAAAATCTCGCTTCCGGCTGGAACGAATGTCAACTGTTCGGTCCGGTGGGATTGTCTTTGGTTTTTGCAAGATTGAGCAGGCTTATAAGCGCTAATCGTGGTGTTTTTATTGGAAGTCCGCGACGTCTTTCAAAGCGGCGAAACCTCAAAACACCCTCGTTTTTTCTGTCAGTAAGCTCAGCCGCTAGCGGCCATTAGTACTTGTAGGCGACGCTTTTAAATTTATGCAGACCGCATAGCTGACAAAACGTTGTCTCCTGGAACGACAGTTGCGGAAGTGGCGATTCCAGAAGACGCAGGTGTGCGTCGGTGATTGTGTATCGAGGTCAGCCCAACATTCGTCGTGCGGTTATTTGGTGAAACAAGCCTGCAGTCGTCCGGCTAACGGAAAACTGCGGCAAACAAATAAACGCTGTTAGGTGAATCGATCGCAGTTTGTTTCTGTCAGAAAGTTTCCCGCTGAAGTCGGGGACAGAAACGACTCGTGGCATTCCGGTAATGGCTCATGGCCGTGTTTATGGAAATCAGGGAACTCAGTTGCCTGCCTGCGGTAATAAGTAAAAGAATCTGTATTGGGCTGCCCCATTACGATCGTCAAAAAAAACTGGCTGAGAGTTTGGAGAATTCGAACATGGTTGTCAGTAATATGGCAAGCGATTCATCCGCCGCTGCGGAGCCGAACAGCAATGAAGTTATTCACAAGTCTGTCGTGGCAGGCGCAGCTTTTCTGCCTTCGCAAGGTCCCATCACGGCCTTCACCTTCCTGAATCCGCTGGCTGCTCTGGAGCACACTTCCTTTGAAGAAGCGCTGCGGCAGGTACCTGAGATCTTTGGTTGTGAAGCTTACCTGCCCGAAGCTTCCTACCGGAAGATGCTGCAGGAAGGTCGAATTGTTGAGGAAGATCTTCGCGACATTCTGTTAGGCGAGTTGGCCTATTCCGCATCGGAAACAGTCGCTGGGCTTACTTCGCGTGTTGATTTTCGTGTCAGCCTTTTAAAAAACGCTATGCAGTATGGCGACGATAGCGAGTTGAACTGGTTGTTGATGGAAACGGACGCTTTGTCGCAGTTTCACCCCGAAGCGTCAGAAGGCAAGCGAAAGAAATTGGTGGCGGAATCCCGTCACTGGGTCGCCGGCCTTCCCGATGCTCCGTTCAGCCGAGACTTGCGATCGGCCTTGCGAAAGGCTCGATCTGCGGACTCTGACTCACCGATTTGGGAAGAAGTCAGTCTGAAGCTGATCTGGCATTACTGCTGTGAGGGCGTTCGTCGAATTCCGCTGATTCAGCCACCGGTACGACGTGTTATTCGACATCGTGACCTGTTGCTGCAGTTGACTCAGGTTGACCCCGACGAATCTGTGCATGATTTGCTCGTGAAATTCTGCGCGGCTTATCTGGATCAGGGATTTGCACAATGGCGTCTGCCGGAACGCGATTCAGGATTTCTGGATTCGTTCTGCCAGTTGTTTTCGACATCTGAAATTCAGCGTTTGCCCTGGATGAAACGTCTTCCGGCCGAGATCAAGCGGTTGCGGGAACAGTGCAATAGTCCGGCCGAGTGGATCGCAGATTCACTCAAAACTCTGGGCGTGACCGACGAAGAACGCGACGAATATATCCGAGCGTCTATGCTGGCATTGAGAGGTTGGGCGGGCATGATCTGGCAGACAGAAATTCGTCCGGACCGGGTATACATTCCGTCTCCTTCCGGGACGTTGATGGAATTTGTGGCGGTTCGACTGCTGCTCGATCGGATTTCCACGGAATATGTCGCCAGAAAAACTCTTTCCTGGACGCGCCCGTTGGCGGAACTCAGTGCCGCACTGCGAAGTAAGCTGCCGACTCATCTGCAGATCAGTAATGAACAGTATGCATTCCGGATTTTTCAGTGTGCACAGGTTAATGGATGGGGGCCATCCGCACTGTCTACGCTAAGTACGTCCGGCTGGAAAGAACTGATTAAGGAGCTCGCCGATTTTTCTGAAAAGGAACGGCAGCGAGTTTTTCATATCGCCTTCGAACGTCGTTACGCCAGAAGTGCCATGGATGCAGTGGCAGCCCGGGTATCTCTTCCTCGCCGAGGTCCTGAAAATCCAATTCTTCAGATTACCTGTTGCATTGATGCTCGTGAAGAATCGTTTCGGCGGCATATTGAAGAAGTTTCGCCGGAAGTGGAGACATTTGGCGCGGCCGGTTTCTTCGGGATCCCAATGTACTACCGGGCTCTCGGCGACGCTCATTATTCTGCGTTGTGCCCGATTGTTGTGATGCCTCGGTTTTGGCTGATTGAGGAGCCCGTCTATTCAATGGAAGAAGTCGCACGGGCTAAGGCCAGAGCTCGTAAAATTCTGGGCACAGCAACCCACCGAATCCTGGAACAGACTCATCGATCGCTCGGGGGGGCGTTTGTGTCTGCGTTGCTGGGACCATTGGCCACAGCACCGCTGGTTGGGTATACGGTGTTTCCGGGAATGACGGCTCAGTTGAATACGGCGGCTCGTCACTTTGTTGAGCCACCACAGATTACGCGACTGAAACTGCAACGCGGGGATGGCGTAGCTGCAGGACCGGAAGGCGCACACATCGGTTTTACTGTTCAGGAAATGGCAACTCTCGGAGGCAAGCTGCTGCGGGATATCGGCCTGACGAAAATTTTCGCACCGATTGTGCTGTTCATGGGGCACGGTTCGGCATGCCTGAATAATCCTCACAAGTCTGCCTATCATTGCGGAGCATGTTCCGGAGGTGCGGGTGGTCCCAATGGAAGAACCGCTGCAGCGATGCTGAACGACCCCCGAGTTCGAAAGATTCTGGCGACTCAGGGTTTGGAGATTCCGACGGAAACATTTTTCATGGGCGGTCAGCATAATACTGCTACGGATGAAATTACTTTGTACGACATGGAGCTGCTGCCGACTTGGCACGTGCAGCGAATGCCGGTGATTCGCGACATACTCAGCCGTGCCTGCGAACGAAATGCTCAGGAACGCTGCCGCCGCTTTGAATCGGCAGAATTCGATATTTCTGAAGGCAAAGCTTTGCTGCATGTTCAGGATAGATCACAGAATCTTTCAGAAACACGACCGGAATATGGCAACTGCACAAACTCGCTGTGCATCGTCGCAAGAAGGGACCGGCTTCGTGGGCTGTTTTTGGATCGTCGTTCGTTTCTCATGTCCTACGATCCAACCAAGGACGATGCGGACAGTAGCACTCTGCTGGGAACGCTAAGTGCCGTAGTGCCGGTCTGCGAAGGTATCAATTTGTTGTATACGTTTTCAGCGATCGATCGGCAGGGGTTTGGGTCGGGGTCAAAGCTTCCTCATAACGCCACATCGATGCTGGGTGTGATGGACGGGGCTGCCAGTGACCTTCGAACAGGTCTTCCGTGGCAGGGCGTGGATATTCATGAACCGATGCGTCTATTATTCATTATTGAAACGACGCCCGAAGCGATGCTGAGCATCATGGATCGAAACGAAACCATCGCTCGGATTTGTCGCGGAGGCTGGGTTCAGTTAGCCGTGCTCGATCCGAATTCGTCGGACATTATGTACTTTTCAGGCGGACGCTTCGTGAAACACATTCCGCAAAATCACGAACTGCCTGTGATCCCGTGTTCAACCGACTGGTGTCGAGGTTCTCGTGAGAACCTGCCGTTTGCGATCGTCGATGCATCGGCTTCTTCAAGTTAGGGAAGAGCGGCATGAACGCGGGGGTACCCTGGAGCGGATGACGTTTTGCTGCATCACTTAAGCAGCAAACGTTTGAACAGTAATTGTTAAAAACTGTGCACTGAAGTCATTTTGCGAGCTTTCATTTCACTGTAAATGTTTGTGTGAGTTTCTGTGTTGCGTCCAAAGAACATTAAGTAATGTTGTATTTTCTTACGACTGCCCGAAAGACTGGCTTGGCGTGTCAGGACAGGCCAACAATGTTTCTTTTCTCGTGGCGGCCTGAATGGAACCAGGCAGGTTGGAAAACGCTTTCAGTGAGTCGCCGATTCGAAATCTCTGTCTGAATAGATCAACGTTTTCAGCTTTGTCGGCACTGCCACAGGATATTCGAAATTCAACGATTGTGGAACGACTGTTGCATTCGGTGGTGGGCCTATACGGTGGTAAAGGCGATGAATCTTATTCTTGGCAGTTAACGACAAAGCGAACGACCGCGGCGATAAACTGCGGAGCAAAGTGAGTCTGACAGTTGGAAGCCGCGACGGGCGTGTGCGTTAATCTCCGGCACGACCTTTCCGGTCAGGTTGTTGAGCGTCGCAAGCTGATGTGGACTGTACTTGTGTCTGAGAATAATCAGCAAACAGTGCTGAGGATGATCGAGAATAAAAGCTGTGGTTAAGCCGTTGAATGACAGGTTGATTCAGTCTGAATTCGAGAGTATGAAAATCTTCCAACGTGATCAATTAGTTGTCTGTAAGGCAGGTTCTATGAACCTCACCAGAACGGAAACTTCAATCGAGTGCACTCGCGGTCTTCGCGATCAGCTCGGATTCGCATTCATCAGAACAAAAGGAACCCGGGTATGACTCCCGACAAGATCTTCCAGATCTTCGGAATCTGTGTCGTTGGAAGTCCGGCACTGCTGCTGGCCGTGTTTGGGTTGGCGTCGCTGGCTGGTCGGCCCTTGGGCGAACGATCTCTGGCGAAGTTTACTGAAGCGGCAGTGGTATTTGGTCTGGTTTCTGCTGTCGCAATTCTGGCGATGATGCTAGCACTGGACACTCGGCACGTAACGCTGAACTTCGGTAATTGGGTCGTAATACCCGATGTGCACCAACACTTTCATTTCCACCTGAAGTTTGTGTTTGACCGACTGTCAGTGCCCTTTGTAATTCTATCGTTTGTTCTGTGCGGGACGATTGGTGCATTTGCCAGTCGCTACTTACACAGAGAGCAGGGTTTCCACCGGTTCTTCATCAGCTATGCCTTCTTTCTGCTGGGGATGATTGTCACATCTTTGGCTGGCACAATTGAAACACTGTTCTTTGGATGGGAACTTGTCGGGCTGTCTTCTGCTTTGCTGGTTGCGTTTTTTCATGAGCGTCCAAACCCAGTTCGAAATGGTCTGCGAGTTTGGAGTGTTTATCGCATCGCCGATGCGGCCTTTCTGGTCGCTGCAATTACGATGCATCACTTAACCAGTGGAGGTGATTTTGACGCATTGATGGGAGCTGGCCCATGGCCGGAAGGTCATGCGACGATTCCTGAACGCGATGCTCTGATCATTGGACTGTTGCTGCTGTTTGCCGCCGCTGGTAAGTCAGCATTGGTTCCATTTTCTGGTTGGTTGCCACGAGCAATGGAAGGGCCAACGCCGTCCAGTGCTGTGTTTTACGGTTCATTGTCGGTGCATTTGGGTGCGTTTTTGCTATTGCGAGTAAGTCCGATTCTGGAACTGTCGACGACGCTGAGCGTGACGGTGGTTGTGGTCGGTGTGCTATCGGCTGTGTTCGGTGCTGTGACGGCTCGGGTGCAGACGGACATTAAGAGTGCTCTGGCTTTTGCATCGTTGACTCAGGTGGGAATCATCGTCGCGGAAATCGGTCTGGGTTTTCGCTATATCGCGTTAATTCACATCATAGGCCATGCGTGCCTGAGAACTCTGCAGTTGCTGCGAGCTCCGTCTTTGCTTAGCGACTATAACTCGATCGAAAACGCAATCGGCGACCATTTGCCTCGAAAAAAATCAATACAACGTCGCGTTGTCGGCGCCTCGATTCGGAACTGGTTCTATCGATTCGCTCTGGAACGAGGTTACCTTGACACGCTGTTGGATGCATATGTGGTGAGGCCGTTTCATGCGGTGTTCAACTGGTGCGACAGGCGTGAAAAAGGCTGGGTGAAAATGTTGTCTCGACGCGACGTTATTAAAATATCTTCGGCGGTTATAGGAGACGATATTTCGGTTGATGGTGATGACGACGATTCAGGAGAATTTGAAGCAATGGAATTAGTGACGTCGCACGTTCAGAATGAAGACGCGGCCGATGATCAAAAGGAGATGAAATGATGCGAGAACTTCATCTTCCCTGGCTGGAACTTTCCGTCATTGTGCCTCTGGTTGGTGCCTTGATTGTGCGCCTGATACGTGACAGCGAAGTTGCCTATCGGGTGTCTGTGGGTATCTGTACGCTGACTCTGTGTTGTGCGGTGGGCGAATGGGTCGACTTTGGATTGCTGCATACGTACGACGCGCATGACCACTGGGACCTTTTGCATTCTGTCTTTGGAATTGACCTGCTGGTCATTGACGAACTGAATGCTCCGCTGCTGCCGCTGGCTGCACTGCTGTACATGATGGCCGTGCTGTCCACACTGCGGACAAAAATGAATCGCTTTTCGTTTCCGGCAACGCTGGTTTCAGAATCCGTGTTGCTGGCAACGCTAAGCTGCCGCGAACCACTGGCGATTATTGTACTCAGCACAATTGCGATTATTCCTCCGTTGTTGGAAATCAGATCTCGAGGAAATTGTTCTCGAGTGTTTTCTCTGCACATGGGGCTGTTTGTGCTGCTGATGTTTAGCGGCTGGCTGTTGCTTCCTGATGGAGTGATAGGCCACCCCGAACTGCAGTCCAGCACTCAGGCCATTGTCGCGGGTGGACTGTTAACTGCGGCTGCGTTACTTAGAAGCGGAATCGTTCCGGTACACTGCTGGATGACCGACCTGTTTGAAAAAGCAACACTCGGGACGGCTCTCTTGTTTGTAACGCCGATGACCGGTGCGTACGTCGTGATGAGAATCGTGCTGCCAATTGCTCCGTCGTGGGCGTTGCAGAGTATCGCAATTGTTTCGCTAATCACGTCTGTTTACGCGGCCGGGATGGCTCTGGTTCAAACCGACTCGCGGCGATTCTTCTGTTACCTGTTTCTCAGCCACTCATCTCTGGTGCTGGTTGGCCTCGAATTGCTGACCCCCATTGGTCTGACCGGTGCGTTGTGCGTCTGGATTTCTGTGGGGCTGGCGATGGGTGGTTTCGGGCTGACCATGCGATCCGTGGAAGCCAGGATTGGGCGATTTTCGCTTACACAATATCGAGGGCTCTACGAACACACGCCCACGCTGGCTGCATTGTTTTTGCTGACGGGTTTAGCATCAATCGGCTTCCCGGGCACGATTGGTTTCATCGGCACGGAACTGCTGGTGGAAGGTGCTGTTGAAGTTTATCCTTTGATCGGAATGGCTGTAGTAATTGCCGCTGCGTTGAACAGCATTGCTGTGATGCACGCCTACTTCAGAATCTTCACCGGAACGCGTTATACGGTATCAGTGTCTTTGAAGGTGCGACCGGCGGAACGGATCGCCGTTCTGATTTTAGCCGTCTTGATTCTCGGTGGCGGTCTGTGGCCGCAACCCGGGGTGGCGTCTCGCTTCCATGCTGCTCAGGCCCTGATCCACAATCGCCACCCGTCTGAGGGGAATATTCAACCGGGTGGGCATGATCATCCTGAAAGTGGCGTTGTTCCACAGAGCGATCCGGAATTTCTGCCAGACCAGAAAGCTGAACGACACGTCGCGATTGGCAGCCGAACCCCGCGGCCATGGGCTCGGCATGCAAGTCTCGACGAACTGATTTCATGGAAGCCAGCTCGAGGCGATCCCTATTCGCCGCCTAAGAATATGCCTTAGCTGATCTCATGAGTTTCTTCTAACCGCTTTCGAGTTCTGAGTGAAGTGTACGCAACGATCGCGTGCCCCAAGCTGCTGGAATTCTAAGCAACGCATCCGGTTTATTCATCTCAACATCAATTCACCAATCAAGTCCAGGACAATATCGATGGCTACTGACAGTAAGGTCGAAATCCCCCGAGGCAACCTGACGGGATTTGCGAAATATTTCAAGCAGGACATACTTTCCGGACTGCTTGTGTTTTTTATCGCTCTTCCGTTGTGTCTGGCAATTTCCAGTGCTTCCGGGTTTCCCCCGATCGCTGGTATTTTTACAGCAATCTGCGGTGCGATCATTACCACGTTTATCAGCAACAGCGAGCTGACAATTAAAGGGCCAGCCGCCGGAATGATTGTGATTGTGCTGGGCTGCATCGAGTCGTTCGGTGGAGACGGAATAAAAAACGGATGGGATCCGGCTGATGCTACCGCCTACAAAGCTGCGTTGGCTGTAGGCGTTGTGGCGGCCGTTTTGCAGATTCTGTTTGGTGTTTTTCGGGCCGGTATTCTGGGAGAGTTTTTCCCCACTTCGACCGTGCACGGTATGCTTGCCGCGATTGGCTGCATCATTATCATTAAACAGTTTCCCGTTGCTCTCGGAGTGACTGGCTCCGGCAGTCCGTTTCACATGCTGGGGCAGTTTCCACAGTATGTTCGCGAAGCAAATCCTGCCATTGCGGTGATTGGGATCACCAGTCTGTTGATCATGTTTCTGTGGCCATCAGTGCGGCTGCGAATGCCGATGCTGAAGCCGATTCCCGGGCCTCTGGTTGTGCTTGTGGTTGCCATTCCTATGGGAATGTTTTTTGGCCTGCTTAAAGAACATTCATACGATTTCATGGGGGTTTCTCACCAGTTGAGCGACAAGTTTCTGGTGTCGATGCCGAAGGAAACATTCGGAATGTTTGAGTTCATCACGACTCCGGACTTCACCGCGCTAAAGCAACCGGTGGCCTGGAAATGGGTGATGATGTTCTTTCTGATTGGTACGCTGGAATCACTGCTGAGTGCCAAGGCGGTTGATCTGTTGGACCCTTGGAAACGCAAGGCCAGTATGGACCGCGACACTGTGGCTGTTGGTATCGCTAATCTGTGTGCATCCAGTATTGGTGGACTTCCGATGATCTCGGAAATTGTCCGCAGCAGGGCAAACATTGACAACGGTGCGAGAACTCGTTTCGCAAACATGTGGCACGGTGTCTTTCTGCTGGTTTGTGTCGCGTTTATTCCAGCTGTGCTGCATCTAATTCCCATCGCAGCATTGGCTGCGATGCTGGTCTACACCGGTTCACGGTTGGCTCATCCCAACGAATTTGTTCACGTTTACCGCATTGGTAAAGAGCAGTTGGCGATCTTTGTGACGACGATCGTCGTTGTGCTGGCCACCGACCTGCTGATCGGTGTGGCTGCCGGTATTCTGTTGAAAATGGTAATTCACATCGCCAACGGTGTTCCGCTTAAATCGCTGTTTAAGCCGTACATCGAAGTTCAGGAAGTAAACAGCAACACCAGCATGATTGTCGCCCGCGAATCTGCTGTGTTCAGCAACTGGATTCCTTTCCGTCGTCAGATCGAACAGATTGGACTCGTACAGCGCCGCAATCTGATTGTGGACCTGTCCGACACTCGCCTTGTTGACCATAGCGTGATGGAAAAACTCCAGGAAATGGGACGCGATTTCGAGATGGAAGGTCTGACCTTTGAAATTCGAGGACTCGATTCTCTTATGCCGCTATCCTCCGACGCTCATGCCGCTCGACGAAAAGGTCTCACGGCCGTCCGCCGTCTAACTGTCGTTGCGGAACAGGCGTTGGAAGAACGTCTGGAAAAGGCGTTTATCGAATGCGGAGCCTCTGGATTTACTATCGCACCGTGCATGGGATCCGGAAGGCACGACTTGCAGGATGGTGAGATTAAGAAGAAGCCCTGCGTGAGAATCGAAGTTGTCGCAACGCACGCGGCCTGCGAATGCATGCTGAATTTTCTAAGTCGCGAAATCAAACCCAGCAATCATATCACCGCCTGCGTTGAGACAGTGAATGTTGTAAAGGTAGGTGATTTCGAAGGCTAGCAGCTTGTTATGCTGATCACCGACGTTCGATAGTCACACCGGTGGCGCACGATTTGGGGGTTCCACTGTTCACTCAATGCCGACCTGTCTTCAGGTCGGCATTGTTCGTTTGACGGCAGCCGGTCCTCACACAGTACGTGCACCGCTGCGATGCAGGCTGCAAGTGTTTAAGACAATACGCCCTTCACAACGTTGCCGGCAACGTCGGTTAAGCGATAGTCGCGGCCCGCGTGACGATATGTCAGACGTTCGTGATCGAATCCCATCAGGTGTAGAATCGTGGCATGAAAATCGTGCACGTCGACAGGTTGCTCAACGGCACGCAGGCCGTGTTCATCTGTCGCTCCATAAACAATGCCAGGTTTCACACCGGCGCCGGCAAGCCACGATGTAAAGGCCCACGGGTGATGTTCTCTGCCCTTGGCATCAGCCGTGTTGTTAAACGGAGTGCGACCAAACTCGGTCGTCCAGACGACCAGAGTATCTTCCAGCATTCCGCTTTGTTTCAGGTCCTTCAGCAGAGCGGCAATCGGCTGGTCGACGTTTTTCGCCAAACCCACGTGACTCATCATGTCGCCGTGAGCGTCCCAGTTGCCGGACGAGCCCGTATCAATCAGTTCCACAAATCTCACACCGCGTTCCACCAGGCGTCGTGCGGCAAGGCACTGCCAGCCGAACCCGGTGGTCTGTCCGGGCTGCAATCCATAGCTCGAGAGTGTGGCGGCGGTTTCCTGCCCGAAATCAAACGCTTCCGGAACGGCCATCTGCATGCCAAATGCTGTTTCAAATGATCGCATCCGAGCAGCCAGAAGATTATCGTTGTGCCGAGATTCCAGATGTCGAGCATTCATGGTATTCAACGCGGCAAGTTCCAGTTGCTGCCGATCTGTCGGCACCTGCGGCTTCACGTTAGAAATGGGAACAGCCCCCGGCAGAACCAAAGTTCCCTGATGAGCGCCTGGCAGAAAGTCGTTGGCATAAACCTGAGTTCCCGCATACGTCTGTTTTGGAGCAATCACCACAAATCCTGGCAGGTTGCGATTCAGGCTGCCCAGTCCATAACTAACCCATGCCCCCAGACTCGGCCTGGCAAATGTGTACGAACCCGTGTGCATTCCCAAAGTGGCGTTATAGTGATTCGAATGAGCCGTATGCATCGAACGAATCATCGCGATATCGTCAACGCAGCCAGCGACGTTAGGAAACAGCGTACTGACTTCAGTGCCGCTTTCTCCATACTTTGCGAATTCCCACTGAGGCTTCTTCAGGAAAATCTTTTCGTATCCCGGACGGTCTTTGATCTCCGGATGATCGGCCTTGATTTCCTTGCCGTGATCGCGAGTCAAAGCGGGCTTTGGATCGAACGTGTCAACATGCGATACGCCGCCCGTCATAAACAGAAAGATGACACGTTTCGCCCGGCCCGGAAAATGCGGCTGTCGCGCGGCTAGCGGATCATCACTATCCGCCAGCAACTGTTGAACAATTCCTGGTAGCAGCATCGAACCTGACACCGACGATTGCAGAAAACAACGTCGCTGAAAATTGGTGCCCCGTGAATCGGCACTCTCAGAATTGATTCTGGTTGTCATTATTTTTAGTCCAGATACAAAAACTCGTTTGCCGCCAGCAGCACGCGTGAATATGCGGCCCACTTGTCTTCTGCACTGCCGGGATATTGACTCAAAAAACTTTCGGCCTGAACATGCTCAGCCGACGACGCACTTCGTTGCAGCAACGTTTGAAATGCAAATTCCACTCGCTGCCTGTCGTTACCAGCCTGTTGAATTCTTTCCCCAAATTTAGCCGCCTGATCATGAAAGAACGGTGCGTTCAAAAAGAACAGTGCCTGAGTCGGTGCGGTCGTTACTTCGCGAACCGGCGTACTGGCATTCGGGTCGGCCCCGTCAAACAATGCCAGATAGGGATGCCGCCGCTGTCGCTGCACCATCAAATACGCGCTGCGTTTGTTGGTTTCATAAACGGCGTTGAAGGGAGTGTGCTGAGTAAACGTCCATGACTCTTCTGGCGGAAACGGATGATTCTCGGCGGGGGAGGGATCCAGCCTTCCAGCCACCATTAACATGCTGTCACGAATTTCTTCTGCGTCCAGCCGTCGTCGCACAAACCGAGTCAGCAATCGGTTATCCGCATCACCCGTGGCCGTCGCATCTGTTACTTCGCTGCTGCGCTGATAAGCGGCCGAATTCATGATCAGCCGATGCATGGCCTTGAAACTGTATCCTCCGGCACGAAATTCCGCTGCCAGCCTGTCCAGTAATTCAGGATGATCAGGCCGCTCGCCTCGCGAACCAAAGTCATTCGGCGTCGCTACAAGGCCACGGCCAAAATGCCAGTGCCAAATCCGATTCACCATCACGCGAGCCATCAGCGGATGTTCTGCGATCCAGTTGCCCAGCTGTTGCCGACCACTGCCACCATCGGCTGACACAACGCCGCCGCCCAGAACAGACAGCCAGTGCCGTGGTACAATATCGCCAGGCTGCTCCGGGTCGCCTCGTTTGTGCAGCGGCGAATCTTTCGGATTCGACTCAACGACAGCGTACGCGACAGGAATCGTCGGAGCCGGTTTGATCCTGATGTCCGCCGAATTCGACAGTCGCCCCAGTTCGACAAGGTCTGCACCGTAAGCCGGAACCGCTAGATGCTCCAGCCGGAAAGCAATACCATCGCCTCCACCGGATGGATGAGCATCCATTATTCGACCAGCCACGCGGGCAGTCATGTCCGCAGGGCAAACCCAGGCGACAGTCACCGGCCTGGCGATGCCCGGATGCACAAAAAATGACAACGCAGGCAAAGAAGTCCAGACGTCAATCGGATTCTCAGATCGGTTCACAAACACAGACGGTTCGCTGCCCAGACTCCACGCCTGCAAGTCGTTCTGTCCGTTGATCGCGGCCTTCGTTTCCGTAAGAAACACGGGACCGTCGGTCGTTTCCAGAAAGCACCAGGCCGCGTCGTGGCCTGCGTCGTGCGGATTGCCCTGCAGCAGATTACGTACCGCATTGCCAAGCTTCCACTCGCGATCGGCCCCGTCGATTTCAGAGATCTCGAATTCCACCAGTGTTGAATCCGCACCATGGCTTGCGTTTGGAAACACGGTCACCTGCAGAACATCGCCCTTGTGCAGCGATATTCG